>HF972634.1:1147-29406 GCA_000432995.1 Clostridium sp. CAG:1013
TTTTCTTTTTCTAAATGTCCCATGGTTTGACTAAGGTTGAAAACATAGGGAATAGGATATTCTGTAAGGTGTTTCACCTTATTTCCTGTCTCTTCTTGGACTGACACCATAGGTGGCTTTATAGACCTTGCTAAAATAGGCAAAGGAATCATACCCACAGGCAATGGCGATGTTACCGATAGGCTGTGATGTGTTTTCAATCAGGTTGCGGGCATACTTCATTTTTTCATGGGTTATCAGTTCTTTGCAGGAGCATTCCGCAATGGATCGAACAATATGGGAAATATAATCAGGAGAAATATGAATACTTTCGGAGATAGCTTGCCTTGTAATTGGTTCCGAAATGTGCAACTGAATATAGGATTCAATTTTTTCATAGTACTCTCTGAAATGATGAGATGCTTGGTCCAAGTTCTTTTGTTCAGCGGTGAGATAAAGTTGGACTATTCGAGGGGTGGTGTCGGTTTCGGTTAAGTATTCCATACCGGAAATTAAGCGGTATGCTGACAAGAGATCAAGGAATGAAACACAGCAGTAATAGATGCTGACAGAACATTTTAACGATTCTTCGGTTTGGTGTTGAATATTCTTAAAGTACGGTTCCAACTCCTCAGTGGAAGAGATGGAAAGCAAAGTGATCAAGTGGGAACCATCTTCATAGTAGGTGGTTGCAGAACCTTTTAGAAAGGAAAAAACAGATTGGACAATGGTGTTGTAGGAATTGCGAAGTTCAAATTCTGAAAGCGGCAAACTAGTCCATTCTTCAACGTTCGTCAAAAAAGGGTACAAGGATCTGTTTGAGAACAATGAAAACCCAATTCATTTAGTCTCTTGAGTTTCTCTTGAATTTGTCCAGCAAATTCAGGAGAATTGTCATTTGCCGGCCAAGTTTTAAGAAAATGCTTGCATGCGTTGTTGATTTCGTAATTTGAAAAACGTCCAACTTGAAGTTCTTGCATCATGGTGTTGCGAGAACTGATTTTTTTAATGGCATTTTGTACTGCGCGCAGAATGCTTTCGTTTTTTGCCGGCTGAACTACATAGTCGATAACTCCAAGATCAATACCCTGTTTGGCATAGAGAAAATCTGTGTGAGAAGTGATAAGAATACATTCAACGGGAAGCTGTTGGTCGCGGATCCAACGAATCAGTTTGAGACCGTTTTCCATAGGCATTTCAATATCGGTCAGAAGAATATGCACCTGTTTTTCCATGAGAATAGATTTGGCAGCTAAAGAGGAACTGGCGGTGTAAACATCATCAATGCCCGTTTTTTCCCAGTCAATGGTTGTTGCGAGAGAGGCAAGTACATTTGGCTGGTCATCCACGATCAAAATATTCATACAGTCTCCTTTCAGATTCTTGAGTACATGGTGTGACGATCTGGACTATTGCGCATCCGTTTTCGTTGCGTAATTGTAGAGTAGCTTGATCTCCATACCCTAGATACAACCGGTACCGTACATTGGCAATCCCGATATGGGTACGCCGGTAAACTGTTTTGGCCGGGTCCAAATGCTCAAACTCTTGGAGAGCTTGTTCAGGAAAGCCTCCCCCTGAGTCTTGCAGTTGAAATCGTACCATTCTCTTTCCATCTGCCGATATAATTGATTCGACGCTGATCGATAGTTGGAGTGTGGTTCCATTTTTTGAATGTTTAATACTGTTTTCAACGAAGGTCAAAAGTGACATGGGAAGGCAGTCCATATCCATGCAATGACCACTGAGCTTGAAGTCTAGACGGATATTATTCCCTAGGGCACGGCAGAGATCTACATAACTTTGAATGGCTTGAAGTTCTTCTCGGATGGGGATGAACCCTTTTATGTCGGAAAAAGCGTGAGAGATATAACTGGAAAGTGTATATACCAGCGTTTTCGCTTTGTCATACTCTTTTAGGTCAATCAAAGAATTGATGTTCTTCATACAATTCAGATAAAAATGAGGGCGTATCTGTAATTGCAGGTACTGTAATTTTGCTTGAGTAGCGTCCATGCGGCTTTGAAAATCGTTTTCCTTATACTGTTGGATTGCGTCAAGCATCATGTTGATTCCTTTTCCGTAGGAAGCAATATCATTGATTGTGTTTTGGATTTGAGGAATTCGGTAGTCTAAATTCCCCGCGGTAATAACCTCCATAGATTCTGTAATCACCCTAAGCGGTTTTGTCACCAATCGAGTTAAAAACCAAAGAGAAGCTGGAATGATGATCAAAAGTAAAAGAATGACTCCCAATAAAACGATCTGCACAGTTGAGAGCGTAAATTGAATTTCATATTCACAGATCAAATATAGAGGGATCTCGTCAACCAAAAGATCGAAACTGTTCTTTTCTGAAATGGCGTTTTCAGAAAAGAAAAAATGGGCGGATTCTTCATAGATCGAGTTATAGTTGGATAGACTAGTGTCTTTTTCTGGGTCAATCATTACAATAAATGTTCCATAGCGGCTGGTGTAGGAATAGAACAAATATGTTTTTTCGTCGATCGTTTTGATAAATGAACGGTGCTCTGTAAGCAGTTCGGGATTCTCTAATAGCAGTGCAGATGCTTTCTGGCCAAGGAAAAGGACATCAAAGTAGTGAAAGGTGGAATAAAAGGCATCGCAAGGCTCGTTGTAAAGAAAAATCCCAATGGTTTCGGAGTAGGGGAACAGGTTGGTTTTACATTCCTTTAAGAATTGACGGGCATACTTATCTACCGTTTTTGAGTCGCTGCTGTTGCTGAAATATGTAAAGGCATTGGAATAGGTGGATTGACGCATGCCGTCAGATATCCCGGAAAGTGAAGCGGTTACAGACTGAGAAATATCCGCAGCCGCAATATTCAATAATTCCCGCTCGTGAGATACAGTAAGAAAGGCTGTATAAACGAAGAGGAACACCAATACACACGCGAATGGGATTAGTAAAAAGAGTGTGATATAGTTGAAAATATTCTTTAACTTCAGTTGTTTTATCCATTCCATGGGAGCGTTTTCCAGCTTTCTTTGTGGTATATAGATAGAGTATAACAGCGGGCAGTTATAAAGTCTATGAGGAAAAATTATCCATTCCGGAATTTTTATAATGTATGACTGGTTTTTTGTAATTTCAGAACAACAAGTCCGTTTTTTTAAAATCTGTTGCTTTATATTTATAGAAAAATCGATGATACTTCCTGTATTATTGTGATAAAAGAACAGAGGGCGAGGGGGACGTTATGAAACAGAAAAAAACCAGACCGAATAAAAATGTAACTGCGCGTTTGAGTTTTGATCACAGAGGGGGGATTAAGGCACTGCCCCGAAACTTGCTGGTGGATTTCCTGCGGAATAAAGCATTGTATGTTTTTCTGCTTGTGATCTTAGCGTACTTTATTTTGTTTCATTACTTGCCGATGTTTGGATTGGTGATGGCGTTTGAGGATTACTCTCCTGTTAAGGGAGTATTGGGAAGTAAATGGGTAGGCCTGGATAATTTCCTTCAATTCTTTTCAGGGCCTTATATTGGGCGATTAATTCGCAATACGGTGGCTATAGGCGTATTAGATTTAGTTGTCAATTTCCCGGCTCCGATTATTTTTGCCTTGCTGCTGAATGAGGTGAAAAACAAGTACTTTAAGAAAACAGTCCAGACTATCAGCTATATGCCTTATTTTGTGTCTACTGTGGTAGCTGCAGGTCTTGTGATCACTTTTACAAAATCGGGCGGAGTTATTTCTGAAGCGTTGAAATTTGCCACAGGTGGTGTAAGTGAAAACCTAATGAATCTTCCGGCTTGGTTCCGCCCAATCTACATTTTAATGGGAACGTGGCAAGGACTGGGATATGGTTCTATCATCTATTTAGCAGCGCTGAGCAATGTGGACCAGGAACTGTACGACGCAGCGAAAGTAGATGGAGCAGGTTATTGGAAACAGATGTGGCACGTGACTCTTCCGGGAATTTCCGCAATCATCGTGATGATGTTTATCATGCGTATGGGGTTCGTTTTTTCGGTGGGGGCGGATAGAATCTTGCTTTTATATAACGCTTCCAACTATGAAGTGTCCGATGTGATAAACACGTACGTATACCGATTGGGTATGCAGGATGCAAATTTCGGATTGTCAACGGCTGTTGGATTATTCAACTCCGTAATCGGTACAATCCTTTTGCTGACATCCAATAAGGTCTTAAAGAAGCTCTCAGGAACCTCTATGTTTTAGCAGAAAGGAGAACTCAGTTATGAAACTAAAAGAAAAGCCCAGTCGTCTCCTTTTTGTGGGCATCAATACCATCCTTTTGTTGCTGATTGCTTATGTTTGTCTGGCTCCTATTTGGCACATGATTATGGCTTCCATCAGCAACCCCACTGCATTGAATACACATACTGGTCTGGTGTTTTGGCCTTTACAAAACGTTGATTTTCAGGCGTATCGGATCATTCTTCAATATGACAAGCTGTGGAATTCGTATTTAAACACGATATTGTACATCATAAGCACATGCATCCTTACAGCGATTTTAACCACTATAGCTGGATATGTGTTTTCTAGGAAAAGCTTTTATTTTCGCAATGGGTTCATGATGGTGATATCTTTTACCATGTTGTTTAACGGCGGCATGATCCCAAATTATATTGTTATGAAGTGGCTTCATCTAACGGATACTCCGTGGGTGTTGATTGTGCCGGGGGCTCTGAGTGTGTTCAATATTATCATCATGCGCACATCCATGGAAAATGTCCCCATGGAGCTTTCAGAAGCGGCGAAAATAGATGGAGCAACTGACTTGAGAATTTTGTGGAGCGTGATTCTTCCACTTTGCAAGGCAACATTTTCCGTTATCATGCTGTTTACTGCGGTAGCCAAATGGAATGACTATTTTTCCGCCTTGCTCTATTTGCCAAAGAGGAGTGATCTTTATCCGCTCCAAATGGTTTTGCGGGAAATCTTGATTACTTCCACTGCGGATTTCTCATCCAATTCAACAGATTTGGCAGACAGTATGACGGTCTATAAAAAGGGGATCGAATATGCTTCCATTGTGGTGTCTACTCTTCCGGTCATCTGTATCTATCCGTTCATCCAAAAATATTTTGTGACGGGTGTTACGATGGGTGCCGTAAAGAGTTAATATAACAAATAAGGGAGGAAGAATAACAATGAAAAAGCTATTGGCAACCATTTTAGCGCTGACACTGCTGATGTCCTGTATGACAGCGTGTTCTGGAAATGGAGATGATGCTGTAGAAGAATCGTCCCAAACCAGCGTGTCGGAAACGGGTCAAGCAGAAGGAACTCGAGACATAAACGGCCTGACCCTTCCCATCTGTGAGGAAACGGAAGAGATCAGTGTGTTGTTGGTCTATGACTCTCCGATCATAGAGGACATGAACGATATTGCCGGAGTGCAGGCTATGGAGGAGGCAACCAATGTTCATGTGAATTGGACCACCTATACCCAGACAGAGATGCTTGATAAATTTCAGCAGTTTTTAGCAACGGGAGAGTATTTTGACATTATGTTCCCCGCAGGAACCAACACCTATCCTGGCGGCTATGAGCAGGGCATTGAAGATGGTGTTTTGGTGGATATGGCGGATTATATTGAGCAATATATGCCCAACTATATGACGCTGCTCAACTCCAACGAAGACGCTAAAAAGCAGGCGACCTACGACGACGGGAAAATTCATGCTGTTCGTGTTATCACTGGCGATAAAGACGGAGTTGGTCCCAGCGACGCGATGATGGGCCCCACCTATCGGGCAGACCTTTTGGAAAAAATGGGGGAGGATGTTCCGGAGACTATCGACGAGCTTCATGATCTGCTGGTCAAGTGCAAAGAGAATGGAATGTCTGCTCCTATGACCCTGGAGTCTGATGGTGGCACGACTCTTTCCTGGGCTTGGGGAGTAAATACAGATTGGTCCTCCAACTATTGGCAGTATGACAAAGATACCTCCACTGTTATGCTGGCCCCCTTCGCGGAAGGGTGGGATGACTGGCTGGATACCATGCGAGATTGGTATGCAGAAGGGCTTATTGATAAGAATTTCACTGCAGGTTCTCCTGTTATTTCTGGAGACTATTCTAATTTTGAAAACGATCAGACCCTGTTTTATGGATTCTGGTTCAGCTGGCTGATGGGGGACGAGCTGTATAAGCAAGGGTATGTATCCAATGAAAATCTGGATCTTCAGCCTCTTGCGGGTTTAGTGCTCAATGAAGGGGACGAACCGATCAAGTGCAGCAGTGATTCTTGCATTGGACAGGAAATGTTTGTAACCACTCAGGCGCTGGATAAGATCGATATTGTGTGCAAGTGGTTGGATTATAACTACACGGAGGAAGGCGTGGATTTCCGGTATTACGGAATTGAAGGCGAGTCCTATACAGTAGATGAAAATGGCAACTACACCTTTACGGAAAACATCCTTCATGATCCGGATGGTCTCTCTATTTCGGATGCTCTGGCGCCCTATGCCAGCCGTGTTTTCTTTGGATTCCAGTCCTTTACTGCGGATACCGCGGTTCAGGAAGCAGCCGCAGGAGACGGTGCAGTTATGCAGACAAAGTCGGGTGAAATTTGGTCCAGTGCGGAGACTACCATTGCTATTCCTGCAGGCGTCAAGTTGAGCCAGGAAGAGAATGAGTATGTGAATACCTACATGACCGATATTAATACGTTGATGGCAGAACGAATGGTGAAATATATTTTGGGAACAGATACCACTTCTCACGACGAATTCAGGGAAACCTTAAAAGCTCACAATGTGGAAGAGGTCACCAAGTGTTATCAGGACGCTTGCGATCGGTATAACGCTCGGTAAATCAACGGAAAAAGAGCTGCGGGTGGAAATTCTCCCGTGGCTCTTTTTGTTTATAATCAGGAGGTTTTGTACATGGAAAAAAAGTTTCGATATGATATGCAGACTGGAGTAGTCAAAACGGATAAGGGCTTGGTGCACGGATATGAGTACGACGGCGTGGTGGTCTTTAAAGGCATTCCATATGCCAGAGCACGGAGGTTTCATGAACCTGAACCAATGGAGCCTTGGGAAGGAATATTGGAAACAGTAGGCGCCGGATACATATGCCCCAATATGGAAGGAGAAATGTTGGTAAACGATTTGGGGGGAGCTCATCGAATCGGTGTCCAAAATGAGAACTGTCAGAATTTGAATGTGTGGACTCCCGCCTGCGATGATGGGAAACGGCCTGTGATGGTGTGGTTACATGGAGGGGCATTTACTATGGGCTCCTCCCTGGAAAATGTCTCTTATGAAGGTCATAGTGCTAGTAAATACGGGAATATCGTGTTTGTGTCCATCAATCACCGACTGAACATTCTTGGATATTGTGACCTTTCAGAGTTTGGGGAAGAATATGAGAATTCCGGCAATGCGGGTACATCTGACATGGTAGCTGCGTTGCGGTGGGTTCATGACAACATCGCTTTGTTTGGTGGTGATCCAGAAAACGTCACGATTTTTGGTCAGTCGGGTGGCGGCATGAAGGTGACTGCACTGCTGCAAACTCCTGCTGCTGACGGTCTCTTTCATAAAGGGTTGATTATGAGTGGAGTCCAAGGCGGGGCGCTTTTCGATTGTGTAGGTTCGGGGAAGGAAATGGGGGAAATGCTGATGGAACAAGCAGGTGTTTCATCAGTGAAGGAATTAGAAACAATGCCCTATCCTCAGCTTGCGGAAGCTTTTCGTCAAGTACGCCGTGTGCTGCGTCCTAAGAAATGCAACAGTGGAGAAACCCCTTGCCGTAATGGCTATTACGTGGGTGATCCTCTGGAAGTGCCTTTTCGCAAAGAGACTGCGCACATCCCTCTGCTGATTGGATCTACATTCAGCGAGTTTAGCGGTTTTGGTCTGGCGAGGTATGATCGGAATTCTATTACAGAAGCTGAAGCAAAAAACGTCGTGGAAGAAAAGTGGGGCAAGGAGTTGGCGGAAAAAGCACTTCCCCTGTTCCAGAAAGCCTACCCGGAAAGGACGCCTCTGGATCTTTTAGGGATGGATTACATGTTCCGTCTGTACACTCTGGAGTACATCAAACGTCGCGCGGCAGCTGGGTGCGCGCCTATTTGGGATTATATATTTAACTTGGACGGGCCTATGTATGGAGGTCAGCTTCCGCCACATGGAGCGGATATTCCGTTTGTTTTTCACAATACGGCGTTTGTTCCCAGTACTCAGCAGCCGGGGGTAACCGAGAAAATGGAGCGTCAAATTTTTGAAACAGTGATGGCTTTTGTCCACACAGGTGACCCGAACAATTCGGAAATCCCCCAGTGGCTTCCCGCTTCCACAGAAGAACTTCATACATTGGTCTTAGGTCAAGAGACGGAAGTTCGGGTGAATCATGATGGAAAGCTGGTTGAAATGATCAGTGACGCGTTTTTGGACGATATGGTGAAAGGTCTTTTAAGCCAGATGTCCGGTATTCCTAAGGAAGAAATTTGAACGGCTTGTTTACCTGGGCAAGCCTGAATCCTTGGAAGAAAATTTGAAATGGGAGGAATGCTCTTGAAAGCAAAATTATCCGCTGAAATTAAAGAACCCTTATGGACATGGAAATACATGGTGTTGATCGTAGTCAATCTGGCCAACGGTGTGGCAGGATTTATGACAGTTCCACTTGTTGCGTCATACGCCATGCATTTAGGGGCAACGCTTACCACAGCGTCCACGGTTTCAGGGATCCTATCCTTGGTAAGCCTTTTCATGTGTCCTTTGGCTGGAGTCCTTTCGGACAGGGTGAATCGAAAAAAACTGCTGATAGTTACAGAGGTTGGATACATAGTAACGCTGGCTCTTCATGCTTTCGTTCCCAATATTCCTTGTTTGATGGTTGTGCGTGGGTTAACAGGAGTCTTTTTTTCCGTTGCGAATGTGCTTACAGTGGCATATGCCAGCAGTTACATTCCTCGCGAGAGAATGGGCGAAGGATTGGGGTATTTTAGTTTGGTTACTCCACTTTCTCAAGCTCTAGGACCATTTTTAGGGTTGAGCCTGCGGGATAGCATGGGATATGAGATGGCATTTATCGGGGGAGCGGTTTCCACTGTTGTGGCACTGGTATGCGTTGCGGTACTACCTTATACTATGGAGAAAAAAGAGTTGTCGGGGAAAAAGACTACCCTGCACATAAGGGACATTTTTGCCATGGAGTTTCTGTGTCTAATGCTTCTGACGGCTCTGTTTAGTTCCGCCAACGGCCTGATATCGACCTATTTGGACATTTTAGCCGGTGAACGGTCTATTTCCAACATCTCTCTGTTTTTTACAGTTTATTCTGTGGCACTGATTATCTCAAAGCCTCTCACAGGGAAACTTTTAGACAAGAGAGGCCTTTATATCGTGGTGGTTCCTGCAGTGATTTTTGCGGCAATGGGCATGTTCCTGGTAGGTTTAGCGGCTTCTTTAAGTTTGATGCTTATAGCGGCTGTCTGTAAAGCGTTGGGACAAGGCGCAGGTACGCCTTCCATCCAAGCGTATACTGTAAAAACGTTAGAACCTGCACGTGCGGGAGTTGCAGTCTCCACAATCCAAATAGGCCAAAACCTTGGGAACGCTTTAGCGCCCATAGCTGGTAGTTTCTTTGTAGGATCTTTCGGTTATGAAGGAATGTTTTGCGGAGTAGGCGGACTCACTTTAGTTGGAGGACTATTGCTTCTGGTATGGTATGCAAAAAAGCAGAAAGCGAAATAGGAACTTGATAGAAACCAACATTTTGGATTACTCCTATTAAATCGAGAAAATGTCCCCGGTGCGATTGATACTGGGGACATTTTCTTTGGATCTCTTGTTTTGGAGGTATCGTGATGGTGACCTAATAAAGGAGCTAGGGGAACATCGCCAGTACAGTAAAGCGGCACTTGTCTAGTACAATATGAAAATTGGGTGTCTTGCAAAGGTATGAGTTAAAAAATGCTGCAATAAAAAGCTTATAAGAGTTCTTCTAGGCTTTTTATTTAGGGGAAGAGGTCCGGAAAAGGAACCGGCAGAATATAGCGATGTGCAAAATTCACAAAATATCGATTTAATTAACAGAAATATATACAAACTGCATTTTTTTAGCATGGATTGCTTGACAATGATGTAGACGATTGCTACAATAAAACCATACTTTTAACAACACTTATAAAAAGTGATGTTAATAAAAATAATGGACGGAGGGTGTTAATGTGAAAACGAAACGAGTGCTTGCCGGAATGTTGTCCGCAGCGATGGTGTCTGCAATGCTGATTGGCTGTTCGTCCTCAGGTGGGGAGTCGCAAAGCTCTGCTGTGACATCGGAAACAGGTACACAAACGCAGGAGACCAAGACATACTCTTTGTTTATAGGGGATTCTTGGCGTTCTACAATCTTTGATCCTGGTTTTCAGGACACGGTGGCCCAGGAATTGACAAAACAGACTGGGGTTACCCTGGATATTGACATGGTGCAGTCAGAGAATCCGGATTCGGAGATCAACGTTCTGCTTGCCTCTGGGGACCTTCCTGATTGCATGTATGTGGGCGGCGCAATACGCTCTCAGATGATTCGTGACGGATATGTAATAGAGCTGTCAGACTTGATTGAGAGTAACGGAAGCAACATCAAAGAAAATCTGGGATTTATCTTCCCCGAATGGCAAGAGGCAGATGGCTCTCTCTATGGGTTGGGATGCTTTGTATGGAACGATTCCCGTTATGCTTTGAACCTCTCGGTCAATACCGTTCACATGAGATACGATATCCTGAAAGAATTGGGATACGAAAAACTTGATCGCGAAAACGAGTATGATTCTTTTATCACCATCGATGAGTATCTTTCCTTGCTGGATCAGGTCCGTGAAAAGTATCCAGATATGATTCCGTCTTTGTTTGATAAATGGAATGCAATCGAAGTCCTTATCAAAGCAAAGGGCGTTCAGTTTACCAATATCAACGGCAGTACTTACACTTCATTTGAAGATGGACAGGGAAAAAGCGTGTTTAGCAGCAAATATCTGCCGGAGACCATTACTTTCCTGAATGAGTTTTACCGAAACGGCTACGCACCTGATGGTGTGTTGAATTACACGCTGGAAGAAAACGAAGCTCTGCTCAGTACAGGTGAGGTGTTCAGCACGCTGGGATCTGTGGAAGGACTTGACACAGCCATTTCCACATTCCAAGCTACCGGTGAAGACAACCGTTATGTGATGTTCTACCTGCGGGAATCTGAGGATGTGAAAGATCTGTTCATTAACAACTACGCGGTGACAGAGGCGCCGGATCTGATGATCACAAAAGACTGTGAGGATCCTGAAGGCTTAATGGATTTCTTCGATTTCTGTGCTTCTGAAGAAGGCAGCACAATTATTGGTGCTGGCGTAGAGGGTGTCACCTATACCACCAATGATGACGGCACTCTCACTCCTACTGAAGAAATGGCTACTGCTTATGCCCAGTGGGACGTTAACATCATCAAAAAGCATGGTGTGGGCAACTGGTTGAATTTGCTGCCTGCTATGGAAGGCATCCGGGATGATGGACACGCCTATGATATCAACGCAGAAGCAGCTTTTACTTCTGATCCATGGGTGTCTTATAACAATAAAGACTATCTGCATTTTGCTTATCCTCGAATCATCAGCGCAGTGGCCCGGCTGGATTCTGAAGAGACTCCTGAGGCCTATGAGGCATATTCTAAGATTTCCACCTACGCATATGATCGTATCGCTCGCGCCATTATGGCAGCTACTCCTGAGGAGTGCCAGCAAGAATGGGAAACCTGCCTTGAACAGATGAAGCTGGATGGTCTGGCGGATTTGGATGCAGCCTTGGATAAAAACTGGAGAGAACTGGCTGAAGCGTATGGTGTGGAACCTGACGCGGTGCTGGTAACAGATGCTAATAAAGCAGCCGAGTAAAACATGATTGTTACGCGGTCTGTCTGATGGGAATGGAGATGGAGGAGCGCGGCAGTGTGTTCGCATTGCCGCCTTTTCCAGATAAAAAAGGAGGACAATATGCAGCGTCGTTCTTCAGTATGGAAACGTTTTAAACAGCAGTACCGCCTGCACCTTGTGATGATCCCCATGGCATTGTGGGCTATAGTGATCACATTTGTCCCTATTTTGGGAAATGTAATCGCATTTCAAGATTACAGTATTGGAAAAGGCGTCTTAGGGAGTCCGTGGGTGGGGCTCAAGCATTTTCAGGACTTTCTCCTGAATCCATACACCTTGCAGTTGCTTCGCAACACTTTCATCATGAGTGTAATGGGATTGATCTTTGGAACCATATGCGCTGTGATTTTGGCAATCCTCATCAACGAGTTGAGAAGCCGTTTTTTCCAAAGAGCAGTGCAGACAATCTCCTATATACCCTATTTTATTTCCATGGCAGTATGTGCAAATGTGTTTTTGGAACTTCTGGGCAGACGGGGAATGGTCAACACATTCTTTCAAGAGATCGGTCTGTTTGAAGAAGCCTATCCCTTTTTGGAGAAGGAAGAGCTGTTCTGGATTATCATGACAATCCAGCTTACATGGAAAAATGTAGGATGGAACGCTATCATTTATATTGCTGCGATCGTGGGAATTTCTGATGAGGTTTATGAAGCAGCAATGATGGATGGAGCAGGCCGGTTTGCTCGTATCTGGCATATCACGATCCCGGGAATCTTACCTACAATGATTATTTTGCTCATTATGGACTCCGCCAAGGTGCTCAATGGTGGAATGGAACAGCAGCTATTAATGTACAATCCCTCGGTAATGGATGTGGCTGAGGTGATCAACACCTATGTGTACAAGCGAGGCATGGGAAACGCAGAGTATTCTTTTTCTACAGCTGTCAGTATGTTTCAGTCGCTGGTTAGCATTATTTTGCTGGTCACGGTAAACAAGATTGCCAAAAAAACAACGGAGGTGGCATTGTGGTAGCGATAAGCAGAAAAAAACCAGGTGCTAGAGCCGAGGTTGTGTTTGACATTGTGGTAAGTGTGCTTTGTGTGTTGTTCTGCATTACTGTAATTGTCCCGTTCCTCTATATTTTGGCTTTTTCGTTTAACAATGGCACCGATGCCCTAAAGGGTGGCATTGGCCTGGTACCTCGAGAGTTTACCCTGGAAAACTATGCCATAATTTTTCAGGAAGAAAATCTTTTAAAAGCAGTAGGCGTCTCTGTGGCCCGAACAGTGATAGGCACTGTTTCGTCCGGAATTCTGACCGCATTTGTAGCCTATTGTTTCACGAAGAAAAATTTGGTGGGGCTTAATTTCTATTTGGCATTGTTTTTACTCCCTATGTATCTTGTGCCGGGTTTGATTCCCACCTTCCTCACGTATAATGCGCTTGGACTGACGAACTCCTTTTGGGTCTATATCATCCCGAATCTTGTGTGGGGGTATAACATCATCATCACCCGTACTTTTTTCCAGGGGCTTCCTCCGGCTTTGGAAGAATCAGCGGTAATTGACGGGGCGAATGAGTATGTGGTTTTTTTCAAAGTGATTTTACCGCTTTCTATGCCAGTTATCGCCACTGTGGGACTTTTCAACGCAGTGTGGCAGTGGAATAGCTGGTTTGATACAGTGATGTATATTCGCGGTGACGAGTGGACAACGCTTTCCAGCATGTTGGCAAAGATGCTGACAGAGCAGCAATCCAATTTTGTTGGGAGTATGCGCACCGCGAAACGAGCCACAGCTTTGACCCCTCAAGTTTTAAAGGCGGCGATGACTGTTGTGACAATGGTGCCGATCATGGTAGTTTTTCCGTTTTTGCAAAAATACTTTGTAAAAGGAGTCATGGTTGGCGCAGTGAAAGGTTGATATGAAATCATGACAATCTATCAAAATCAGAATGTGATCCAGTCGGTGGTGGATTACCTGCGGTCCTGTCCACAGACAGATATAGCGTGCAGTGTGGGGTTTGATGGCTATGTGGATGAGCTATATCATGTTGTGAAAACCAGAAAAAGCCAAGACGAGCTTCGGTTTTATAACAGCATCGAATCTTTTGGTAAAAGAATTTTGCAGGCTTCGCAAAAGAGCGCCGATTTAGAGCTGGTCCTTTCCCAACGTAAAATTGGAGGGAATGGGCCGATACTCTCAAATGCTTTGGCTTTGCTGGGGTCCAAGGTGACGTGTATCGGAACCTTGGATCTGGAAGGCGGAGATAATCCTTTTCAAAAAATGCCTCGTAATTGCAGGCAAATAAGTTTTGGAAGCGCAAGTCATACCATTGCTCTGGAATTTGATGACGGAAAAGTCATGTTGGGAAACCTGCGGGGAAATTATTTCACGTGGGAACAAATGAAAGAAAAGGTAGGGCTTTCAAATCTACAAGAGTCCTATCGAACTAGCAAGCTGATCGCAATTGTAAACTGGAGTGGCCTTCACTATATTCAAGAGATTCTGGAAGGGTATCAGCGAGAGGTATGTGGACATTTTTCTCCTGATTGTCGAAAAGATAAAATCTTTTTCTTTGATCTTGCAGATCCTACGGTGTTGTGTGATGGCCGTGTTCACCAATTTTTGCAGTGTATCCGATCTTATTCTCAGAACGCAAGAGTCATTCTTGGTCTCAACGAGAATGAGGCAGGTCAAATCGGAGAAATCTGTTGCCCGGATTGCAGCGGTTTGGCGGAAATCGGGGAAGAATTGCGTAAGCGGCTTGGACTTTTCCAGGTGATCATCCATACAAATGAGGAAGCGTTTTGCTTTTCGGAAGAAAAGTCGGAATGTTTTCAAGGCATGTATGTGGAACACCCTATTATATCCACAGGAGCAGGCGATCATTTTAATGCTGGATATCTTTGGGCTGTCTTAAACGGTTTGAGCATAGAACAGTCTTTGGTTTTAGGTCAAGCGGAGGCGTCTTTCTATTTGAGTGCGGGAAGAGCGCCCACAACGGATCAGTTATCCTTGTTCCTTGAGGATCAGCTGCCCCGGGAAAAAGGAGTTGTAAACATATGAGCACATATTTTGAAGATATTTTGTCCCAACCCCAAGAGCTGCAAAACTTTTTGTGTTATTATAAAACCGATGAAATGCTTCAGCGGTTTCGGGCGTTGGGAAAGCTCCCCATTAAGAAGGTTATTTTCAGCGGAATGGGAAGTTCCCATTACTGCGCATTGACAGCAAGTCTCCTGCTCAAACGGGGAGGAATTGACAACGAGGTTATCTCCGCAGGCGAACTGTATTATTTCCAACGCTGCACCATACGGGAAGGCGTCCTGCTCTGCC
Organism: Clostridium sp. CAG:1013; assembly: GCA_000432995.1. Classification (GTDB taxonomy): domain Bacteria; phylum Bacillota; class Clostridia; order Oscillospirales; family Acutalibacteraceae; genus Acutalibacter. The sequence goes on from HF972634.1 coordinate 16,348, forward strand.
TGATTTCTCAATCGGGAGAAAGTGGTGAGATTGTCAAGCTGATTCAGGAACTTCCAGATAACGTGACCGTAGTTGGAATCACCAACCACCCTGAGAGTACTTTGGGGAAACGGAGCGATTATCTGTTTCCGTTGTTTGTGTCAGATGAAGCTGCTGTCACAACCAGGACGTATCTTGCCTCTTGTGGTGTGACTTTACTGCTGGCAGCAGCGCTGCAAGGCCAGTGTGTTGAGAAAAAAGTGGAGGAACTGCAGGATATCTTCACCCGTATGGACGCTTATTTGAGTACCGCGCCGGAATTGACCGCACGATGGGATGAGTTTATGCAGCCTATGGGGTCAGTATCCGTTATTGGAAGAGGCTTCTCCATGCCTTCAGTGGAGGCAGGAGCTCTGTTTTTCCGGGAGACAGTAAGATTTCCCGCTTTGGATTTTGATGGTGCAGAATTTCGCCATGGTCCAATGGAAATGGTGGATGAGAATTTTTATGGGGTTGTATTTGCACCCAGTGGCGCTGCGTATGAGCAAAGTATAAAGCTGGCCAAGGATATTGCTGCAAAAGGCGGCCATGTCTTAATGGTGACGGATAGGGAGGAGGAAAGTGGGGCAACAGAGAATCTTTTGCCGGTAATTCTTCCTCAGATTCCGGAAGAATATTTGATGTTTTTCCAGATACTTCCCTTGCAGCTTCTTGCAAACGCTGCTGCGGCCCGACGTGGGATTGAGGCAGGGCAGTTTCGCTGGGGATCGAAAATCACAAAGGAGGGGTGAGCAAAGTGGATAAGAAGGCATCTTATCATGTGGTTGCGGTCAATCACTTGGACCTTGGCTTTGTCAAGCGCAAAGAGGAGCAGGCCGAACTGTTGGAGATTTGGGTAGAGCGAATGATCTCTGTTTTAGAGCGTTTTCCCGAATTAAAATTTGCCATTGAACAGGCCTACCACTATAAAGGATTGGAACAGAGAAGGCCTGACTTGTTTCAAAAGGTGAAGGATCTTATTGCCCAAGGAAGAGTGGAAATGATGGGGGCAATGGTCTCCACCATGGATACAAACTTTACCAACGGCGAGAGTTTTGTAAGAAATCAATCTTTGGGTCTTCGGTGGACAAAAGAACACCTTGGAACATCTCCCAAAGCAGCTTGGTTGATAGATACTTTTGGTATCAACGCACAGATACCTCAGTTGCTTACCCAGTATGGGTATCGTTATCTTTTCGCCAATCGATTTGGTGGAAAGATTCCCTACGATCTGTTCCGTAGTCAGGGAATTGACGGAAGCGAGATCGTTGTGTTGGGAAAAGATCTTGCATGTCAGCAGGTTTTCCCCAACTCTCAGGCATTTGTATTTTGCAGAGGTTGGAACGATACGGAACGACTTTTCCAAGATGCGGATCGGTTACAGGGCGACTTACCCAGGTTGGTAGTATTTTATTTGGAAAACGAGGAAGTACTCAGCACATATTATCGTGATCTAACACTGCAACGGCAAAATCGGGCAGAGGAAGAGTGGAAATTCTCCTCGTATGGAGAGTATCTGGAAGCTCTGGGTGAACAAGCCTCGTTGGAACAGATTTCCGGTGACTTGAATCCGGAATTTACAGGTACTTTTGCTCTCAGAACACCTATCAAGATTTGGAATAGAAAAGCAGAAACCGCTTTGTTGGAGACCGAGTTGTGGGATGGGTTGCTGGGTCTAGGGCTTGGTGACCAGCTTGAGAAGTTATGGTGGGAATTGGGATATGCGCAGTTCCACGATGTGTTTTCCGGCTCGCATGAGGATTGTACCTACCTGGATGTGATTCGAACCCTTCAAAATACCGTGGAGGATGCCAGAGGGCTTCTGAAAAGTCAGCTTCCTGTGAAAAAAGACGGATCCTCTTTGCTCTGTCTGAATTCTCTTCCATTCGCACGAAAAGAGTGGGTAAATATTCCTAGTGCCAGTGGGCGTCAGCTTCAGGTTTTCCAAGACAACAAGGAGATTCCTGTGGAATACCAAGGTAATCAGGCTTACTGTTTGGCAGAGGTGCCGCCTGTCAGTGCCACCAACCTCTCTGTGCGCTGGGGAGAACAGCTTGTTAACGGAGAAGAAACCTGGGGAGAACCTTGTGAGAGCTGTACACTTAGAAATAAGTGGATGATCCTCTCCCTCCACAGGGTAAAAGGAATAGAAAGTCTTACCACTCAAGAAATATTGATGGAGCACGTCAAGGATTTTTTGACCGTCCAGCATGATAAGGGCAGCTTACAGATTGAAGAGGCACTTGGAGAGGAACTCTCTGTAATGGATGGCAATTCCCAGTTGTATTATCAGGAGAATCAAATGGGACAGCGTGCTGTCTTTTGTGGGGAATTCCAGAATATGAAATGGAACCGCGGGGAGAATCACCTTGGCTGGAGAGTGGAATTTTTCCTTCCCAAAGAGCGTGCTGCCCTTGAGGTGAAGATTTGGATCGATTGGAAAGGGGAAGCCACTCGTATCCGGTGGAAAGTACCTCACCAGGTCAACTCCTCTCAGGCGTTTTATGAGATCCCCTTTGGTGTTGTTTCCAGGAGCACTTATGATGGACACACAACAGCAAAAGGCGAGTGGCCAGCTCACCGTTTTGTAGCAGTAGAGGATGGCAAAAAGGGCTTGGCAATGGCCAATAAAGGCGTAGCAGGAGTTGAACTTGCTGGTAATGCTTTTGAAACAACGCTATTGAGGGCTTTCCCAGATCAACCTGGTACTTGGGTACCGGTTACTCCCCTGACATCTCAGCATGGGCAGCATACTTACGAGTTTTTGCTTGTGCCGTACCAGCCGGGAGAACTTTCTGAAGTTTCTAATATTGCTCAAGCATGGAACCAGCCTATTTATGTGTTAGATGGAGTTTGCGCCCCGGAATGGGTACAGGGCAGCTGGCTGGAAATCGATAAACCTAACCTGGTGCTTTCCTCTGTGAAGAGCGCGGATGACGGTTCTGGGGATATGATTGTTCGTTATTACGAGACTTCGGGTCGAGAGACGGGGGCAAAACTGATTATGCGAGATGCGGAAAAAGTTTGGCTTTCCGATGTTACCGAATCTTTTGGTTCCCTTGTGTCTTGTCAAAATGATGTTGTTTCCGTGCACTGCAGGCCTTTTGAAATTCAGACTCTGAGAGTCAAAAAACATTGCGGTCAATAACTGAATGTGGATGAAATGAGCAGCCGACCTTTTTGCAGCAGGCTTATACAATGTGTGCTGCAAGGGGGAAGGCTGTTCATTTGTTTTCAGAGAGAAAGGGAAGAAAAAGATAGATTTCTATTTTTGTTTTTGGCTTTCATTTTCCTAAAATATGGTATAATAAAAAAACAATCCTTTTGCTCAAGGTGCAGGGAGTATCAAGATGATATTGGCCTTGTGAAACGGAGAACGTAAGGAGGAACAGTATGCCGCGCCCAATCCAAAAGACGGCGGATATCCGCACACAAAATAAAAGAAAAATTGTCCAATGTTTGCTGACAAATGATATGCTGACAAAAAAGGAACTGGGTGAAAGGGCCCATTTAAGTGTTTCCACGGTCTCCAATTTGACGGCTCAGCTGATTGAAAAGAATATTGTTCAGATACCTTGTTACCAAGATTCGGAAGGAGGCAGGAGTCCAGGACTTCTGTCTATCGACGAATATAGCCGCCTTTTTACTGCAATCCATATCTATCAAAACAGCGCGGTACAGATACAAGTTTTGTCTCTAAAAAAGCAAGTGTTGCTTTCTTTTACCCAGAATGTGCAGGAACCTTGTGACGCTTCTGCAATTTATGATGCTTGTTCTTTGGGAGTGCGTCGTTGTGAGACGGAGGTTTCAGGTTATTCTGAAAAAAATCTGGGGATAGGAGTGGCTCTTCCTGGAATCGTAGAGAAAAAAGCTCAGCTTTTGATCAATTCCACCATTAAGGAATTGGAAGGCCAACCTGTACTTGAGGAACTTCGCAGTAGAATGAGTTACCCCGTATATGGAGAAAATGAATCCAATTTGTTGGCGTTGGCAGTTTCCTTTAATCCCAAGAAACCGGTTCCCAGAAAAGATACCATTTATTTGCACATTGATGACGGTTTGGGCATAGGCATTATTTGCAATGGTGAGTTGGTTCGAGGTAGTCATGGATTAGGTGGAGAAATCAATACGATTCCCATCTGTTTTGGAGTTCAGAGGAAAAGAACGCTGGAAGAAATACTGGTATTTCAAGATTTTCTTCGCGCTTACCGGGAAAAGCTGGGAGACCCGGAGCTCACGGAAGCTCATTTTCTGGAGGATGCCCAGAGTATGGCCACAGAAGAAATCCAAGAGATTTTGAAGGAAAAGGGATTCCTTTTAGGGCAGCTAATAGCGGTTCTTGACGCACTGTTTGATCCCACCGCTTTTTATATTGGCGGAAGGGTGACACTGCTTTTAGATCAGCTCTATCCGTTTATTCAAGAGGCATACCAAAATAATGTGGAAATCGAAGAGAGAAAAGCTCTTTCGTTGTTCCCTTGCAAAAATTATCAACAACAATTAATGGTGGGGTGTGCGGATCTGGTATTTGACCATTGGGATTTTTCCTGATAGCAAGTCAAAAGATGTGGAAAACATTTTTCTGCAAACATAAGTAAGGGAACTGGTAAATTTTTGCAAGTTCCCTTATTTTAATGTCTGAAAGTGATTGCTTGTTTTGCCATGCTACCCACTGGCTGTTGAACGAGGTGGTCCCAGAGGGATCCTGGATTATTGAATACTACCTCGTTACCATTGACCTACAAGAGTGTAAGGATGTAATTGTTGTGTTTGTTTTATAACTCGGAGACTTGTTTGCTATAGAGCAGTGATTGAGTTATTTATCCCCCAAATCGTCTTAACTTAATGGGAATATAGAACAATTATTTACAATATTACAGTATATTATTGTCTATTTTTCATTGACAAACTATACAGTGGGGTATATAATCCGAATTATCGAGGCCCAAATCATGAGATAAAGAGAGGTGACAAAGGGGGAGGAGTTCCTGAAAAATGGGACATGGGCCAACCATTTTGGGAGATTGTATTGAGTATTAAGTAAGGATTAGAAATGAGGCGAATTATAGTGAAAGAATTTCGGAAAATGAGCAGAAAAATTCTGTCGGTCATCATGGTGCTGCTGCTGTCTGTCTCTCTGATTCCAGCAACTTCCGCCCATGCTGCTACCACAGTGTCCTTTGATGTATTGCGCACGGCAATCACACCTGGATACTATTTTTCCGGCGCGTTGATCAATATGGGCGTGCCTCTGGAAGCTGGCGACGTGGATAAAGACACGTTTACTGCTGTGGCAAAAGTTACGGAAGCCGATGGAAGCGTTCAGGGTTCTTTCGGCAACTTCGCTTGGGATCCTGAGAAAGAGGACTATGCCGTAGGCGATAACTGGGCAAAATGGGTGATTAAAGATGCCTATGTAGCCGATGCCGAAGGCAACAAAGTTGAAAAAGGCAACTATGTGAAACTGGACATCGAGTGGGGCACTCGGACTGAAAAGAGCGGCGAAAGCAGCGCTAACCGGTACGATGTTCCTGCTACTCGCGCGTCTTGGTACACCCTGGAAGGGTATCATGCGTTTGCCACTGTGGAAGTGAAGATCACCCAGGAGAAGGGTATCCCCGGTATCGCGGACGCTGTTTACGTGCAGAACGAGATCCGGCATGATCCTTTGTTTGAGGCTTTCGATCTGTCCCTGGAAGTTCCCGGCGGCGGTAAGGCCCCCCTGTACACTCCTGACAACGCAAGCAAAGACAACCTGCGGCCCTTGATCGTTTGGTTCCACGGTACTGGCGAACGCTATGCTGAAACCGAGATCGACGGCAAGAAGGTTGACAACGCTGGCGGCAACCTGGTGGGTAACCGGGCTCTGTCTTTTGCGGATGAGGAATTCCAGGATATGATGGGCGGCGCGTATGTGTTGGCTCCTCAGTCCACCACTGCCGGCTGGAACGCTGGAAGACTGGATGACATGGAAACCCTCATTCGTGAAGTGGTGGCCAACAACTATGTGGATCCCGATCGTATTTACGTAGGCGGTCTTTCCATGGGCACTGGCATGACCACTCCTTTGATCACCTCCACCACCGACAACAGAATTCAGTTTGCAGCCGCTATGCTGGTTTCTGGCGGAAACCTGAACGAAGCTCAGGCTAAGGTTATTGCCGATAAGGGATTCCCCGTTTATCTGGTTGGCAGCGCTTCTGACGGAGCTGCCAAAAACCTGCCGGCTACCTATGAGCGTCTGACTGAGGCTGGCGTTGACGCCAAGTTGTCTCTGTATCCCGAAGGCCCTGTGTACGATGGCGAGTACTATTTCGGCGCCCATGACGCTTGGAACTATGTGTACAATAACCTGGTAGAGGACGACGAGGGCCAGACCATTTATGAGTGGCTGTCCCAGCAGGAAAAAGTGGATGTTCCTCCCTTCACCGACGTGAAGCCCGGCAGCTGGTACTACGAAGCTGTGGAGTACGTTTATAATAACGAAATCATGTCTGGTACCGATGACACCACTTTTGAGCCTGATGTGAAGCTGAACCGCGCTATGGCTATGCAGATCCTGTACAATCTGGAAGGCAAGCCGGAAGTGACCGGTGAAACCACTTTCCCGGATGCCGCTGTGGCAGGCAAGTGGGCAGTGGACGCCATCACTTGGGCTGAGCAGAACGATGTGGCCGATGGCTATGAGACCGGCTATTTCAGACCCGAGAAGCTGGTCAGCCGCGAGGAGTTCGCCCAGATGCTGTACAACTATGCCAAGTACAAGGAGCTGGATCTTACCGCTGCCAGCGACCTGACCAAGTATCCCGACGGGAATAAGGTTCAGGAGTGGGCAGAGACTGCAATGGCATGGGCCAACGGCAATGAGCTGATCAACGGTCATGATGATGGACGGCTGGATCCTCAGGGCACCACGACCCGTTCTCAGGCAGCCAGCATCCTGATGAATTTTGATCTGAATCTTGTGAAGTAAAATCCCCTTAACGGAAACGAAAAAGGCCGGGACAGTTGTCCAGGCCTTTTTTGTTATGTTTTCTTTTTCAAAGGCAATAAAAAAGCCTCCCTTGGGGGAGCCCAAAGGAAGCTTTTTCGTAGTTGAGTTTATTAGAAGAAACGAAAGAAGAAGAAATACAGCACAAGCACGAAGATAACTGCCACCAGCAGCAGTGCTGGGACGAACACAATCAGCGCGGCGAGTATCATGGCAAGCCGGTCTTTCTTTTCCAGCTGGACCTTATCCATCTGCTTTTCAAAGCGTTCTTCAGCGCCTTTGACATCTACCACGCGGTTGATCTTCTTGCGAAAAAACATGGTACTCAGCCTTTCTTTTCACCCAGAGGGAAGTGGCAGGCAACATAGTGATGATTGCCGATATCCCGCAGTTCGGGGACTTCCTGTTTGCACTTCTCCTGGCAATAGCGGCAGCGTGTATGGAACTTACAGCCGCTGGGCGGATTTACCGGACTGGGAATGTCTCCTTCCAGCAGGATGTGCTCCCGCTGGGATTGATCCTCATCGGTGGTGGGGATGGCGGAGAGCAGCGCCTCCGTGTAGGGATGATAGGTGTGGGAGAAGAGTTCTTCTGTCTCAGCAAGTTCCACCACATTGCCCAGGTACATCACGCAGATGCGGTCGCTGATGTACTTCACCACGCTCAGGTCGTGGGTGATGAACAGGTAGGTCAGTCCGGCTTTTTCACGCAGCTCAGAGAGCAGGTTCAGAATCTGGGACTGAATGGACACGTCCAATGCGGATACAGCTTCGTCACACACCACGAATTTGGGGCCCAGGGCCAGGCTGCGGGCAATGCCGATACGCTGCCGCTGACCGCCGGAGAACTGGTGAGGATACCGGTTGAACATGTAAGAGGCCAAACCGCAGTCTTCCATCACCTTGAAGATATATTCCTTCATGGCGGGATCGCCCCGCTTGAAAATGCCGTGAGAGGTCAGGCCTTCCCCGATGATCTGGCCCACCGTCATACGGGGGTTCAGAGAGGAATAGGGATCCTGGAAGATCAGCTGCAAGTCCTTGCGCAATACACGCATTTCCTCATAGGACAGCTTTTTCAAGTCAATGGACTTGCCGTCCTTGTAGTAGAGAATGTCGCCGTGGCTCTGGGGATAAAGCTGAAGGATGGTGCGTCCCAGAGTGGACTTGCCGCAGCCGGATTCACCCACCAGACCCAGGGTTTCGCCTTCGTAAATGTCCAGGGAGATGCCGTCATTGGCGCGGACATAGCGCTGCTTTTCCCGCAGTTTTGTTTTCTTTACAGGGAAGTACTGTTTCACATCCCGCAGGCGCAGCAATACTTTCTTGCCGTCCACCACCGGCTGAGAGGTATTTTGGCTCTCGGTTTCGATGGTATTCAGCTCTTGTTTCTCATTCGCCATGATTGTTTCTCACCGCCTTTTCCGCATAGAAGCACCGCACAACATGACCAGGAGCAACCTCACGCAGCTCCGGCTCCGATTCCGTACACTTTTTGGTGCAGTATTTGCAACGGGGAGCGAATTTGCACCCCTGAGGCAGATACAGCGGATTGGGTACAGAGCCGGGGATGGCATCCAGCTTTTTGCCCTTGGGGGTGTTCAGCTGGGGGATAGAGGTCATCAGTCCCTCGGTGTAGGGATGGGAGAAGCTGGAATTGTGGAAAATATCTCGGGCAGAGGCTTTCTCCACAATCTGACCGCAGTACATCACCGCCACGTCGTCAGCCATTTCATGAATGACGCCCAGGTCGTGGGTGATGAACAGGATGGACGTGCCGGTTTCCTGCTTCAAGTCGTTCATCAGCTTCAAGATCTGTGCCTGAATGGTCACGTCCAGAGCGGTAGTGGGTTCGTCTGCAATGAGCAGCTTGGGCCGGCAGGCCAAGGCCATGGCGATCATGACACGCTGGCGCATACCGCCGGAAAGCTGGAAGGGATATTGCTTTGCCACACGCTCCGGGTTGGGGATTTTAACATCGGACAGCAATTTCACAGTCTTTGCACGGGCTTGAGCCTTGTTCATGCCCTGGTGGATCTTCAAGGTTTCGCCGATCTGACGCTCCACGGTGAACACCGGGTTCAGGGAGGTCATAGGCTCCTGGAAGATCACGGAGATCTCGTTGCCGCGAATGTGGTACATATCCTTGTCGGAAGCATGGAGAATGTCTCTTCCGTCGAAAGTGATCTCGCCGCTGTCGATCCAGCCGTTGCCGTCCAGCAGCTTGATAATGCTCATGGCGGACACGCTTTTACCAGAGCCGGATTCGCCCACAATACCCAGGGTTTTGCCGGCCTCCAGGGAATAGGTCACATCGTTTACCGCCTTGACAACGCCTTTTTTCGTTTTGAAATAGGTGTGAAGATTTTTAACTTCCAGTAAACTCATGTCGGCTCACCTCTCTTTCGCTTTGGGGTCGATAGCGTCACGCAGGCCATCGCCCACACAGTTGATGCTGATGGTGCAGATGCCCAGTGCCAGGGACGGGAATACCCACCGCCACCAGTAGTTCTCGATAACCTGTCCGTTCTGGGCGCCGTTGAGCATGTTGCCCCAAGTGGCATTGGGCTCGCTGACGCCGAAGCCGATAAAGGACAGGGAGGACTCAGTCAGCATGCAGGTGGCAAAGTCCAAGGTGGCGTTGACGATGATCACAGTGATGATATTGGGAAGGATGTGCCGGAAAATAATGCCGAATTCCTTCACACCCAGAGCTTTAGCCGCTGTGACGAATTCCTGTTCACGTTCGGCCAGCACGCTGCCGCGCACCAGACGGGCGATACCGGGCCAGGACAGCAGACCCAAGATGAACATGATCAGGATGATACGCTGGGTCTCATTGATGCTGTTGCCCAAGATGCTGGAAAGGATGATACAGAAGGGCAGGAACGGCACAGAGGAGACGATCTCCGTCAGACGCATCAGCAGGTTGTCCAGCTTGCCGCCCTTGTACCCGGAGATGCCGCCCACCAGCACACCGATGAGGGTGGAGATGATCACGGCGATGGCGCCCACGGTCATGGTCATACGGCCGCCAACGATCATACGGCGGAATACATCACGGCCCATGTTGTCGGTGCCCATCAGGTAACCCTTCAGGCCCCAGCCCTTCACGGAACCGTCCTCAGTGATCGCATAGCTGCTGTAATAACCGGAAGAAACGGTGGAAACCGTGCTGGAGAAAGAGGGAGCATTGGCCTGGCCAAAGTTGTTATCGCCCCAGGAGACCACAGTGCCGTCATCCAGAATGGCGGAGTAGTGGTAACGTCCAGCGCTGATAGAAGTGACATGTCCCTGAATTTCTTCGGGAATGTTCATAGAACCCTTGACGTTATTGCCCCACAGGTGAACAGTACCGTCGCTGGTCACCGCTGCGGCGCTCTCATCAGTGAGGGCCAGATCCACCACGTCTCCCTGAATTTCCTCAGGGATGTTGGTGAAAGCGGATGCCTTGTTGGAAAGGGGTACCACTTCACCGTCGTTGGTAAGGACCATCACGATGTTGGTGTTGACGCCGAACTTTGCAATGTTGCCCTGCACTTCGCTGGGAACAGTGATGTTCAGCAGATAGGTGCTGCCCCAGTTGTACAGCCGGCCGCTTTCCGTCAGAACGAGAGAGATCTGATAGCCTGCGGCGATCTGCTTGATGGGCTGGGGAGCCACTTCCAGTTCCACAGGGATCTGGGCAAGGCCCATACGATCGTTGCCCCAAGTGAAGATCTGTCCCTTGTCGTTGACGGCCAGCACGTGATCCAGACCAGCAGAGATCTGGGTGAGTGTTCCCATCTCCGAGGAGGAGGGGATCTTCTTCAGTTTTTCCGTGGGGAAGGTTCCCCATTCGTAAACTTTGCCGTCTTTGTCAATGCCTACCGAGAAGGTGCTGCCGGAGGAGACCATCTGGGCATTGCCCTGAAGCTGGCTGGGCACTTGCAGCAGGCCGAAACCAGGAGCTACATTGGCCTGGGTGACGTCCTGATAGTACAAGTCAATGGGATAGAAGAACGGCAGCACAATGCAGCACAGGAAAATAAGCAGAAACAGTACCAGGCCGGTCATAGCTACCTTGTCATGCAGGAAGCTTTGTACGACCATGCGTATAGGGCTCTGCATCAACTCGTCTTCTTCCTGGGGCATGCCGCCCATTACCATCCGCTGAGCAGCAGCGGCGGCAGTGGACTTCCGTTTGCCAAAAATCGATTTTTTTGCCACGTTTTTCCCTCCTCTCAGTTCTCAAGGCGGACACGGGGATCCACGATGGTGTAGGCGATGTCCATGATGACGTTGCCCGTAAGAGACAGCACCACGTAGAACATCTGCATGGTCAAGACCACAGAGAAGTCCCGCTGCATCAGGCCGTTGATCAAAGTCTGACCAAGGCCGGGCCACAGGAACACGTTCTCAATGACGATAGATCCGCCGAACAGAGAAACCACCCATCCGGTGGCGATGGTCACCACAGGGATTAAGGCGTTGCGGAAGGCGTGGACATAAATGACCACTTTTTCCCGAAGACCCTTGGCACGGGCAGTCTTGATATAGTCCATGCGCAGCACGTCGATCATGGCGGCGCGCACGTACCGGGTGATGCTGCCGATACCGGAGATAGACATGACCAGCATGGGCAAGGCCATATGCCAGGCCGTATCCAGAGCCGTTTGAAGGGCATTCCCCTCAAACCCGGCGGTACGAACACCGCTGATGGGGAAGATGGGGATCTTTACGGAAAAAGCGAAAATGGCCAACAGTGCGATAATAAAGGCGGGCAAGCTGTAACCTACAATGGTGATCACCTGTACTGCCTTGTCGAACACAGTGTTGCGGCGCACGGCAGTTGCAATGCCCAGAGGCAGTGCAATGAGGAAGGTGAGGATCATAGAGGACAGGTTGAGCATCAAAGTGTTGCCCATGGGCGTGCCGATCATGTTGATAACCGGCTGCTTATATTGAGTGGAATAGCCAAAGTTGCCGGTGAGCATATTGAAGATCCAATGGAAATACTGCACCACCAAGCTGTCGTTGAGGCCCAGGCTCTCTTTAGTCTTTTCGTAGAGCTGTTCGTACTGATCGGGCCGCATATTGGTTTTGGCATCGCCCAGCATCATGGTGACAGGATCGCCAGGCATGATTTTATAGATGAAAAACATCAAAATGGAAATGATGAAGAAAACGAAGACGATATAAATAAATCTCTTCAGCAGATATCTGCCTTTTCCCACACATTTTCCCCCCTATTCACATAGTTGCTTGTTTTAAAAGAACCGGCGGTCCCCAGCATAAGGGGTCCGCCGGACTCTTCTAAAGGCACATTTTATTGTTGGTTTTACTCGGTAACCCAAGCATCCAGAACAGCGTTCTGCCAGCCCCAGGTGGCAGTGTTCTCCCAACCCTGAACGCGGGTGGAGTAGAAGTCATAGTACTCGTCGGAGTACAGGGGGATGTTGGGAAGCTTCTCATTCCAAACCTTGATGAAGTTCTGCCAAGCGCTCAGCCAGCCATCATGGTCGTCATAGGGAATGCTCTTCATGGGAACCACAGCGTCGTTGAGTTCCTGATCGGCGATCCAGTTGTTGTTGTAGCTGCCCATCCAAGCCTCGTCGCTGGAGAAGTAGTACCAGGGAGAGCTGGCGGTAGCAAAACCGGTAGCCAGGTTGTACATGTTGTAGATGGTGTCACCGGTATGCATGATACCATTCTGCAGAGTAGCGAAGTCGGTGGTGGTGGGCTGCAGTTCCATACCAGCCTGAGCCATGTTCTCGGGCAGCATGGTGGCCAGCAGCTCGGAAACGGGGTTGCCCTCGGAGTTGCACCAGGTGATTACCAGAGGCTTCAACTCACCGTTGACATCCTTGTAACGGGTGCCCTCGCCGGAGTAGGGAGTGCCATCAGCATTCAGGGTCCAGCCGTCAGCCTCCAGCAGCTCAATGGCAGCGTCCACGTTCATGTCATAGGTGTTCAGGTTCTCGTTGATCCAATCAACGGACTCAGCGTACTCCCACTGAGCCAGACCATAGAAGGAGTGCACCACAGAGCCGTAGCCGCCGGTGTACTGAC
>HF972634.1:29534-58611 GCA_000432995.1 Clostridium sp. CAG:1013
ATGTAGGTGGTGTCAGCAGCCTTGCCTTCCTCCACCAGATCCAGACCAGCGTTGATGGTCTCGCCGCCGGAGCAGCCGTACAGCAAGTCCACAGAGCCGCTCTCCAGCTCGTTCATCATGGTGTCGCTGGACACGGTCTTGATGATCAGAGTAGCAATGGAGGGCTTCACACCGCGGTAGTCACCCACGAACTCGGGGTTGACCTTCAGGGTTGCCTGCTGGCCAGCCTCGTCGAAGTTATCGAACAGGTAGGGGCCGCAAGTGACCTTGGGATTGAAGCGGTAGCCGGTCTCAGTGTTGTTGATGGTTTCCTGGAGCAGCTCGGTGGTGAACTCGCCGGTGATGGTAGCGCCATTCTCGGTGTCTTCCACGTCGCAGTCAGGAGCGATCACATGCAGCGGCCGGGGACGGGCGCTAGCATAAGTGATGTCGTAGTGGTAGGGCAGCTCCTCAGCCTTGATGGTGATGGAGTAGGTCATGTCGTCCACCAGATGGATGCCGGCAAAGGTGTCGGCAGAGCCGTCCAGCCACTGCTCATAGCCCACTACGGAATAACCGCTGTTGCAGGGATAGCCGTCCACGCCAGCCATCTCGTTGCTGTTCTCCAGCAGCATGGCGAAAACGTAATCCTTAGCGGTGATGGGAGTACCGTCGCTCCACACCAGGCCGTCGTTGATGGAGACGGTGTAGGTCTTGGTGCCGTCCTCGTTCTCGGTCTCCTCGTGGCTGGCGACTACGGTGTCGTTGTAGACGAACTCGCCTTCCTTGGAGAACACCACAGCGTCATAGCCGCCATGGATCAACTCGTACATGTTGTAGTTGGTCTCGGAGGTGGAGAACCCGGTGTCATAAAACTCGTTGATGACCTGGGAGATGGAGCCGATGACCAGCTGGCCAGTGGGCTCGGAGGGTTTTTCACCAGTCGTTTCGGAGCTCAGATCTGAGCTAGTTTCTGAGGTCTGAGAGACCTCAGAAGTCTGATCGTTGGTAACAGCTTGCTGGCCGCAGGCTGCTACGGAAACGGTCAGGAGTCCTGCAAGCAGCAGAGACAGGATTTTTTTGGTTTTCTTCACTGTCTTTCTCCTTCTTTCCTCATTTGTGAATTGAGTGTCCTGCTTAGGAATACACTTTAAAGGGCTAAACCCATAAAGTGTATCTCTGAAATAGACACTTCATAAAAACCGTTTCATTGTACCAGATTGATAGAGAAATGTCAACCAGTTGCAGGATTTTCCTGGCAGTAAAACGCCGCTTTTGGGGAAAGCAGATTTATTTAGAGGAAAGTTTTTTCATCAGGGGAGAGAAATAGCAAAAACGCACCGGATTTTCAAGTCAAAAGGTGGAAATCCGGTGCGTTTATTTTGAAACTATAGATGGGTTGTAAAAGTGGAGATTAGAACCAAAACAGCGTCATATTTCAAAACATGGCCCTAAAAGTCGAAAAGCGTGGAAGCGTTCATGTGGCGGGGGAGTCAGGCTGATGCGTGTAATATTGTGCCTGAGCTTGCCAAAGTTCCCGATATTTGCCAGGGCATTCGACGAGATCGGTGTGGCTGCCTTTCTGAATAATTTCCCCGTGGTCAAACACAGCGATCTCATCGCAGAATTTGCAGGAAGAGAGTCGATGGCTAATGTAAACCGTGGTTTTGTCTCCGACGATCTTGTCGAAATTTTGATAGACTTCCATTTCTGCCAGAGGGTCCAGAGCGGCGGTGGGTTCGTCCAACACCACGAAGGGGGCATCCTTGTACAGGGCTCGTGCTAGGGCGATCTTCTGAGCTTCCCCTCCCGATACCCGGATGCCATTTTCGTCAAACTCTTTGGAAAGAGGTGTTTCTAAGCCCAGGGGAAGGGTGTTTAGCCGATGACCAAAGCCAGCCATTTCCAGGCAGGATTCTGCTTGGTGGCTGTTGTACTTTACAGAGGCGGCCACGTTTTGGCCAAGAGGAAATCCCAGCAGTTGAAAATCCTGGAACACCACAGAAAATAAGGCCAGGTATTCCTGATAGTCGTACTTCCGGATGTCGATACCGTTTAGAAGGATCACACCCTCTGTGGGGTCATAGAGTCTGCACAGCAGTTTGATGAAGGTGGTTTTGCCCGAGCCATTTTCTCCCACCACTGCCAGGCGGCTGCCGATGTGGAACTTCATGTTCACATGGCGCAATGACCAGACATTCGTGTTGGGATATTGAAAGGAGACATCCCGAAATTTGATTTCGTAGTTGTGGTCGCTGCGTTTTTCGGTGGTCAAGCTGCCCTGGTACATTCGGTTGGGCGTGTCGATAAAATCGAAGGTTTTCCGTAAAAAAACGGCATTGGAGCGAAATCCTTCCCAGGCGGTAACCAGTTGGCTGATATTTCCCGACAAGGCGGTGATGGCTGCCACGTACTGTGCCACACTGCCCACAGCAAAGGCGCCGGCCCAGGCTTTCAGGCAGACAAAACCATAAGCAAGTCCTGTAAACACTCCAGATATCCCGGAGGCAGCCGCTGCCCACAAGCCGATGGGGCCTTTGGTATACCGTGCTATGGGACCTCCAGGCAAGAACGTGTTATTTTCCTTAGTATAATGACGGATAAGTTTGTCTTGGCGGTACATGCGTGCGTCCACACTGCGGGAGGCGTCCTGCATGTGGGCAAAAATAAAGTTGAAGTGACGGTTGGCGCCTGTTGCTGATTTGGCGATGTTGGTTACCAGCTGAACCGATTGTTTTTCAAAAAGGGGAGAGAGCAAAGTCACTCCCAGCAGTACCACCAGGATCAGCAGGATAAGGAAGGGGTTATTCAGCAAGGTCAAATTTCCAGCGGAAGACGGCACCTGCTGGGTAAAAAGCGTAACCGTCAGAGCCATAGCGCCCAAAATGCCGAATACAGGCTTGATCAGTTCCTCACCCCGGGTAATGACGAATGGCAGTCCGTGACCATTCCAGTTGAAAACTTCCCACATGTAAGTCAAGGACTCATGGGTAAGAGGATCGTCAGCAGCCTGGAAATCCATGGACAGCAGTTTCTTTGTCTCCACCAGCTGATTGGTGTGGTACATTTGGTTGACGAGTGCCAGATGCCACCGGTTTGCCCCGGCGGTAAGAAGCCCCAACAATGCAGTCAAACCAATGGTGAGCCCCACCAAGAAACTCAATCTGGCCGGGTCACGGTTTCCAGATAGCTCGTTTAGAATCTGAGAGGAAAAATAGATGGTCACGTAGGGAGTGGTTGACGCCAAAATGCTGTGGATCACCATGGAGGGCAGCATCTGAGGGGAGTATTTGTGCCAGATCTGAAAGGCCCGCAAAGTGGCGCTCAGTGTCTCCCCAAAGCTTGCTAAGGAATCATTTTTACTCATGAGCATTCCCCTCCTTGTAGTATTGGCTTTGGACTTCAAAAAGTTCCGCGTACTTTCCACCCAGATCCAGCAGGGACTGGTGAGTGCCCTCTTCCAGGATTTTTCCATCTCCCAGCAGCAGGATCCTGTCACAGAACCGGGTAGAGGACAGCCGGTGGGAGATATAAAAAGAGGTCCTTCCCTGGGTCAGTTCGCTATACCGCAAATAGAGCTGGTGCTCGGCGATGGGGTCCAAAGTGGCGGTGGGCTCGTCCAATATGATGATGGGGCCGTTCTTATACAAGGCCCGGGCCAGCATCAGACGCTGCAATTCTCCGCCGGACATTTGAACGCCGTCCTCATAGATCCCCGTGCCGATGTGGGTAGCTTCTCCTTGGGGCAGGGATTGGTATTTCTCCCACAACCCAGCCTTGCGCACCGCGTCCTCCAGTCGGGAATGGTCCCATGTTTCCGGGTTTTGGGTGACGTTGTCGGCGAAAGTGGTGTCAAAGAGGGAAAAATCCTGAAATACCGTGGAAAACAGGGTGTAGTAATCTTGGCGATTGAACTGTCGGATATCCTCTCCGTTTAGAAGCACTTGACCATCGGTAGGATCCAGCAGCCCGCAGACCAACTTCATCAAAGTGGTCTTGCCCGCACCGTTCAGGCCCACAATGGCCAGTTTTTCTCCGGGTTTTACCGTCAGATCAATATGGGAAAGGGTATCTCTCTCCGCTCCAGGATATCGAAAGGAAACGTCCCGCAGACGAATCTCATATGCCTTGCCTGTTTCCGGTGCCAGGGGTTTGCCCTCTTGAAATAAGAACGGTTCCGGGGCTTCCAGATAATTCCGCATGCTGCACAGTTCCAGGCTGAATTGATGCAGTTCCCCCAGGTTTTTTAAGATCCCCGTTACCCAGGTGGTGAAACTTCCTACCACGGTGAAGTACAGCAGAAACTGGGAAGCGGGAAGTCCTTCCCGCAGAGTCAGTATCAGCAGATAGCCATAGGCGGCACCGTTGCGCAGAAGAGTCAAGGCCACCTCGGCCAGATCCCCCAGCAGATACACCCGCTGTTCCCGAAACCGAAAATCTCCGTAGACTTTGAGCACAGAGAGGTAGATCTCCTCAAGCCAGTCACCCATGCCGAAGATCAGAATATCTTTGAGCGCGCCTCGATCCGCGGACTTGTTGCGGATGTAACTCATTTTTTGAACCAAGGCGCCCTCTTCTTTTCGATGGGCGAAGGACCACTTGGCTCCCTTGCGGGAACTCAGATAGCTTAGAACGGAGGTCACCACCGCAATGAGGATCAGCACCGGGTCAAGGCTGAAAAACAGCGCTAGGTAAATGCCAAAGCCCACCAGGTTTTGTAGGATCTCCGTCAACACTCGCCAAATGGCCTCTCCCGGACTGCTGTTGGAGCAGTTAGCTTCCATAGCGTGTTCTTTTTCCTTTTCTAAATCAGGGTCTCCCACGTTAGGATAGGCGGTGGTCACTGACTTTAAAACGATTTGCAGCACCAGGTCCAACCGCAGCTTTATCCTGCCAAAATGTGAGTTTTGCTCTGTGTAGCTTTGCAAGGTTTTCAGCACTGCCAGAGTACCGGCCATAGCCCCAATGGTAATGAACAGTTCCCTCAAGGGCGCAGCCGATTCCACTTTGCCCAGCACCAAGGGAGCCAAAAACAGTTCCGTTAGGCTGATGGCCACATGAAGCAGCGCCAGAACGAGACACAGAGCCAGCACGCTTTTATGATTGTGCCAAGCCAAGCGGATCATGTATCCCACGTTTTGAGCCATGTTGTAAGCGGGTTTATGTTGAGTTGTTTCTTCCATAGAGAATCCCCCTTTGCAGGTTAAGTATATCGCAAAAAACATCCCCGGGGATTTCCGGGGATGAATCGCTGATTTCAGGGGATGAATTGCATACCCTCCTGGGGCAGGAGGATTTCCGTGGTGAAGGCGCCTTCCTCGCTGGCCCGGCGCAGGTATCCGCCCAGTCGCTGGACTACGGAATCTATGCGGGAAAGTCCGTAGCCGTGTCCATTTCCTTTTGTGGTGAAAAAGCGGCCGTTCACCTTTTCTTGTTTATCGCCGGGGGCGAAATTGGTGAAGGAGATATATAGTTGCTTGCCTTTCATGTCCATGTAGATCCGGATCATTCGCTGGCCTTCGGGAAGCTGAAGGTTTGCCTCGATGGCGTTGTCAAACAGGTTTCCCAGGATCACGCAAAGGTCTATATCGGAGATGGACAGTTTCACTGGGATATGTGCGTCCGCCCGTACAGGGATCCCCTGAGCTTTTGCCAGAGAGATCTTGCTGTTTAAAATGGCGTCGGCCATAGTATTTCCTGTTTTGATCATGGGATCCACCCGTTTTAAATCGCTTTCCAGCTCAGATAAATAGGTGCGAACAGCCTCCAGATCACCTTTTTGAGCATAGGTTTTCAACAGCTGGATATGGTTGCGGAAGTCATGACGCCAGCCTCGCATTTCCCGGTACATGTGTTCCACTTCCCGGTAATGGGTTTCCATGAACTGTTTCTGGGTAGCAGAAATGCGTTGGTCCATTCGTCTGGAAAAGAATCCCATAAGCGCCTCCTTACAGCTTTTGAATGATGGCTTGGTTCAAAGTTTCGTACCCGCCTCGCGGAAGAGGGATCGCAGCACCGCTGAGCAATACGGCTTCCCGTTTGGAGGCTTTTTGGACTTTACTCAGGTTCACGATATAGGATCGCCCCACCCGGAAAAAACGATCGTCCAACTCTTGTTCCATGGCAGTGAGCGTTTTCTTTACAGTGTAGGCGTTTGAGACCGTGTGGACAGTGACATAATTTTGGCGGACTTCCAAATATTCCACTTCAAAAAGTGGAACGCGGACCAGTTCCTCGGGAAGTTCCAGCAGAAGGGACTGTCCATCGCGTTTGAGCTTTTCCACCGCACGGTTCAGTACAGAGAAAAGTTTTTCATCACTGACGGGTTTGAGCAAATAATGCAGAGCGGATACATCGTAGCCTTCGGCGATGTAATCGGAATAACCGGTGACAAAGACGATCTGAGTCAGCTTGTTTTCCTGCCGAACTCGTTTGGCCAGTTCCACACCGTTGCACCCGGGCATTTCCACATCCAGCAGTAAAATGTCCCAAGTCTTGTCCTCGGCGTATTGAAAGAGAAAGGCGTCTCCTGAGGGGAATTGGCGTACTTCCACATCATAGCCCCGGTTTCTGGCCCACTGGAGCGTAAGCTCCTGGATCATGTCCCGGTCTTCTTTTCGATCATCGCACGCTGCGATCCGGTAGTCCATTTTGGTTCCTCCCGTCCTGTGATGATTGTATTATACATCGGACGAAGCAAAAAGCAAAAGGGGTTAGAAAGGGTGAGAGATTATTTTTGTTTCCGAAAACAACAAATCCTCCGTGGGATTCTTTGACAATCCATCGTGCTTATATTATAATTTGTATGATATAAATAGGGTGGGTTTTTTTTGCGGAATTCGCCTGAAAAGGAAGGAAAAATGAAGTTATGAAAAGACACGATCTTACGAAGCGCCTGGTGGCTCTTGTGCTGATCCTGGCTATGGTTCTCTCACTGGCTGCCTGCGGCACAACCCAGGAGCAGAGCTCGTCTGAGACCACTGCGTCTGAGTCCAGCTTGTCCCAGCAGGAAACAGAATCGGAAACCACTTCTTCGGAGTCCTCTCAGGAGCTCTCCTCGGAACCCCAGGAGACCGATTCTAGTGCTGCCATTACCCTGACAGATCAGGCAGGTCGGGAAGTGGTGATGGAGGAGCCCGCCCAGACGATTGTCAGCTGCTATTACATTACCACATATGCCACCATTGCCCTTGGCCTCTCGGACCGGGTCATTGGTTTGGAGATGAAGGCGGATTCCCGTCCCATTTACCAGATGGCTGCTCCTCAGCTGTTGGAACTGCCCAATGTGGGCTCTCTGAAAGAATTCAATGTGGAAGCTGCTGCTGCCCTGGAGCCCGACCTGGTGCTCATGCCGGTGAAGCTGAGCAGCTACGCCGACACTTTGACAGATCTGGGCATTAACGTGTTGGTGGTGGATCCTGAGAGTCAGGAGCAGATGGAAGAGATGCTGACCCTCATTGCCACCGCTTGCGGCGTCGAGGAGCGGGCCCAGGAGCTTTTGGACTACTATGACGAAAAGCTGGAGCAGGTGGCTTCCTATACCTATGAAAGTGTTCCTCAGGTCTACATGGGGAGCAATTCCTCCTATTTGGAGACGGCTCCCGGAGGAATGTACCAGTCCGACCTGATTGGTCTTGCCGGCGGCGAAAACGTGGCCCAGGACCTGGAAGGTGACTATTGGACAGAGGTCTCCTACGAGACCATCCTGAGCATGGATCCGGAGGTGATCATCGTGCCTTGCGGAGCCGCTTACACCGCGGAGGACATCACCGCAGATCCCCAGCTGGCGGAGGTCACCGCTGTGAAAAACGGCCAGGTGTACCAGATGCCCCAGGAGATCGAGGAGTGGGATTCTCCCGTTCCTTCCGGCATTCTGGGCGTGCTGTGGCTCACCAGTGTGCTCCACGATGACGTGTATAGCTTTGATACTTTCCAAGCGGATGTGGTGGATTACTACGAGCAGTTCTACGGCTTCACCATTGACACCGCGCTGATTACCAAATGATTCAGAGCAAACTTGGCAGGATCCTTGGAGTTGTCCTGCTTTTGGCCGGATTGATGGTGCTCTCCGCCTGTGTGGGAAGTTATCCACTTTCCCCAGAGGACATCTGGCGGATCCTGTTGGGGCAAGGCGGAGATACCATGGAAGCTCGGGTATTCTGGCAGCTGCGGTTGCCCCGGGTGTTGATGGGAGTCGCAGCAGGTGCGGTAATGAGCCTGTCCGGTTCGGTTTATCAGACTATTTTCCGTAATCCTTTGGCTTCGCCGGATCTGACGGGGGTGGCCTCCGGAGCTTCTTTGGGGGCGGCTGGAGCCATTGTGCTGGGCACTGGTGGAGCAATGCAGCTCATGCTGGGTGCCTTTATGGCTGGGATGCTCTCTGTGGTCTTGGTGCTGTTTTTGGTGAGGTTTTCCAGGTTCCGGCAGATGAGCAGCTATATCCTGGCGGGTATCGTGGTTTCGTCGGTGGCGGACGCGGGGCTTATGTGCTTGAAAGTCATGGCGGACCCTGAAAGAGAATTGGCGGCCATCGAATTTTGGACCATGGGCAGTTTGGGAGCCATTACCGCTGGAAAGTTGTTCCCCAACTTGTTGGTGATGGCGGTGCCCTTTGTGCTTTTGTTGCTGTTCCACCGTCAGGCGGTGATGCTTTCCCTGGGAGATGAGCAAGCCCGATCCATGGGCTTGAACCCGTCCCTGTGGCGGGGGATCTTCCTGGTTTTGAGCACCCTCATGATCGCGGGGCTGGTGTCGGTCACCGGAGTTATCTCCTTCGTCGGATTGATCGGGCCCCACATCGCTTTCTGGATCCGCCGGCGGCGGGACAGGGGATACTTTCTGCTCTCCTCCGCGTTGGGCGCTGTTCTGGTACTGACAGCGGACATGCTGGCTCGAAGCCTGTGGAAGGGAGCGGAGCTGCCCTTGAGCATCTTTACGGTGTTCCTGGCGGTCCCCATACTGATTTTGCTGCTGCGCGGCAGGAAAGGAGACTTCCATGGAACCGCTGCTTGAGGTCCGAGGACTGACTCTGGGGTACAGAGCGCCCCTGGTGAAGGATATTTCTTTTTCTCTGATGCCCGGGGAAATGGTGGGGATCTTGGGCCGGAACGGCTGTGGAAAGACCACTTTGCTCCGAGGAATCGCCGGGGGTGTCCGCCGGTATTCGGGAGAAGTGCTGGTTGGCGGGAAGGAATGCCGGGGCATGTCTCAGAAAGAGCGGGCGCGCCGAATGGCTATTCTGCCCCAGCAAACGTGGATCCTGGAAGGCATCACTGCCCGAGAGGTGCTTGCTATGGGGCTCTATCCACATGGGAGCGCCTTTCTCACCAGGGTGGACGAGGACCGGATCCGAAAGGCGGCTGCGGTGTTCGGTGTGGAAGAGAAGCTGGAAGAGGACTGTGCCCGGCTAAGCCAAGGCCAGCGGCAGATGGTGCTCCTGGCGGAGATCTTGGTGCAGGATGCTCCCGTACTACTGCTGGATGAGCCGGACACAGCCTTGGACTATGATAATACCTACACCATGTTTGATTCTGTGCGGACATTGGTGGATCAAAAGAAAAAGGGAGCACTGCTGGTGCTCCACGATCCGGAGCAAGCCCTGCGCTGGTGTGACAGGCTGCTGCTTCTGAAAAACGGGGAACAAGTGGGTATGCTGCCCACGAAAGAGACGGATGCCTCGGCAGTTCAATCCGCGCTGCGGGAGCTGTATCCTAAGATCCGTGTGTGGGAAGATCCCCGGACCGGGGAATTCCGTTGTGATACTGAAAGGGAATATTTAGGAGGTTCGACATGCAGAAGGAAGTAAAGCAGGAAGCAAAGAAAAAGGACAAAGAATACGGTTCTCCCTATGAGTTTGAAGGGAGACTGCCGCTGTCCCAGGCTATTCCTCTGGGATTGCAGCATGTGCTTGCCATGTTTGTGGGCAACTTGACGCCCATCCTGATCATCACCGCCGTATGCAACGACGCTGCACTGGCAGCGTTGCAGGTCTCCCTGCTCCAGAACGCTATGCTTATTGCAGGCGTGGTGACATTGATCCAGTTGTTCGCCATCGGACCGGTTGGCGGCAAGGTGCCCATTATCATGGGTACCAGCTCCGGGTTTATCGGCGTGTTCCGTGGCGTTGTGGAAACTATGGGCGGCGGCATCTTGGCCTATGGAGCCATCATGGGTGCCAGCATCATCGGCGGCCTCTTCGAGACAGTGCTGGGCGCTTTCCTGAAGCCTCTCCGTCGGTTCTTCCCGGCCATCGTCACCGGCACGGTGGTGCTTTCTATTGGCCTGTCTTTGATCAGCGTGGGCGTGGCCTCCTTTGGCGGCGGTGATTCCGCTCCCGATTACGGCTCTGTGGAAAACCTGCTCATCGGACTTTCCGTGATGGTGGTCATCCTGGTGCTCAAGCATTGCACCAAGGGCATGACCAGCGCTTCCTGCATCCTGTTCGGCATTATCTTCGGTTACATCGTATGTTCCATCCTGCCCCTGTTCCTGCCCACTACCGGTGTCACTGCTGACGGCGTGGAGTACACCAAGGCTTGGGTGTTGAACTGGGACAAGGTGGCTGAGGCGAAATGGTTTGCTGTTCCGGAGATCATGCCTGTGAAGCCCGTTTTTGATCTGCGGGCTATCCTGCCTGTGATGATTATGTTTATTGTTACCGCGGTGGAGACTGTGGGTGACATCTCCGGCTGCATGGAGGGCGGTATGGGCCGTGAAGCCACAGACAAGGAACTGTCCGGCGGCATTATGTGCGACGGTCTGGGTTCCTCTCTGGCTGCTTTCTTCGGCGTGCTTCCCAACACCTCTTTCAGCCAGAACGTGGGTCTTGTCACCATGACCAAGATCGTCAACCGTTTTGCTCTGGCTTGCGGCGCGGTGTTCCTGGTGCTCTGCGGCCTGCTGCCCAAGCTGGCGGCTGTGGTCTCCATTATGCCTCAGTCTGTTCTGGGAGGAGCAGCGGTAATCATGTTCTCCTCCATCGTCATCAGCGGCATCCAGCTGATCACCAAGGATCCTCTCACCGGCCGGAATATGACCATCGTTTCCGTTGCACTGGGTCTGGGCTACGGCCTGGGCGCCAACAGCGGCGTGCTGAGCAATCTGCCCCAGGCAGTGAGCTTGATCTTTGGCGGCAGCGGCATTGTGCCCGCGGCCGTGGTTGCCATCATACTGAATCTTCTGCTTCCCAAGGAAGCGCCTAAGGGGGATAAATCATGCTGAAGATCGGGAATTATGTTCGGGCCAAGAGTTTGGAAGAAGCTTATACTCTGGGTCAAAAGCGCAGCAACGTGATCTTGGGCGGCATGCTGTGGCTGAAGATGCAGAACCGCTCCGTCCAAACGGCGGTTGACCTGTGCGACCTGGGCCTGGACAAGATCGAGGAACAGGAGGACTGCTTTTCCATTGGCGCCATGGTGTCTTTGCGGGCCTTGGAGATCCATCCGGGCCTTCAGGCTCTCACCCAGGGTGCCATGGCAGAGGCGCTGAAGCACATTGTGGGAGTTCAGTTCCGCAATGTGGCTACCATTGGCGGCAGTCTCTACGGCCGGTTCGGTTTCTCTGATGTGCTGACCCTGTTCCAGGTTTTGGACGCCAAGGTGGAGCTGTACCACCACGGCGTCATGAAGATCGGTGATTTCGCCAAGCTGCCTCGGAATACTCGGGATCTGCTGGTCCGGGTCATGGTGCCCAAGGGGGAGAGGCGTGTCTGCTATCTCTCCCAGCGGAACACCGCCACCGACTTTCCCGTGCTGGCCTGCGCTGTGTCGGAGGCTGAGGGCGTTTATACTTGCGCCATCGGAGCAAGGCCTGGCACGGCTGTGGTGTTCACCGACGAAAAAGGCTTGCTGAAGAACGGGGTCACTAGGGATAGCGCGGAAGCCTTCGGCGCCTGGGTGGCTGACTGTGCCGTGTTTGGAAGCAATATGCGGGGCAGCGCCGAGTACCGCAAAAAGATCTGCGCCGTGCTGGTGCGCCGGTGCCTGACGCAGCTGGAAGGGGTGTGACCATGGAGATCAAACTGACGTTAAATGGGAAAAAACTTGTTTGTTCCATCGAGCCGGATACTCTGCTCATCGACTTTGTGCGGCAGCACGGCTGTTTCTCCGTGAAGCGGGGATGCGAGACCTCCAACTGTGGACTGTGCACCGTGCTGCTGGATGGAGTCCCGGTGCTGTCCTGTTCCGTGCTGGCTGCCAGGGCGGACGGGCATCAGGTCCAGACTCTGGAGGGACTCCAGGAGGAGGCCGAAGAGTTTGTGGGATTCATCGCCGACCAGGGCGCGGAGCAGTGCGGCTTCTGCAATCCCGGCTACGTGATCAACACCATCGCTCTGCTTCGGGAGAACCCCGACCCCACAGACGATGAGATCCGGGCTTATCTGGCGGGCAATCTCTGCCGCTGTTCCGGCTACGAGGGACAGCTTCGGGGGATTCGGAATTATCTGAATTGGAGAAAGGAGGAGCATCATGGCAGCGTATAAGGTTGTGGGAAAATCCATGCGGAAAAAGGATTCCATGCAGCTGCTCCTGGGAAAACCTCTCTTTGTGGATGACATCACACCCCAGGACGCTCTGGTGGTAAAGGTGCTCCGCAGCCCTCATGCCAACGCTCTGGTGGAGGAGATCGACATTTCCAAAGCTATGCTGGTTCCCGGTATCGTGGCGGTGTATACCTACAAAGATTCCCCTCAGGAGCGTTTCACCATGGCCGGCCAGACCTACCCGGAGCCCTCTCCCCGGGACCGGCTGCTGCTGGACCGGCATGTCCGTTTTGTGGGTGATGCAGTGGCCATTGTGGCCGGCGAAACGGAAAAGGCCGTGGATAAGGCCATGAAGTTGATCAAAGTCAACTACCAGGTGCTGGAGCCCCTGCTGGATTTTCACAAGGCCAAGGACAACCCTATTCTGATCCATCCTGAGGACAGCTGGAACGCCCCCTGTCCAGTGGGTGCTGATAACAAGCGAAATCTGTGCGCCAGCGACACCTGCGGAGACGGGGATGTGGAAGCGGTCCTTTCCCAGTGCGACTACGTGGTGGAGCATACCTACCAGGTGAAAGCCTGCCAGCAAGCCATGATGGAGACCTTCCGTACCTATACTGAGATGGATCGTTACGGCCGGCTTCACGTGGTGTCCTCCACCCAGATCGTTTTCCACTGCCGGCGGATCATCGCCAACGCTTTGGGGATTCCCAAGTCCAAGATCCATGTGGAGAAGCCCCGGATCGGCGGTGGCTTCGGCGCAAAACAGACCGTGGTGGCGGAAGTTTACCCGGCTTTCGTCACTTGGAAGACCGGACGCCCCGCTAAGATGATCTACACCCGTCAGGAGTGTCAGACGGCAGCGTCTCCCCGCCACGCTATGGACGTCACCGTTCGGCTGGGGGCCATGAAGGACGGCACCATCCGGGCGCTGGATGTGTACACCCTTTCCAATACCGGCGCGTATGGTGAGCACGGCCCCACCACTGTGGGACTTTCCGGGCATAAGTCCATCCCCCTGTATACTGGCGGGCTGGAAGCTTTCCGGTTCTCCTACGACGTGGTCTATACCAATGTCCAGTCCTCGGGAGCTTATCGAGGATACGGTGCCACGCAGGGAATTTTCGCTGTGGAAAGCGCCGTCAACGAGCTGGCGGATATCCTGCAAATGGATCCCGCGGCTCTTCGGGAGAAGAATATCGTTCGGGAAGGCATGGTCATGCCCGCTTATTACTATGAAGTGGCTAATGCCTGTGCCCTGGATAAGTGTATCAGCCGGTGCAAGGAGATTTTCGACTGGGATGCCAAATATCCCGTTCGGGACATGGGCAACGGAAAAGTTCGGGCTGCTGGTATGGCCCTGAGCATGCAGGGCTCCGCCATTTCCAACTGTGACGTGGGTTCCGCTACCATCAAGCTGGGGGACGAAGGCTTTTACAATCTCATCATCGGCGCTGCCGATATGGGCACCGGGTGCGACACCATCCTGGCCATGATCGCCGCTGAGACCCTGGAATGCTCCCCCGACGAGATCGCCGTGTTCGGCGCGGACACTGATGCCTCTCCCTACGACTCTGGTTCCTACGCTTCCTCCACCACTTACCTGACAGGCAAGGCCACAGAGAAGGCCTGCTTGGAATTGCGGGACAACATGTGCGCTATTGCTGCGTCTGCGTTGAAATGCGATGTGTCAGAGTTGGAATTCCGAGGTGACGGCGTTTACAAGCTGGATGGTACGGGATTTGTTTCCCGGGCAGATATCGCCACAGCTTCCATGGTGAATAACTGTATTCCTGCTCAGGCCACGGTCACCCATTCCTCACCGGTTTCTCCTCCGCCCTTCATGGTGGGCATGGTGGAGATCGAGCTGGATCGTGAGACTGGCGGCGTAGAGGTGCTGAATTACTCTTCTGTGGTGGACTGTGGTATTCCCATCGCGGAGAACCTGGCCCGGATCCAGGCGGAAGGCGGTATTGTCCAGGGAATCGGCATGGCGTTGTCCGAGAATGTGACCTACACGGACAAGGGCAGGATCTTGGAGGATTCCTTCATGCAGTACAAAATCCCTACCCGCCTGGATATGGGAACTCTCCACGTGGAGTTTGAGCAAAGTCATGAGCCCACCGGTCCTTATGGTGCCAAGTCCATCGGCGAGGTGGTTATCAACACCCCGGCGCCTGCCATTGCTCACGCTATATTCCGTGCCACTGGTGTGTGGCACCGCAGTCTGCCCATCACTCCGGAGAAGATCCTGATGGAGACCGACAATGCGTAAGCATATTCTCTACCTGGCGTCAGGGAGCAGCCGGCGATTTGGGAAAAATAAGCTGCTCTATCCGGTAAAGGGCAAGCCCATGTATCTTTGGACTTTGGAGATGCTGGAAAACCTGGTGAAAAAGAGGGAGGACTGCTGTCTATTGGTAGTGTCTCGGTATGAGGCGATCCGCCAGGAGGCCTCCCAGCGGGGGATCACCGCTGTGGACAGCTCGGAAAGCGAGAGAGGTATTTCCTTTTCCATTCGGGCCGGATTATCCGCGCTGAAGAATGTGGAAGAGGAGGATTTCCTCCTGTTCGTCGTGGCGGATCAGCCCTACCTGACGGAAGACTCCATGCTTCGGCTTTTGGACTGCGCCAAGGAGGGCGTGGAAGGCGCCAGTTTGTGTTGGGGCAACCGTCCGGGGAATCCTACTTTGTTTGCCGCCAAGCTTTTGCCTGAGCTTATGGCTCTGGAAGGGGACACCGGGGGGAGAGCGGTCCTGCGCCGCCACCAATGCATCTATGTCCAAGCGGCATCTGAAAGAGAGCTGGAGGATATCGATACCCCCTTGGGGCTGACCACTGAGGATTCTCATGGCTGATGGATAGAAGCAGGGAAACCCTTCTCAGACGTAACGGGTTTCCCATTTTGGGCTATGTGACTTAAAGCTTTATTGATCGCGCCATACTGAAAAACGAGTTTGGTGTTATAGAAAAACGGGACTGCTGTGTGATTTCAGCAGTCCCGTTTCTTTTATGGCGGGAAAAAGCTCGCTAGCTTTTCTCCATGGCTTCTGTACTATGGGTTATTTGAGTTCAGTCTTTCCAGTTGGCTGTGGCAATGGTTGCTGTGTAGAGAGCAGAGTAAAAAGATGGAATTCGCTTTTGGTACAGAAGAACCGTCAGTTGCATTTAGGCGGCTCTTTTGTACCCATGTCCATCAGCAGACCTGTGATAGATGTGCGCAGGATCACGGTGATGTTATTGATGGAATCCTGACGGCTGTAAGAGTAGTCCTCTTCGATATAGCTGAGCATCATACCGGCAATAGCCTCTGTGAGAAATTTGCAGTAGTAGCTTTTGAGAGCAGGGGACAAAAATCGATTCATGCGTTTTTCGGAATCGTTGACCACAGATTCTGTAATGCCAATAAAATCAGAAAAGAAAAATCGCTTCAGAATATCCCGTCCAATGGACTGGCAGGCACACTGAAGGACGTCACGATTTTCTTGAATGTAGTCACAAGTGAATCCAATAGCCTCTTCCCAGTCCAGGAGCAGATTGAACTGCTTCACCACTTGGATGGCTTCCTCCTCAAATAACCACCGTAGCAGGGCGTAAATGTCCTGAAAATGATAGTAAAAAGTTTTCCGGTTTACGCCGCATTCCTCAATCAATTCTCGGACGGTGATTTTGGAAAAAGGTTTCGTCTTCATTTTTTCCTTTAAAGCGGCGGCCAAAGCTTGTTTGGTACGCAGGGACGAAGTCTCGCTGTTCATGTGCTCACCTCGTGAACCATTATACCTCATTGAGATTTCCGTGCAATGGTCAGATTTTGGACATTTGTCCGGTAGGGGGGACAACAGAGACATGCCCCACAATTCACCGGGTTTGTCCGGTTTTTCCACACTTTTCCGAAATTGACCATGGAAGGTCAAAGGGAAAAGCGTTAGGATGAACAGCGAATTCAAGAACATGCGAGAGGTGAATAAGCAAATGTGGAGCCAGATGTACAATATTGTCTTGCGCACCCCCATAGGTCCCAGATACGGCACCATGGAAATCCACGGGGATTGTGGAAAAGTGGCTGGCTTTTTGAATGTGTTGATGGGTCAAAACAGATTTCAAGGAGTGATGGACGAAGAAAACTGGTGCGAAATCAGCGGACAGTTAAAAACACTGATGCGCACAGTTTTTTATTCCGCAGCAGGGAGAATCAATAGGGACTCGTTGTCTCTGACCATGTATACAGAGAAGGGTGTCTTAGAAGTGACCGGTACTCCCCAGCTGAGAGAGGGGAAGGGGTGCCAATGAAACGATTTTATAAAACTTTGGTGAACCATCCCAAGACGGCAACTGGAATTTTTCTAGTGGCGACTATAATCTGCGGACTGCTTAGCACCATGGTAAAGGTGAATTATGACGTGGCGGATTATCTACCCGAGAACAGTCCTTCCACTATAGCCATTGACGTTGTGGAACAGGAGTTTGATGGAGGCATCCCCAACGCGCGAGTGATGGTGAAAAACGTAACAGTTCCGGAAGTCTTGAAGTACAAAGAGCAGTTAGAGCAATGTGTTGGGGTTACCAATGTAACCTGGCTGGACGATGTGGCAGATATTCTTCAGCCACTGGAGACACTGGACCAGGATACCGTGGAGACCTATTATAAGGGAAACGCTGCCCTCTATTCGGTAACCATAGCAGATGGCATGCAGGTGGAAGCAGTGGATGCCATACGGGAGGCTGTGGGGGAAGAGAACGCCCTAAGTGGTGATGCTGTTTCCACAGCGGTAGCCACAACCGGAACTGTCAGTGAGGTGCGGCTGATTACGATCATTGCGGTATTGTTTGTTTTGGTCGTGCTGATTGTGACCACTACCTCCTGGTTGGAGCCTGTGCTGGTTCTATTGGGGGTGGGTGTGGCTGTTGTGATCAACGCTGGGACCAACCTGATATTTGGGGAAATTTCCTTTGTGACCAACGCTGCGGGACCCGTGCTGCAACTGGCTGTGTCATTGGATTACTCAGTGTTTTTGATTCATCGTTTTGAGGAATGTGTCAAGGAGAATCCAGACCCCAAGGAAGCCATGGTGGATGCCCTCTGTAAATCCACGGGTTCAATTTTGTCCAGCGGACTGACAACGGTAATTGGCTTTTTCGCTCTGATTTTCATGCAGTTCCGCTTGGGGTCCGATTTGGGTTTGGCCTTGGCCAAGGGAATTGCCATCAGCTTGATCACCGTATTTGTGTTCATGCCTGCGATCATCTTGATCTGTCAAAAGTGGCTGTTTCAACTTCGCCACCGTGGATTCCTGCCAGGATTTCAGAAATTCGGCAAGGGAGTTTCTCGGGTGATGATCCCCTTGGTCTGTGTGTTCCTGGTGGTAATAGTCCCCAGCTATTTGGCATCGAACCACAACAACTTTTATTATAGTGCAGCGCACATTTACGGAGCTAATACCCAGTTGGGACAGGACACTCAGGCGATTGAGGATATGTTTGGAAAAAGTGACACCTATGTAGCGATGGTCCCTCGGGGCGACTTGGAAAAAGAGCAGGAGCTTTCCAACGCTCTGCAAGAAATCCCCCAAGTGAAAAGTATTCTTTCCTATGTGGATACAGTGGGGGCGGAAATCCCCATGGAATACTTGGATCAAGAGGTGTTGTCCCAGTTGGAGTCCGAGAATTACAGCCGGTTGGTGCTCACAGTAGATGCGGAACTGGAGGGGGAAGAAACCTTCCAGTTGGTGAAGCAGGTTCGAAGCACCTTGGAGGAATTTTACCCGGATACCTACTATCTGGCAGGCAGTGGTGTGACCTCTTTCGACCTGATGGACACCATCACAAGTGATAACGCCAAAGTGAACTTGATCGCTATTGGCGCAGTATTCCTGGTGCTGTTGTTGACGATGCGCTCCATTTCCTTGCCAGTGATTCTGGTGTTGGGAATTGAAACAGCCATCTGGATCAATTTCTCCTTCCCCTACTTTACAGGGATGACCGTGTTCTATATCTCGTATTTGATTGTCAGCTCTGTGCAGTTGGGCGCCACTGTGGACTATGCTATCTTGTTCACAGAGCGGTACCGGGAATCCCGAGAGACTATGGGGAAAAAACAGGCGGTAATCACCACCGTGTCCTTGGTGACGCCGTCAGTAATTACCTCGGGATCAGTCCTGGCGGTAGTGGGGCTGTTGATGTATGGATTTTCCACCCACGGGATTTTGTCGCAGCTAGGATTGTTTATTGGTGTTGGCAGTTTGCTTTCTTTGGCAGTGGTGCTGTTTGTGCTGCCGGGATTGCTCTACCTGCTGGATGGATTTATCCAACACACAACACTGCATGCAAACTTTTTGAATTCACCTAAGGAGGATACCGAAAAATGAAACTATGGAAACGGGGCATGTCCTTGTGTTTAGTGGGAACGCTTGTGCTTGGGGCAGCAGCGCCAGCGTATGCGGAAGAAAGGCCTGAGCCGTCGGAAAAAGAGGAAGTTGTTTATGCCACACTAAATGCCGATGGCAGTTTGGACAGTACATATGTAGTCAACAGCTTTGCCGGAGGGAACATCACAGATTATGGAAACTATTCTGCGGTAAAGATGCTCAATACGGATGACGCCATCCAACAGCAGGGAGACGAGATCACTTTTTCCACGGATGAGGAAAAGGTGTACTATCAAGGGGATTTGCCAGATGCTCAACTTCCATGGAATATCTCTCTCACATATTCTTTAGACGGAAAAGAAGTTGCCCCTGAGGAATTGGCGGGAAGCTCCGGAGCATTGGAGATCCATTTCCAGGTCACGGAAAATCCGGAGTGTACGGGGAACTTTTATCAAAACTACGCGTTGCAGGCCACCTTTACTTTGGATACAGAGCAGTGCAAAGGCATCACAGCTCCGGACGCCACTATCGCCAATGTGGGTGGGGATAAACAGCTGACGTATACCATTCTCCCTGGGGAAGGCATAGATACGTTGATCTCCGCTGATGTGACGGATTTTGAGATGAATGCCGTATCCATTAATGGAATTCGTTTGAATCTCAGTGTGGATGTGGACGATCAGGAGATTCGAGATAAGGTCAGCGAATTGATGGACGCAGTGGACCAATTGGACGATGGAGCCGTAAAGCTTTCCGATGGATCTGAAACCGTAAAAGGAGGAACCTCCCAAGTAAAAGATGGAGCCTCCACGTTGCACAGTGGTGTTTCCCAGTTGGATCAGGGTGTGGTAGCTTTGCAAAGCGGGTTGGAAACCGTGCAGCAAGGATTGGATACCTTGAACAGTCAGTCCTCCACATTGACCAGCGGCTCCAAAGAATTCCGCACGGCGTTGCAGACTATGCAGACCGCAGTGGATGCTATCTCCGTGACCAACGCGGATCTTTCCCAGTTAGCTGCCGCGTCGGGGGAAATCCGTCAAGCCATTGATGAACTGTACAATGGAGCGACGTTGCTGCAAGAAAACCTGGGTGTTGCCCAGTACAAAGCACTGATGGCTCAAAACGGGCTGGATGTGGACAGCTTGAAAGCTCAGAACGACAGTGCTGTGGCGACCATTCAAAGCTATGAGGACCTGTTGGAACAGATGAGTGGGATCCCGGGACTCAGTGGAGTGGTGGACGCTTACAAATCTCAGCTGTTGGGAACTGCGGAACAAATCAAAGCGCTGCTCAATGCCAATACAGCAGCTTTGCAAGGTACAGAGTCCTACTTGGGGGAGGCATCGTCCCAGATTCAGAATTTAACAGAGGGACTTTCCCAGCTGAAAACTCAGTATGAGACATTTGACACCACAATTACTCAACTGGTAAATGCTCTGGGAAACATGACAGGAAACCTGGCCATCTTGGCGGATGGAATTGACCAACTGGCCAACCGCTATACTGCGCTGGATGATGGCATCAACAGCTACACAGACGGAGTAGCCCAGTTGGCAGCGGGGTACAGCCAAGTGATGGAAGGGGTATCCTCGTTGGCTCAGGGCAGCAAGGAATTGGTGTCCGGTTCCGGAGACCTGTACGAAGGTACCGTAGAACTTTACGATGGAGTGACCTCCCTTTGCGACGGGGCGCAGGAAATGGCTGACGGTACCGGTGAATTCCGTCAGGAAGCGCCTAATATGAGAGAGGAACTGGAAGGGAAAATCGATAGTTTAATGGAGTCGCTGGGGGGAGATCAAGAAGGTGCGGAGTCGTTTGTGTCAGCGAAGAACACCTGTGTGGATTCGGTGCAGTTTGCATTCCAAACAACTGCCATTTTGAAGGAAGAGCAAGAGACTGTTCCAGAGCAAGAAGAGGCTGACCCTACGTTTTGGCAAAGACTGACGGATCTATTCACCAGCAAGTGAGAGAGTGATTTGTCAATCAGTCGGAAATAAGCCCAACGAAAAAGACAGTGGAGCAAAGGTTCCCACTGCCTTTTTCCTTTTTTATAGTTTTATAAGCTGGATAGTCGCTTGAAACTCCCGGTACATTGGGTAGGGGGAGATGTGTTTTATCAGTCAAGTTCCACCTTTACGGGCAGACCGGTTTCCATGGACTGATTGCAGGCGAGGGTAAACGCCACAGAGCGCAAAGCGTCACGATAAGAGGAGCGAATTTTAGAGCTGTCCCCGGTGAGCACAGCGTCCACGAAGGTACGGTCACAAATTTCCCCAGCAAGACCGTCATCTTCAATCAGAGTGACGTTTTCGCCATCCATCTTCAAGGTCCCATCGCCTTTAACCACCAGCCCGTTGTCTGTTTCATTTTGGGGACGATCGGTGTAAATCTTCACTTTGTTGATGATGTAGTGATCCAGTCTGGCGTCAGGAGCGCTGAAAGTGATCTTGGAGTCAAAGCAGCAGCCGGACTGCGCATAACAGCCGGTTGTTACCGTACCCAATGCACCGTTTTGAAAACGGATTACAGTGGAGGATAGGTCATCGGTATCGTAGCCATCTACGCCCTGCACAAATCCCCGAGTAGCTGTGGAGAAAACAGACTCGGGCTCGCCGAAGACATAGCGAAGGATGTCAAATTGGTGAATGGTCTGTTCTACGGCTTGGCCACCGGAAAGAGCCTTCACCTTCCACCAGGGAGCGTCGGGAATGCTGCTCATGCGCACACACTCCACGAAGGGAATCTGATGAGATTGGATGAATTCCACCGTGGGAGCGATGGTGTTGGAGTAACGACACTGGAATCCTGAAGCGGTGATGAGTCCTTTCGCCTCTGCAGCATCCCGGATACGCCTGCCCAACTCCAAATCCAAAGCCAGAGGTTTCTCAACAAAGAAAGGAATCCCGCGAGTAATCGCTTCCATTTCAATGCTGCCATGACTGGTGGGGGGGACGCAGATAAAAAGCATGTCGGGTTTAACGGTGTCATACATCTCCACGAAATCCACAAAGGCCTGACCGCTGCCAGCCTTTTTAACAAATCCTTCTGCCCGTTCCAAAATGAGATCGCAGAATCCGGCCAACTCGATGTCCGTATATTTAAGAAAATGCTCC
This sequence comes from Clostridium sp. CAG:1013, assembly GCA_000432995.1. GTDB lineage: Bacteria > Bacillota > Clostridia > Oscillospirales > Acutalibacteraceae > Acutalibacter. The sequence goes on from HF972634.1 coordinate 51,473, forward strand.
AAGTGATAGCTTCCGATGCCGCCGCAGCCAACCATTGCCAATTTTTTCATGATAAGTTCCTCCATAAAGAATAAAGAGATGACGAAAGCTTACAGATTGAGAATGTGGTCCAATGCCATGCCAGTGATTTCGTACTGGTATTCCGGAGTTCTGTGGAAGGTGTCCACTTCCGCGGTGAGGTAGCCCTGATATCCAGCAGCGTCCAGAGCAGCCTTAACTTTGGCCCAGTCAATGCTGCCCTCCAGCAGATTGACAAAGTGGCCGGCATTGGTGGTAGTGCGCGCAAAGTCCTTGACATGAACCTTGACGATCCGACTGCCCAGTATTTCAATCCAGTCCTGGGGATTGGAGAAAATCTCCACGTTGCCCACGTCGAAATAGGCGCCGATGCTGGGGCAGTCCAAGGTATCGATGAAGTCAGCCATGTCCCGGGGAGAGAGGAAGAATCCGTTCCAGACGTTTTCCACGCCCACCTTTATACCACTTTGAAGAATTTCTTCTTTCAGAGCAGACAGGCTTTCCAAACAGTTGTCCCAAGCCTGAGTGAGGGAGCGTTGGTCACTCACTCCGCCGGGTACCACCAAAATACCATCAGCTCCCAAAGCAGAGGCCAGTTCCAGTTGCTTTCTAAGGATGTCCTGAGCCTGTTTGCGGCAAGCGGGGTCGTTTGATCCCAGTGTTTCCGCAGTGTACAGGGAGGAAGAGATGCTGTGAACCGGCAGGTTATACATCTGGCTGAGTTTCTTAATCTCCGCAGTTTGAAGCTGGGTGGTTTCCATGGTCAGACCATGACCGCCAGCCTCTCGATCCAAATTCAGTTCTACACCGTCATACCCGGCAGCAGAGAGTTTCTGGAATAATTCTTCAAAGGAGACCTGGGCGGGAACCGTCCAGGCGTTCAACGCTTTTTTCATGGGGAAGACTCCTCCTTAGTCAGATGAATGATCGCAGGGACCTTGCCCTTTTGCACAATCAGTGTATAATGAAAAAAAGGAAAAAGCGATTGAGCATTCCACTGAAAACATGGACAAATCGACTGACCAAGGGGTGAGATCATGCGTTCCCAAAGTTATTTCAGGCTGGAGTCCGAAGCCGACTGCGATATTCGAGAGGACTCCAGACCTTTGGTGGTCAACTGCGCGGGGCAGTACGTAACCGACGGAGCATTTACCACCAATAATCCCACAGGGCGCCAGGACATCTATTTGATGTATTTAAGCCGCGGCAGCTTGACGCTTTACGCGGACAACTGTCGCCATGAGCTGCCCGCTGGTGGAATGTTTCTTTTTGCGCCGGGAATTCCCTATCGTTACGGAAAAGAAGCGGGGGAGGAGCTTTGCTATTATTGGGCCCATTTTACTGGTTCTCACGCTTTAGAGATGGTAGAAAGCTACGGCTTGTCCTTGGGTCAGATCTATTTTCCAGAGGGGCAGGAAGAGGCCGCCACAGATTTTCGGATGCTGTTCCGCTGCTTTTATGGCAAGGGGCCGCTGTTTGAAGCAGAAGCCGCAGGAACATTGGCAGCGCTTTTGGCAAGGCTGGCACGCAGGTCTACTCAGCGGCAGGGAGGTCCGGGACCATGGCTGGTGAGGGATTCCTTAGACTATCTGTACCGGCATTATGCCCAGCCTGTTCGGCTGGAGGAACTGGCAGCGCTGGAGCACTTGAGCCCCAGCCGCTATTCCGCGTTATTTCGCACCTGCATGGGAATTTCTCCCCAAGGGTTCCTGATTGGACTGCGCGTACAAAACGCCGCTGATCTGTTGCGGCGAACGGATTTAAGCATTATCCAAGTGGCATCGGCAGTAGGTTACGAAGATCCCTTGTATTTCAGCAGCCTATTTCATCGTAAAATGGGTACGTCTCCTTCGCAATACCGAAAAAAGTTTTCTACGGGACATGAGGCAGAATGAGGGCAAAGGGAGTTACTTTGGGAAATAGCTATCAGGGCCTGTGGGCCAACCTGTATCACTATAATGAGACCACACGGCAGATTGATTTATGAGACCTCGGGTCAGGTGGACGAAAAGGGTGGCGTAGCGCTGACCGTTACTCATGCCAGCCAGTATGCTATTGTCTTGGATCTGAAGAGTCATACGCTGCCATTCACCGATGTGAACGAAGGCGACTGGTATTCTGAGGCTGTGGAGTATGTCTACCGCCAAGATATAATGTCCGGAAACAGCGCTGAGAGCTTTGGCCCCAACAGTGTTTTAACCCGTGCCATGGTGGCACAGATTTTCTACAATCTGGAGGGTAAGCCGGAAGTTGCCGATACCGCAGATTTTACGGATGTAAGTGGCCATTGAGCCGAGAATGCCATTTCCTGGATTCAGCAGAGCGGGGTGGTGGCCGGCTATGAGGACGGTACCTTCAAGCCGGACCGCTATGAGCTGGGCAACTGGGTTAAAGCTGATCAACGGCTATGAGGACAATACTCTTCGTCCTGGTGGCAATACCACCCGAGCGGAAGCGGCTTCCATCATCATGGGTCTGGCACAAATTTTAGGTAAGTAAACTTAATATGTAATGTAGCAAAAGGCCGGGATTGCTCCCGGCCTTTTGCTTTTTCAGCGGTTAAACATTTTTCTACTAAAAAAACTAAATAATTGTGGTGCTTAACAAAGAGAAGGGTTTTGTGATTATTTGAATAGTGACACGATATAAAAATTATGGTATAATTTTGGCGAATTATTATAGAATAAATGTTTTTGACAAACTAATTAGCAATATTTAAAAGAATTATCTTTTATTAAAACAAGGGTGAGCTTTCCCTTGTTTCCATAGATTTGCAATATGGTTTACTACGTCTTGGGAGAAAGTTCCTAAGTGTTTTTGGATAAATGCAAAGTGAAGTATAGTGAAAACTATGCTTTTCATATATACACTCAGCAAAGATATAGGAGGTTTGATGTATGAAGAAATTGATCTCACTACTGTTGGCGCTGTGCCTTATTGTGGGGATGGTACCTGTGGTGTCGCTAGCCGCAACGCCGGATACCATTTCTTTGGCACAGTTTGTCGAAGAGGTGGAAAAAGCGGGTTACAACTATGATGGTGGGAATAATGTTGTTGTAGAGATCGCACCGTCAAGTGGCTGTGATCGTACCACTACTAGTGGCCACGAGAGTCATGTGGTAAAGGGGGAGAATACACCGGATCGCATTCAGAATTATAGTGGGACTTCCTATGCGCAATATCAGCGTTTTAAGGAAAGCGACGGGGTCTCGAAAAACATAAGCATTTCCAATGTGTCTTTCAAGTTAATAACTCCTGATGAAGATATTAAAGTTTGTGGGGCATGGAACACAACCCAGACCACGGCGTCAAAGGATAAGTTGGATGCGGAACTTCAGTTAATGAACTCGGGAAGCGTTTCATTTACCAATTGTACTTTTGAAAATGTGGCTGTCAGCCCTATCAACAGTTCTAATGTAACTTTTACGGACTGTAACTTTTCTGGTCTTGCGGGCTATGCCATTAAGGATGTGGGAGCAGCTACAGTATCTATTTCTAGTAACGAGTTTGCAAATTGTTCCGGTGGCGTGTATTTAAACAGCGGTGGTACAACAACTACTACCTTTACGGGTAATTCCTTTGTTGACATGGGAGAGCGTGGTGCAATCCAATTTTCTGCCAACGGGGATTATCAACACGCTAATATCAGCCTCGTTAATAACAGTTATGAAAGTGCTCAAGGTGAAACTTCCGGCGGTTTTCTCAGGTTGCTTAACGCTACTCTGCCGCAGAATGTATTTTCAAGTTTGGAAGCAAACAATACGGGAATCACAGAATGGTACACCAGTGATTCGATTCCTTCAGACAGCCAGCTACAGCCCGGAACTAATTTTACCGGAAAAAACACGGTCTTTGACGGTACCGACTATTATGAAAGCTTGGTTGCAGCTTTAAACGCGATTCACAAGCAAAGTGGAAAAAATACGCTTTGGTGTAAGCCGGGCGCTGATGTGGGTGAAATGACTCACGGCCACGTTTGTTCAGATTTAACTATCTATGGCAACGGGGCATATGTTTCTGGTGGAGAGCGAGATTTTGAACTCGATACATACGACAACATAAAGCCGGGTAAAGAAGGCAGTGATTTGACTGGCGATGTGACTCTCAAGGTCTACAACTTGAACGGTGCAGCAGCTTGGGGAGAGCGCCATTCCAGTCATACAATTAATATCTATATGGAAGGCTGCCAAAACATGAACCGAGTGTATTTTACCGGTACTAGCGGTACAAATAATATCACTCTTAAGAATTGCACCTTTGATGGCACGGATAATTCTGCGGAACCATGGAAAAAGGCAAACTCCTGTACGGTCTATTCTAACGCTCCTGGTTTGATTTCGGTGGAGAAATGTGATTTTAGCAACATAATGGCTCCTGTCAATCTGAACAACAAGGCGGCAAAAGGCACAAAGCAGAATATCACCGTGAAAGATTGCACGTTTACCGACTGTTCCACTGTATATAACGAAACCGAGAAACTATATGCTGCCCCTATTCGTGTTCTTTCCACTGCTGGGGCAGACAGTAGTCTTACAGTGGATACCTGTTCGTTCACTTATTCAACAGGTAAATCTTCTGCAAATGGCGATATCTTACTGGGTGAAGGGCGCGTTAATGAGCTGTTTTCCTACCCAGTCGAGGCTACTATTACCAATACGGAAGCAGAGGTACAGGTACAAAATCCTGGTGATAGAACAAATGAAGGCAACAATGGGGCGGTTGTCAACGTTACAGCTTCCAGTCAGCCTACATATGTTTCGAATTATGAAGCTCAGATTGGTGACGTCAAGTACATGACTTTGGAAGAAGCCATTCAGGCAGCTAAATCCGGTGACACAGTTACTTTGGTGAAGGATGTTATTCTTTCCAGTCAGGCTGGTGATACAAAAGGTGCCTTAACAATTACTGAAAACATCACTTTGGATGGAAACGGTAAAACCATTTCGGCTAATACAGCGGTGAATGAGTTTAAAGAAAAAACCAGCATGATTAATATTCAAGGTGGTGCTAAGGTAACCGTTAAAGACTTGACGATTGACAGCAAAAAAATTGCGAAGCACGGATTGAATATCACTTCTGCAGCAGGGGAAAACACTACTGTTACGGTGGAGAACGTCACTGTTCAAGACGGTACAGGCTATGGTGTTGTTTGCAACACTTCTACGCTTGTTGTAAATGGACTGACTACCAGTGGCAATGCTTGGGGCGGCGTGAATGTTGACACAAAGCTGGATAAAGGAACGTCTACTGTTACCATCAACAATGCAGATATAAAAGAACAGAATTCCCTGTACATTGAGAATGCCAAAGCCGAGAATGGTGGAAGCAGCAATACCACGATCAATGGAGGTACTTTTGCAGGCCAGGTTTCTATTCAGGATGCAAATGGTGAAGACGTTGATAGTGCAAAACTTGTGATCAACGCTGGTAAATTTTCACCTAGCGTGGACATTACGGATTATCTTGCTCCTGGCAAGGTCTTGAACCCTGACGGAACTGTAGGCGGATCTGATAATCCTCCTGTGACTACTCCGACCTATACCCCCACGATCACCAAAACCGAAAACGGTAAAGTAACGGTTTCTCCTGCTAGTCCCAAGGAAGGCGATGAAGTAACCATTACCGCCACTCCGGAAGAGGGCTATAAAGTGGGGACTGTGACGGTTGAGGATGCTAGCGGTCACACTTTGAAGGTAACCAATATTGGCAGTGGAAAGTACACTTTTGAGCAGCCCGATAGCAAAGTGGTTATCACAGTGACCTTTGTGTGGGACAGCCCCTTTGTTGATGTAGGGGACAAGTGGTACACTGAAGCGGTCCAATATGTTTACGAGAATGGTCTGATGGCTGGTACTAGCGGCACCACGTTTGATCCGGAGACGAAAATGAACCGAGCCATGGCTGTACAGATTCTCTATAATCTGGAAGGTCAGCCCACTGTCAATAGCGAGGCTACATTCACGGATGCTGATGCTGCAGGCGCCTGGGCTGTTAACGCAATTGCTTGGGCTGAGTCTACAGGTGTTGTGGCAGGTTATGGAGACGGAACATTCTTGCCCAAAAAGTTGGTAAGCCGTGAAGAGTTCGCCCAGATTATGTATAACTATGCTGTGTACAAGCAGCTAGACACTACGGCCGCTGCGGATCTGACCAAGTTCCCTGACAGTGGAAATGTGCATTCTTGGGCTGAAACCGCAATGGAGTGGGCTAACGGTAACGAGCTGATTAACGGTCACGATAACGGCATGCTAGACCCCCAGGGCACCACGACTCGAGCACAGGCTGCAAGTATTTTGATGAAGTTTGATTTGAATCTTGTAAAATAAATAGTTTTAGAAACGAAAGCAAAGGCCGGGATTACTCCCGGCCTTTTGCTTTTTCAGCGGAAGGTTTTTCCTCCTCCAAAAATGCAGAAGAATGAACCAAGAACAGACTTCGCCCCATCCATGCTCTCCATTGAAGGTGCGCTCGCTATACAACAGATATCATTAGCCTCCATGTAAAAAGGTCTAGGCATAGGACAGTACACCACGTGGAAGAAAAGCCACGCTACCAACAGAATGCATTTATCCATTCCGTTGGCCGCAATAAGTGGATGGGGGATTGCCCATGATTTTTTTGAATATCCGAGAAAAGTAGTTGTAATCCTGGAATCCGGTGGCCTGGGCTACCTCTTGTAGAGGAATGCCGTCTTGCAGCAGAGAAGCGGCTTTAGAACAGCGAAGTTCGCTGATATAGTGAGTTAGTGTCAAATTTGTTTGCTGTTTAAACAGTCGACACAAGTAGGAAGTAGAAAGCCCGAAATGATGACTGAGTGCTCCCAGTGTCACTAATTCTGGTTGTGTGTAATGGCTGGATAAATAGGTCAAAATTTCTTGAATCCGCTTCATGGCAGTTGCGTCCCGTTTTACAAAATCTCTCCTAGGTCCCGGTTTGCTTTCTCGAAGCAGATAAACGGCAATTTCCAGTGCTAATGCTTTCAAAACAGGTTCAGAGCAAAAATGTGATTGCTCGGCCTCTTCGATAGATTTGTCCAGCAAAGAGGTTAATTCTGTGCGATTGGAAAACACCTGAGGGAACCGGCGTCCCTGGAAAGCAAACAACGAGAGAAGATCGACTCG
>HF972634.1:58636-59166 GCA_000432995.1 Clostridium sp. CAG:1013
AGAAGAACTGGGAAGGAGGACTGTTTCTCGTGCCAGAAGGCTGGGATTGATCTGGATGATATAGTGGCACGTGCCGTTGAGAAACTTGTTCCCACGATGTGGCTGACACCAGTTGACGAAACCCACATCTCCTGGTTGAAGCCAGGCTTGCTGCCCTTCGGATAGGAGGGATACACCGCCTGTCCGCACATAATATAGCTCTAGCTCCTCATGCCAATGCAGTTCGCAACCGACACTCTCCTCGTTGTTTTTGCGCTGACTGATTCGTAGAGAAAGGTGGTCTTCCATCCGTACATCTTCCCAAGGAATCCGTGACACGCCCATATAACCATGCCTCCCAGTTGCTAGGTCAAAATTGTGCTAATTATAGATCATATTATTCCTTTCTGGGGCAAATGTAAAGTGCTATAATGTGGATCAAACCACAGTGTGATAGATGGGAGGAAATGAACCTATGCGAATCCTTTTTATCGATATCGACACCCTGCGGCCTGACCACATGGGCTGCTACGGCTACAGCCGCAACACCA
>HF972634.1:59176-72660 GCA_000432995.1 Clostridium sp. CAG:1013
GGCTACAGCCGCAACACCACCCCGAACATGGATCGTATCTGCCAAGAGGGCATGCGTTTTGACCAGTATTACTGTTCTGATGCGCCTTGTCTGCCTTCACGGGCATCCCTGATTAGCGGTATTTTTGGGATCCGCAATGGAGCAGTGGGTCACGGCGGTACTGCGGCGGATCGTCGGCTCACCGGGCCAGGGCGGGAATTTATGGATCAGGTGGACCGTTTCAGCTTCCACAATATCTTCCGCCGAGCAGGAATGTATACCGCCTCCGTGAGCACCTTTGCGGAACGCCATTCCTCCTGGTGGTTCAATGCAGGATTCAACGAATGCTATAACGTAGGCGGCGGAGGAGGGGAGTCCGGTGAAGAAGTGCTCCCTGTGGCTTTGGATTGGTTGCGCCGCAACAAGGACCGGGATAATTGGTTTCTGCACGTCCACTTCTGGGATCCCCACACCCCTTACCGTGTTCCGGAAAGCTTTGGAAATCCCTTTGAGGATGTGCCTTTGAATACATGGATCGACGATGAGATTCTTCAAAAGCACATCCACACCACAGGTCCTCATACTGCCCAGGAGATCAATATGTTTGATGACAAGGAGAACCCTCGGTATCCCCGGCAGCCTGGAAGCGCAATGGACCGGCATGGTTTGCGTCGTGTGATAGATGGTTATGACTGCGGCGTGCTTTATACGGATACCTTGGTGGGGCAGATTTTTGATCTGTTGCGGGAGCAGGGTGTCTATGAGGATACAGCCATCATTATCACCTCAGATCACGGGGAGAATTTTGGCGAGCTGGCCATTTACGCAGAGCACGGTACCGCCGATAATATCACCTGCCGCATCCCCTTTATCGTCAAGTGGCCTGGGGGAAAAGCAGGCACTGTGGATAAGGGGTTCCATTACAGCTTGGATTTGCTGCCCACAATGGCTCAGCTTTTGAATGTGGATCCCTGTGACAACTGGGATGGACAAAGTTTTGCTTCCACTTTGACAGAAGGGATCGACCAAGGGCGAGACAGCCTGGTGCTCTCCCAGATGGCACATGTGTGCCAGCGTTCTGCTCGGTTTGGGGATTGGCTGTATATCCGCACGTATCACGATGGGTTCCACCTGTTTGATAAGGAGATGCTCTTCAATGTGAAGGAGGATCCTCACGAGCAGTGGGACGTGAAGGAGCAGTACCCAGAGATTTGTGCTCAAGGCGCTAAAATTATTCTGGATTGGCATGACGAGCAGATGATGAAATCTTCCAGCACGGTGGATCCCATGCTCACAGTTCTGCAAGAGGGAGGACCCTATCATACCTGGGGTCATTTGGAGCAATACATCCAGCGTCTGGAGCAGACTGGTCGGAAAGACGGCGCGGATGCCTTACGGAAACGGTACCACGTGGATTGAGAAGGATGCTCTTCTTCAGTCGTTTTGCCCCATCTGGAGATACATCGCAATCTGGAACAGGAGTCGATAATCCCATAGAAACAAAATTGGAGACTCTAAAATAGGTGAATAACAAAACCGGTCCTTGTGGGCCGGTTTTTGTTTTGTGGATCACCGCTGCGTGTGCCAATTCTGTGAGCTCGACAGCTTGAATTTTCTTCATGCGACCTCTTGTAATTTCTTGGAAAAGTAATAGAATGACATTGTATAACTGAGGACAGGATTTTGCCCGTTTCTCTTTTTGAAACGGTGTTTTTTCTGTTTCTCGGAAAAGAGGATCCATTTTGTTGGGAGACGAAAGGAGTTAAAATGATGAAGAAGAAAGTTTTATCCTTGCTTTTGGCAGTCTGCCTAGTGGTGGGAATGTTGCCAGTAGCAGCCTCGGCGGCGGGGAGCGTGTTCCTGGATGTGCCGAATACCCATTGGGCATACCATCATGTGCAACGGGCAGCAGAAAAAGGCTGGGTCACTGGTATGGGTGGGGGACGATATGCCCCCGAAAGACGTGTTACTGGCGCTGAGTTCGTGACTATGATTACGAAGTCTCTCTATTTTGAGGAAGTTGCCCCAGGTCGTGAGGGAGAACCTTGGTATCAGCCCTACGTGGATGTTGCCCAGGCGCACGGCTTGCTGACCAACGGTTTGAATGAAAAAGCAGTGTTGGACAATCCCCTTAACCGGTATCGGATGGCTGCATTTCTGTATAATGTAGCGAAAGAAGCTGGTGCTGTCCACTATGTCAACGGTGGAATACTTACTTATGACGGTGTTACTGTGTTAAGCAGTTCCAATGCTTCCAACTATATCGGAGATTGGGCCACCATCCCTGCGGAATATCGGGAGCCGGTCATGGGAGTTTACGCTCTGAGTCTGTTGAGCGGTATGGATGAGTACGGCACGTTTGGCGGCCAATCTTACCTGACTCGTGCTCAAGCGGCGGTAGTGCTGAATAGCGCCAATGCCCTTGTGGATTATGGACTTGGGATCAACTTGTACGCAGCTGAGGTTGTGGAGCTGGTTAACGAGGAACGCGCAAAGGCAGGTCTTGGCGAACTGCGTGTTGAGACAAATCTGCAATTTGCCGCGACAGAGCGCGCTGTGGAACTTATCCAGGAACCTTCTCACACCCGGCCCGATGGCAGCGATTGTTTCACCATATTGAGCGAATACGGCATTCCTTATTATACTGCCGGTGAAAATATCGCTTTCGGATTCCCTGATCCGGAAATGGTAATGATGGGCTGGATGAATTCACCGGGTCATCGGTCGAATATCCTCTCTCCTGGATTTGAAGCCATTGGAGTTGGCGTTGTAGAATATGGCGGAAATATCTATTGGACACAGCTGTTTATCGGATAAGCTTGATGATCCTCAGATACTTAAGAATTTGAGTGTCTAGTGCAGATGTAGTTCTGATAAGTAGACGAAAAAAGAAAAAGCACCCGGTTTGAGCCGAACAAGGCAAAAACGGGTGCTTTTTTGTACTGGAATGAGTTTGTCATGAGGAAGCTCTCCCTGGGAGGAAAAGCGCAATAAAACTGAATATTTAGAAAAATACCATTTATGCCATACTCTCTTGTGAAAAGATGTGCTATAATTTTTTTATGCTTTTTGGTTGTGATCTCATAGTTGGGAGCCGATTCATGCTTAGCGGAATCAGCTTGAGAGACACAACAAAAATGAGGAGGGTAAAGAGATGGGTAAAGTGTTTCCTTTGGCAAAAAAGAATAGTGAGAAATTCGACATATCTCGCTTTGGTCTAACACTGGCAGCTCTGGCGGTGTTGGGAGTGTTAACCTGGCTGGGAGGCGGTGGTCAGGGTTCCCGTTGGTGGAATTTCTTCGGGTGTTTCTTGTCGTGGTTAGCTGTCGTTTTCACAGCAGTCAATGCAGGCGAAGAATGGAATCTCCTATTGGATACCTATAAGGAGCGAATCCTGAAATGGTTCTCTACCTTGCTGGGGTTGGCGGGCTACACCCTTGGGTTTATCCACAACTTGGCCTACACTGCTCTATATAACCGGAGCCATTATGATTTTGGGGAAGAAGCAGAAAATGCGTTTATCTCTCTGGGACTACTTTGGCAGCGTAGCCCCTTGGAGGCTATCATCTTTGTGGGTGCTGCCATTATTTTTGCAGCCAGCTTCTTGGGGGTTTTGCGGGCGATAGCAAAGGGCTACAAAAACCGCAAGTACCAAATTAAACACGCCCCTCTGGTGGAAGGGCCTGACGGTCAAAAATATCGGGTGCCATTGGACAGAGACACTGCCTTTGACCTCTTGGAAAAAGTTGTAGATGACAATAGCATCCCCTTCAAACTTCTCCAAGAGCGGGTTGGTGACCTGATGTACGAGGATTTTAAAACCGGAGGTTGGAACGTCGACAAACCAACCGGAATGGATATGGAAGAGTTTGAGAAGAAGAAAAAGTTTCTGTGGGTGCAAAAAGTCTCGATCATGTACGCGAAAGCTATCCAGTTCTGGTTGCTGGATCACCAGCGGTATGATAAGGCGAAACGGGACGCGGACCGACTGATGGAGATCGCTATGGAGCGCAGCGTAAAAGACGGAGGGGTGACCACCCTGCACTTGGCCCTAGAGCTTCACAGGTTGGTGTACGCAGGGCTTTCCAACAGCGAAAAGGAGTCTGTAGTAGAAGCCAAGTATGAAAAGCTTTGGCAGAAGGAAAAAGCGGATTATGACGCTTACGTAAAAGCTGCTCCCGCCCGCCAGGCTGAAATGGAAAAGCTGCGGAAAGAGCTGGAGGTTGAGGCGGAGTATCAGGAGGCAAAACGGCAGATACGAGAGCGGGAATTGGCGGAGAAAGAAGCCAAGCTCCGAGCTGAGTATAACGCTAAGGTGCAAAGTCTGGACGACCGGGAACGCACCCTCAACGCCTTTATGGACGGGAACACCTACACAAACGAGGAGAACTACCTGGCGGGAAACCTGGGGGAACAGGAGTATGCTAGAAGAAAGTTCCTGCGGGATGAGAAAGAGGACAAATACCGCAGAGAGTATGAGGAAAGCCTCGGTTTGTTAGATGATGAAGATGACGATTGATGGGTTCGTGTCATTTGAGATTTCTTCTTTCGAGCCATGGTAACTCTGTGCCTTGCTAAGTAGCAGGGAGATAAAATGTGAATATTTAAGTGAAAGGCTGGGAGTGATCCCGGCCTTTCGTTTACCCGGAGAAGGGGAGGGACTATGATGCGGTCCAGCTCACTGATACATGTTGCCCCATCTTGGGAGAGCATTACTTTCGGGATGGAGTGGGGAAAGTTTTTGCGTTTTACGACGGATTAATGTTGCAGTACAGCACGTCAGTTGCGGGCGAAGAACCCCGACAGGAAAGCCGCTTGCAATTCTACACTCAGTTGACTATACTTTAACTAGAATTAATTTACGATGGGGGGCATTCAAGTGAACGGCTATCAGTCCACCCAGGACACTGCAGAGCGCTGGGGTGTATCCGAGCGGCGGGTGATTCAATATTGTAAAGAAGGACGTGTGCCGGGAGCAGTGAAGTTCGGAAAACGCTGGGCGATTCCCATCGGTGCGGATAAGCCTGGTGACCCACGGAAAGAACAGCAGATCCCTGACGGAAGAAGCCTGGCTCGGGAACTGCTGGGTAACCAAAATCTTATGCCCTTGATGAATACGGCGTTTACACCGGGAAGATGCCGGGCTACGGCGGAAAGGATGACGCCCGGTCCCCGGAGGGACATTGCCATGGCGGAATACCACTATTTCAGTGGGCAGCCGGAAGCTGCGGCTATGGAGTCGGAGCGGTACTTGAAAAGCGAAGACATGGGCGCTCGGCTGTCAGCGTGCCTGCTTTTCGCCTACGCCAATCTATCCTTGGGGCGCAGTCAGCAGGCAAGGTTGGCACTGGACGAGTTGAACGCTGCCTTGGTCGGCAGCCACGATTCTCCAGATGTCCAGGCGGCTTCTGGGTTTGTGGCAGCGGCTGGGGCGGTGCTTCTGCATCTGCCATTGCCGGAGGGCCTGCCGGATATCCAAGGGTTTCTGCCCCTGCTGCCCCCGGGGTTGCGGGCGTTTGCCCTGTATGTCTACGCCCATTTCCTTTACCTGCAAAAAGAATATGGCGCTAGTATCGGTCTGGTAGAGGGGGCCCTGACTATGGGCGCGGAACGGTACCCCATCCCGGCCATTTACCTCCACCTGGTGGCAGTCATGGACGCCATGAGTCTCAAACAGACGGATCGTGCCCGGTCCCATCTGCTGGCGGCCTGGGAACTTGCACGACCTGACGATCTTATTGAGGGGCTGGGGGAGCATCACGGTTTGTTGGGCGGTATGCTGGAATCTGTCATCAAACCAAGGTGGCCCGAAGACTTTAAAAGAATCATCGAGATCACCTACCGTTTCTCTTCGGGATGGCGCAGAGTTCATAATCCTATCACCGGCCACGATGTGGCGGACGACCTCACCACCACGGAGTTCGCCGTATGTATATTGGCAGCCAGGGGATGGAGCAGTCAGGATATCGCGGACTTACTGCACATTTCAGTCAGCACGGTGAAAAAACATATTACTGCTGCCAAGGAAAAACTAGGCGTGACTCACCGCAAAGATCTGAAACAATATATGCTCCAATAGAAAATACATAGGAAAAGCATCTTGCTGTCCTTGCGGGAACCCCTTTGCATGGACAGCGGAAAGGCCGGGAATGTCCCGGCCTTTTGCTTTATCCGCAAGGACTTGATCAGCGTCAAAATCATGGGTAAGGCCCTAAAAATATTCTTCCGCGTCTTCCGAAAACTTCGTTTTGCGGAAGAGTGCTAAAAACCGCATAGCACCGGGAAAAATTGGAGTTTTCAACATGAACATAGCCCGAAAAGTAACCTTTTTGACTCTCAAAAAGGACCATTGTAGCTCCCCTGACGTTTTGCTATACTTATCATAGGATAGGTATTGATAGGGCCATGGCCCTTCCTCAAGTATGGACGTGTCCATACTTAGACAGTTCTGTTTGGTAAGGAGGAGTCCTTATGAAAAAAAGATTTATAAGTCTGTTCCTGGTGGCGGCGCTATGCCTTACCATGCTGCCCGCTGCGGCGTTGGCAGATGTGGTTGTGGTGAATCCCGGCGGCGATGGTGGGGACACCACTGTGGAGGTCAATCCAGGCGGGGGTGGAGATGCGGTGGTGGTCATTCCCGGCAATGACGGAAATGTCACCGTGGTGGTGGACCCCACTCAGGATGAAAAGGAGCCCCTTGGCATCGGCGACTCTGTCTTTTTTGCCGGGCATGAGTGGTACATCATCGGCACGGAAACCGAGGGCGTCACTGCTCCTGAGGGCTGCTACACCCTGTTTGGCAAAAGCAACGACTTTGGTACCACCGCGTTCCGAACGGAAGCAAACGGTGGTGATATGTTTAACAGTCTAGCTTACTGCTATAAGGACAGCGACCTGTATAATTCGTTGGCGGAAATCGCCAATGGTCTTTCCGACGAGGAAAAAGCCAACATCGTTCCCCGGGAAACTCTGGACGATATCATGCTTAAAATGACCAACGATGTGGTGGCTGACCAGCTGCTGTGGCCCATCGGCCGAACGGAAGCTTGGAGCATTGACGTGTCCATGCTCCGATTTGACACGGAATACTGGGGGCGTACAGGTAATATGGGGACCGGAGCTACTGACGTTTTCGTAACTCCTGAACCATCGCCTGATCATCCTACTCCTAAGCCTACTCCCACCCCCACTCCTGCCCCCACGCCTACTCCCGAGCCATTCTCTACGCCGATTCCTACCTGCCAAAGCTTTAATGTATTCGCTTATAATCCGGACGGCAGTGAGAGATGGGAAGCCGATGCAGGTGTATTGGGTACTCGAGCCTCCACGGCAACCAATGTGTTTGCCATCCGTCCCGCCATGTATGTGAAAACTGAGGCGGTGGCACAGGATACTGTGGGCAACCCCCTTACCGGCGGAGAGGTGTACTTTGGAGGCCAGACCTGGTATATTGTGGGCATGGGGGAGACCGGCCCGGTGGCAGGCCCGGCGAACACCCTCACCCTGTTCGCGGCCTCCAACCTTCCTGACCCGAACGGTGGGTCCCAGCTTGTAAAGACCAGCACTAGTTACAGCGAAAGCCCGCTGCGCACTGCCATGGATGGGGTGGGGGACACCCTGGGCCTTACGGACAAGGAAAAGTCCCTGATATCCAGCCGGAGCCTGACCACGGCGGACGAGATCACCGGAAATTCCGTGACAGCCTCCTTCTGGCCCCTGTCCAAATCGGAATATGAGGCCATCCGGGAGAAGGACGAATCCCTTCTGACGGAGAAAAACTGGGATTACTGGCTGCGCACCACAGTGAAAGAGGATTGGGGCGGGTACGTGTATGGAGGAACCAAGGAGGGCTATGCTCAGTCGTATAAAGCAGGTGATGGCGGCTTTTACAACGCTGTGCGCCCGGCTTTTTATCTGGATATCTCGGATCTGTTCTTTGCCGCGGGAGAATCCAGTATGCCCTTTGACAGTTACGTTCCGTGCCAGCTGAGATCCCCCGGCGCGAATGCCGATTGGAACTTTACTTTGTTCGACCAAAGCCTGAGCCTGACCATGATGGCCGGGTCCGCCCAGGCGGGGGAGAGCCTGACCTTCCAATACAACGGCACCCAGGGAGAGAATAATTGCCTGGCCTATGTGGTGGAAAAGGCCTCTGTGTCGGGCGTGCCACTCTATTACGGCAGCACAGCCAGCCTGAGTGACAGCGGCAGCGGCACAGTCACTGTGCCCCTGGGCGGCAGCAGCGGTTTGGAGGACGATGACTATACCCTGCGGTTCTACACTGAGAGCTGGTGTGAGGACAGCAGCCTCTACTTCGCCAGCGAAACGGTGGACCTGACTATTCATGTGGAAAACGGTGTGGTCACCATCACCGATATGGGAGATGTGATAGAAGCGGCCAATGTCCTCAACGTGAGGATCGACCAGCCTGGGCCCACTGTAGAGGCTGGCCAACAAAAGCAGTTCACGGCAACCGTCAACGTTGATAACTTTGGATGGTACGACCATGTGGTGATCTGGTCCATAACAGGAGCGAATAGCAGGGGCACCACCATTTCTGACACTGGACTGCTCACCGTGGCCATGGATGAAACGGCAAGCAGCCTGCAAGTCACCGCTACTTCCAGGCAGGACTCCAGCAAGTACGATACCACCATGGTGACGGTAAATCCCCATACCCATATAGGTGTATGGAATGTGGGCGGCAATGATCCCACCTGTACAGAACCGGGATATAGGGACTATTACAGGTGTATAGTCTGTGAAAAGTATTTTGAGGATGAAGCCTGCACCAAGGAAATCACGGATCTGGATGCCTGGAGGGTCATTCCTCCCCTGGGACACACCTGGTCGGACACCTATCTGGCAGAAAACGCGGATGAGAGCAAGCACTACCATGTCTGTACCGTCTGTGGAGAAAAGAACGAGGGCGAATCCCACAGCTATGACAATGCTAAGGATTTAACTTGCAATGTTTGCGGCTATGTGCGGCAGCTTGTAGAGTATACTGTCACCTTTGACGCCAATGGCGGCAGCGTGGGTGTGACTGAATCTGTCACCAAGGACGGGAAACTCACCAGTTTGCCTACGCCTACCCGCAGTGAATATGATTTTGACGGGTGGTATACAGCGGTAACGGGGGGCACAGAGGTGACTTCCGATACCGTCTTTGAGGAGGACACTACGGTTTATGCCCACTGGACGGAACGTTCGACTGGCGGTGAGACCACTGTGTCTACTCCCACCCCTGTGCCCACTGCACCTCCCGCGCCCACCGCAACTCCGGCGCCTACTAAGACCCCGGCACCTACCAAGACCCCGGCGCCATCCGCTTCTCCCACCCCCACCACCGAGCCCATCGTTGTTGAATCCGACGGTTGGAGTCAGGTGGAGAAAGTGGTGACGGAATCCTCTGAGGGAAGTACGATTGCTGTCAGCATGGGAGGTACCACTGAGATGCCCTCGAAGGTTCTTGAAACGGTGGCAGGTAAGGACGTGACCCTTGAATTGGATATGGGCAAGGGGGTTACCTGGACTATTAACGGTCAGAATGTGCCGAAGGACACTGATTTGGCCAGCTTGGATTTGGGTGTAAACATGGGTACCAACGACATTCCTCTGGATGTGATCCACACCGTTGGTGGGGAGAAGAATACAGTTCAGATGTCACTTACCCACAAGGGGCAATTTGGCTTTACCATGACTCTCACGGCCTCCTTGGGCGAGAGCAACGCTGGCTATTGGGCGAATCTCTACCACTACAATGAGGCTACCCAAACTATGGAATTTGAGGCGAGCACTCGGATTGGCAAGGACGGAAACGTAACCCTTCCCCTGAGTCACGCTAGTCAGTATGCCATTGTTATTGACAAGGAGAACCATGGACTTCCTTTCACGGATGTGGGTAGCAGTGATTGGTATACGGCGGCAGTGCAGTATGTTTATCAAAATGGCATCATGGCCGGCACCAGCGCAACTACCTTCAAGCCGAACAGCACTCTGAATCGGGCCATGGTGGTGCAGATTCTCTACAATTTGGAGGGCCAGCCGCCCCTTCCTGAGGATAATCTAGGATATCCTTACTCAGATGTGAACGTTCAGGCTTGGTACGCTGATGCGGTGTATTGGGCAAGGACCACCGGCGTAGCCGAAGGCTACGAAAACAACGTTTTCCGTCCGAAGAAGGCAGTTACCCGCGAGGAACTGGCGCAGATGCTGTACAACTACGCACAGTATAAGGGGATCATCTTACCAGCCTTGGGTGATCTGAGTAAGTTCCCTGATGGCGGTAAGGTCAGTAACTGGGCACAGACTGCAATGAGCTGGGCCACCGGATTACAAGTAATTAACGGATATGAGGATGGAACCCTCCGTCCCGGTGGCAGTACCACTCGGGCAGAAGCGGCTTCCATGATCGTGGGGCTGGCTACAAAACTAGTAAAATAATGTGTGCAATGCAGGAAAGGCCGGGATTATTCCCGGCCTTTTTGCTTACCTCGAAGTGAGGCTTGGGTCGACTTAAAAACTGTGTTGTAAATCAGAAAAGGCCCGTGAAAAAAATTCCTGGCCAAGGAGGGATCCGCCAAAAGGCAGGGCATTTTAGACCATGTCAGCAACAAAACAATTAACAAGAATGACAATTTATATAAAAATCTTTATATTATAAAAGAAATATGATAAACTTTGTTTAAGGTATCCTTTTTTGAAAAGTGACATTGGCACTTTGGGTGAGGAATTATCCGGAAGCTTCTCTGGTTTGCTCAAGGATTCCGGACTTTAATTTTTGTGGATAGAACTTAAATTTCTTTTGTCAGCTTTCTCTTTGAAAAGGCAAGAAAAACAGAAAGAGGATGTGATACATTATGAAAAAAAGCAGTATTTGGCTCTGTTTGCTCTTCATGGGTCTTTGGTTATTATCCGGTTGTTCAGGCCAAGAACGTTCCACTGTGGCAGATGAGCTGCCTTCTACCTTGACCATTTCTGCCCAGATGCCTGAGGAATACCCACAGACCGTAACAAAATATCAGGTAGACTGGTGCAATGTGGAGGAGGAGACAGCTAAAAACATCCTGATGCGCAACGAGGCAACCCAGCGGGAGGAGTGGGCTCAGGGGCCCATGTTGCGAGCGGAAGGAGACGGGGTGGACGAGACGCTCATGCTGCTTCAGACGGTCACACCGGGAGGTTTGATCTATCATTGGGAGACGGCAGAAACGGCAAGAATCTTTGACGATTGCGATAAACTGCGAAAGCATCGCCCCTATGAGTATACCGGAGACAGTTTGTCCCAGTCCTTGGGAAACCTGGAAATGGAGGAATATCCGGCGGAGGAAGACCTGTCTTTTTTGCCGTATACAGAGGCCAAGTCCCAGCTGGAGAAAACTATGGCTGCCTGCGGAATGCCGTCGTTAGAGATCTATTTCAGCGAATGTCATACGCAAGACTTAATGAATAAGAACTTGGAGATCTACAACAATGCTTTGACATTGCCCGAAAACGCATGGATAGACACGGGAGAACCTATTGAGCTTTTCACGACAGCGGAGGAGCACTACTATTTTGCCTACCGGCAGGTGCAGGATGGCATCCCTTTTACCAGCGCCATCTGGCCCCGGTCTGTGCGGAGCGAGGCAACAGAGACAGTCGTTACCGCTTTGGTGAGCGAAGACGGCTTGATCGAGCTAAAGGCCAATGGGCTGTATACTATTGGGGAGGCTTTGGGGAGCTGCACCTTAATCTCCCCGCAAGAAGCGGTAAACGTATATGTGGAGGAATACACCCAAGCTATTCACTTTGAAAATACCTGTATTTCCGGAGTGGAGCTGAATTACGTGGTGGTGAAGGATGGGGAGTCGTACATTGCCCGCCCAGCTTGGATGCTTACCCTAGAGACAGATAAAACCACAGAGGAAACTTCAGAACAGGCGGCCTATGATTATGTAGAGTTCCAGACCCTGGCGGTCTCCGCAGATACCGGTATCATCTTAGAAAGGGAGACGGATACACGATGAGAATTGTACATGCTCTTTCCGTGCAGCTGCGGCAGGTGTGCTCCTGGAAGCTGCTCAGCTGTATGTTGATTTTCGCGGTGGTGCAAGGGATAGCTATCTCTGGACTTATGTATGCAACGCCTGATCCCTCCGCCCTTTATTATTATGTTCTCAGCACCACCTCGGGAACTACTTACCTGACATTTTATGTTTTGCCAACCATCCCTTTTTCCATGAGCCTGGCCCAAGAATGGGACGCTCATGCCACACCCTACTGGATCATCCGCAGCGGCGGTGGAGTATACACTTTTTCTAAGCTGGCAGGCGGAGCAGCAGCAGGCTTTCTCACGGTAGGAGGGGGCAGCCTGTTGTTCCTCATTTCCGCTGGAATCATCGCAGGGAATTTCGGACCTTCTGAAGGGATTGATACAATTTATCAATCTCTGATGGAACAGGGTCAAGTTATGTGGGCACTATTCCTGTTCATCCTACATAACGCCCTTTCCGGCGCCACCATTGGTATGCTGGGAACCTTTTTCACCATTCTCTTTCACAATCAGTTTGTGGGGGTGGCGGCTCCTCTGTCTTTTTACTTGCTGCTCACCCGGCTGCTCACAGGGTTTCCCATTGCGGAAAATTCCGTCTATTGGCCCTCTTCCTGGTTTTCTGCCATTCATGTAGGAGACTCCGCATACCAGGTGTTTGGAGAAAAAGTGCTGATTACCGTCATTCTGTGTGGAGTGATGTGCTTGGTTGGAATCCTCGTGATGAAAAGGAGGCTTCGTCATGCGTAGTATCCAGATGGCGGTCACATCCGCGGGAATTTGCTTCCGCCGCCGGCTGAACAATTCCAAAAGCTACTTGGCCCTGGCAGTCATGGCGATTTTCAGCTTTTACATTTACAGCCCTGTTTGCCAGTTGGCGTCCTATTATCAGATGTCCTGCCCCCCTTGGCTGTTTCCTTTCTTTATGTCCTTTCCCATTATGCTGATGGTTCACGGCGGCCTCTGCTTGCTGCTGTTCTCCGATGGTGGAGAGAACGATGGCTACTCCTACCTGATGCTAGCCCGCTGCGGCCGGAAAGCCACCATGATTGGCAGGCTATTGGAGGTGCTGTTCACATCATTTCTCTACGCTTTAACGCTTTTGGTGTTTTCCGTAGTGTTCATTTTGCCAGTGTTGGGCTGGGACAGTGATTGGGGCACGCTGCTGCGTAGCTTGGCGGAATCTTCCGGCATTATGGCGGAGCAATCCGGTGTTTCCTTGTCCTTCGTGGTGTCCCCGGAGTGTATTTCCCTGTTTGCGCCCCTAGAGGCGGTGGGCCTTTCTTTTCTTTGCTTGTGGCTTTCCGCGGCATTTATCGGGGTGCTTATCACCTTCTGCCGGGTCTACTGGGAGAGGTCCGTGGGAGTCATCGTGGCGGGATTTTTCGTAGGCATTGCCCTGTTTGCTCTTTACTTGGGACTGATCACCATTGGCTATTGGCTGCAATTTATTTCGCCGCTGAGTTGGAGT
>HF972634.1:72694-89000 GCA_000432995.1 Clostridium sp. CAG:1013
ACCTGGATTGGTATGAGAGCGGTTCCCCGCCGTCCCCCGTGTACGCTTTCTCAGCCTGGGGCGTCAGCATTTTGGTGATGAGCGTTGCCTCCGTAATAGGTTTCGAGAAAAGGGATGTCCAGTAGAGGGGAGGATACAGAATGATTGAAGTAAAAAATTTGACGAAAGAATTTAAGGAAACCAAAGCGCTAGACAATGTAAGCCTTAAGTTTCCCACAGGGGAAATCCATGGACTGATTGGCCGCAACGGCTCCGGAAAAACCGTGCTGCTGAAGATTCTCTGCGGCTTTATGGCTCCCACCTCCGGAGAGGTGCTGTTCGATGGAAAGCCGGTGCCGCCTGGTGCATTGCGGGAGAGCATGGGCATCATCATTGAAAGCCCGGGATTTATCGGCTCCAAAAGCGGCTTTGTGAACCTGTGGTACTTGGCGTCTTTGAAAAGGAAGATCACCAAGGATCAGGTACGCAGAACCATGGAAACCGTTGGTCTGGACCCTATGAGTAAAAAGGCAGTCCGTAAATATTCCATGGGAATGCGCCAGCGCCTGGGCATTGCCCAGGCCATTATGGAGGACCCTGAAGTGATTTTACTGGACGAACCCATGAACGGCCTGGACAACCAGGGCGTGGAGGACATCCGCAAGGTGCTGTTGTCCTTACGGGATAAGGGAAAGACCATCCTGTTGGCCAGCCACAGTAAAGAGGATATCGCCGTTCTCTGCGATACTGTTACCGAGATGGAGTCGGGGAAGGCGAAGAGATAAGAAAATAAATTAAGAAAGGTGATCCCCATGAAGCGTAAAGCCTCAAAAAAGACGGCGATTTTCTGTGTGGTGCTGACTGCTGTATTGCTAGTGTCTGGCGGTGTGGGGGGATATCTTTATTGGAATTCCTTGCCTTCTCAACAATTTGCTTTTTTCCCTTCCTTTACAGCAGAACCTTCTCGACCTGGCGGATTGGTATTGGATGTTTTAGAGGTAAATCGAAATGAAGATGGCTCAGGTTCATTAAAGTATCAACTGAAAAATAACTGGGACACAGACGATCCGTTTGCCCATACCTTGTCCTATGGAGATGCTGGCCCCTGGATCGATTACTATTACCAGAACGAGTGGTATCAGGTATACCCTCGAGCGGACCTGGAGGCGCAGAATGGAACAGGTTCGGACCATCATTTAGAACCGGAGGAGGAAATGGTGTTTACCATGGATTTTTCCGAAAAGTCTTTGGCGGTTCCTGGACGTTATCGGTTGAGGGTGGACAATGTAGGAAAGAGCGAATTCCTTGTGATGGATGACGGTAAAATCGCTATACAGTCTCGATAAAGCGGTTTGCGAAATGCCCAGTAATTTCTCTCCCAGCAAAATTGACAGAGAGGATGATTTCTATGAAGAAAAAAGCCTCGAAAAAGACAGCGATCTTCTGTGTGCTTCTAGCGTTGATCCTCGTGGCAGGAGGCATGGGGGGCTACTTTTATTGGCGTTCTTTGCCTTCCCAGCAGTTTGAGTTTTTCCCGCCTCCCCGCCCGGCGGAGGAACCTGACTCTGGGGGACTCATACTTACAATTGTCGACATAGGCCGCAATCGGGATGGTTCTGGATTTGTGGAGTACGAAATGGAAAATCCTTTGGATGGCGATGATCCTTCCTCCGATGTTATGTATTATGGGGACGATGGCCCTTGGATCGATTACTACTACCAAGGCGACTTTTATCAGGTATACCCCCGAGCGGATCAGGATTTTGAACTTGCACCTTTTCCCAGCAATCCTGTGGAACCTGGAAAGGGGATAGTGCTGACGGAGCTTCTCTCCGAAAAAACCTTGGCAGTCCCTGGACGGTATCGTTTACGGGTGGACCAGGTAGGTTGTGTGGAATTCCGCGTGACAGGCGATGGAAAAATAGAAAAGAATGAATAAATGAAAATACACAGAATTGGTAAGGCGTGATTGTATGTACATAGTGCTCCACGTGCACCAGCTATCGTGATGGAGGGTAGTGATTCATAAAATCAAAATGATGCGCTATTAATTCGCCAGACGATTAAGGGTGTATACGGAACGGTTTTCCTGTACAAAACGAGTCAGACTATGTGTTGGGAATGCTGGACGGGTAGAAGTTTGCTTCGAGGAAGTTTTTGCAGGATGAGAAAGAGGATAAATACCGCAGAGAGTATGAAGACAGTCTCAATGCAATAGATGGAGAACGATGCTTATATTCCCTGCGGGATTCTTTTTCCTACCAAGCAGAGGTCACTCGGAGACTGCAACTTGCTGAGTAGTAGTGAGCTGAAAATGTAAAAATAAATGTGAAAGGCTGGGGGTAATCCCGGCCTTTTGTTTGTACGAAAGTAGATTATCCCCACCCCAAAAAATGCGGAGGAGTAAATAAAGAATATTTCCCCCAAAAAGCTCAGTTTGGAACGTACGGCTGGACATAGCATAACCCTCTAAGGTAGTGTTGGTGATTGAAGAAAACAACCTAAAGGGAGGGAGTACCAACCATACTGAAGAAACACTTAACAACGAACGGCAACGAGTTCAAACGGGAGAAAGGGGGCTGTCACAGGTGTTGCAAGACGTTGTGGACCAGACTCTTTTTACTCATTCAGCGCTTTTTTTAGCCTATCATATAGCAGAACCCTTTCAGAGAATCTAAGTATATTTTCTTTTTTGGGATTATAATGATGGCCAAATTCTTGATCGATATATGAGATTCCATCCATTACAAGAGGGATTTTAAAGCGTGGACGAACATGGAGATGAAGATGCGGGTTGGGTTCTGCCGATTTATAAAAATCGTTTAACAGACAGCTCCAATTACACATTTCTGCACCTAGAACGACTTTAAAACAGGTTTCCAGTTTTTCAATGATAGGTTTTAAGCTGATCCACTCACTATCTGTCAGCCCCGATAAACATCCACAATGTCGATTTAATAGCAAGATACAACGTCCAATATAATCTTGTTTATCGGCTAAGTAGACAGACCAATGTTCTGTTTCAAGAAGCAGCCACTTTTTATCATCATCGGACAGGGTGCACCATTCACATTTGTTCATTTCTTATCCCTCCATATGTTAACGTTCGAAAATGCGTCAAATGTTTTTAGGGGAATATTCAATCGTAGTTTTTATTATATAGCAGGATAATGTAATATAATAGAGAAACTTTTTCAATGCAGTTTCGTGGCAGATTGTCTAACTGGTATCCACTAACGATTTAAACTTGTGAATCACAAATTACAGATCATAAAATTATGTGCATCCAAATGGGCAAAAAAGAATAACGCACCCGAAAAAGCCTGAAAAAGGCAAAACCGGGTGCGTTCCAGGTGCTGGAGGGGATGAGAGCGGTTGCAGGCAGGTGCAAACGGATGCGAAAAGCCGCTGTCTGAACCAGCGTGAACACCTAGACCATACAACACATGTAAAAAGAAAACCGACAGAAACGCAGTGTTTCCGCCGGTTTTTGGCAGGGGCAGAAGGACTCGAACCCTCGGCACGCGGTTTTGGAGACCGCTGCTCTACCAACTGAGCTATACCCCTATGTGATTTTTTGCTTGTTTATTCTATCATCCTGAAACGCGTCTGTCAATGTTTTTTTGAAAAAAAGTTGTTTTTAGGGGTTTGGATTACATGATGTTATGGGAATTGCTGGGAGAATCTGGTTAATAATAAGATGAAAACATATTTAAGGACACATTTGAATACGTTGTTCCATTCCATTTTAAGAGATTATATAATTACAGGATGGGAAAAACTTGGACTGTATGGATACTTGTTCCTTTGTTTGACAAACTACGGACGGAACGATATAATCAAAACAAGAGAGGTTGTTATTTTGGAAGGATGAAGAGAGATGAAAATATTGGGCCGAAAGGTCTGTAAAAAGTTTTTGACCAGGGTACTTTGCCTGATGACCGTTCTCCTTACAGTGGGATCGGGATTGGGACAAGCACAAGCTGCGGAGATTATTTCCTCGGGAATTAACTGGATGACCACCGAGGAAGAAGGAATTTTGCCGGGTGTGGTAGAAGTTCCTATATTGATGTATCACAATCTGACAGCGGAAGAGAATGATCCTGCTATTTCAAAAGATACCATGTGGGTAGGACAATTTCGGCGTCAGATGGAGATGTTAAAGGAGAATGGTTTCCAGGCCATTTCTTTGGGACAGCTTTTCGCACTGGTAGAGCAGGGGAAAGCTCTTCCTGAAAAGCCGGTGCTTTTGACCTTTGACGATGGATACAGCAGTGTCTATGAACTTGCGTTTCCTATTTTACAGGAAATGGAGATGCCCGCAGTGGTATTTCCCATTGGTATTTCTGTGGGAAAGGATACCTACAAAGATACAAATATTCCCATTACTCCTCATTTTGATTGGGGCCAAGCCAAAGAAATGGTGGATTCCGGGCTAATCTCTATTCAAAGTCATACTTATGATCTTCACCAAAAGCCAGAATATGAGCTGGCCTCTGGTCAAAGTCAGATTCGCCCCAACGCTTTGCGGCAGCCTTGGGAGACTGAGGAAGAATATGCCAAGGCATTGGCCACTGATTTAATCTTGTCTAAGGTGGGGATTGAGACCGCCACCGAGCAGAAAGTAGTGGCCTTGGCTTATCCAGGAGGGATGCATGACGATCTCAGTGAGAAGCTGGTTGTGTCAAACGGGATCAAGTGTACCTTCATCACGGAACCGGGAAAAGCCCAGGTCCGTCCGGGCTGTCCTGAAAGCCTTTTCTCCCTGAATCGGTTCTATGTGCAGCCGTCTACAACGGACGAGGAATTGCTAAAATGGGTCAGCTGAAAAAAAGTTTATTTTTTGATGAAAAAACGCTTGACAACTGAAAAAGCGTATAGTATAATAGCACCTGTCGCTCGGAGATGATTCGGGCACTGTGGAAGAGGTAAAGGCTAAAGATATATGCTGAGTCCTCTGAAATGGCCCGGTAGTTCAGCTGGTTAGAACGCTAGCCTGTCACGCTAGAGGTCGACGGTTCGAGCCCGTTCCGGGTCGCCATTATGCTGCTATGGCTCAGTTGGTAGAGCGCATCCTTGGTAAGGATGAGGTCAGCAGTTCAAATCTGCTTAGCAGCTCCAAAGAAACCGCATCGTAAAGATGCGGTTTTTTTGTTTGCTTACGGCGGGAACAAGAAGGAGAAGGGAAGGCTTCTGTTTGTTTCTCCCCAGAAGATCCTCGAGAACGGCGAGTTCTCGGGGATCTTCTGATTTCCACCATATTGTGAGTGCTTGAATCGGAAAAGACGTGGGGCCTTTTTGCAGGTTCATTAGCTTTCTGAAAATAGAAACGTATATAGAAAAATTCGGGGCTGAATTTCTAAAAAATAAAGGGATTTTCTTTTGATTTCCCCTTGACACAGCAGTTCTTACGTGCTATTCTGACAAAAAATACAAAACGTTTTGCTCTGTAAAAAACGCTTCTTTGGGGAGACGAGCAAAGTGTTTTTGAAAAAGCTTTTTTAACATTCGCAGAAAGAGGTGTTGGTACTATGAGCCAGCGATTTGAAGCTACGTTTGATTCCCTTCGTACCTACCAGTGCCCGGATTGGTTCCGGGACGTGAAGTTCGGCATTTGGAGCCACTGGGGACCCCAGAGCGTTCCCATGTACGGCGACTGGTATGCACGGAACATGTACGTCCAGGGTACCCCCCAGTATCTCTATCATGTGCGGCATTACGGTCATCCTTCCAAGTTCGGCTACAAGGATATTTGTCAGCTGTGGAAGGCGGAGAATTTCCAGCCTGACGAGTTGATGGAACTGTATCATCGGGCAGGTGCTCGGTATTTTGTGGCCCAGGCCATGCATCATGACAATTTCTTCAACTACGATTCCAAGATCCATCCCTTCAACTCCATGCAGATCGGTCCCAAAAAGGACATCTGCGCCCTGTGGAAAGCTGCAGCCGACAAATACAACATGCCCTTTGGTCTGACGGAGCATCTGGGAGCTTCCTTCAGCTGGTGGATCACCAATAAGGGCTGCGACAGCTACGGCCCCTACAAGGGCGTACCCTACGATGGAAACGATCCTGCCTACGCTCAGCTGTACCATGCCAATCAGGAGCATGTCATCCCCGGGGACCACACCGGCAAGATGGCTCAGTGGCTCACTGGGAACAAGGAGTTCCAGGCTCGTTGGCTCAGTGTGATGAAGGAACTGGTGGACAAGTTCCATCCGGCCCTGCTCTATTCCGACAGCGGCCTGCCCTTCGAGGAGGAAGGCTTCCAGCCCGGTTTGGAGGCTGTGGCTTACCTGTACAACGATTCCATCCAGCAGAACGGCTCCAATCAGGCTGTTTACACTCAGAAGGACCGTTCTCCCCAGATTTACGAGGTGGGTGTGCTGGATATCGAGAAGAGCCAGCTTCCCGGTGTGCAGGAGCGTCCTTGGCAGACCGATACCTGTATCGGCAACTGGTTCTACGACGCCACTCAGGTCTATAAGCGGCCGGAGCAGGTCATTGAGATGCTCATCGATATCGTTTCCAAGAACGGAACCATGCTGCTGAACATTCTCCAGCGGCCTGACGGCACTATTGACGACGAAGCTCGCTATCTGTTGGAGGAGCTGGCCACCTGGTTCCCCATCTGCGGAGAGGCTATTTACGGCACTCGTCCCTGGCGTGTATTTGGCGAAGGAGATACCCGGGTCACCATCGACGGTTTCCGGGAGGACAAGACCGATTGGAACTCCTCCGACTTCCGCTTCACTCAGAAGGATGGCGTCCTCTACGCCTTTATGATGAAGGCTCCCGAGAATGGTGTGGCGGTGATCAAGTCCCTGACTCCCGAGGAGAAAGTGGCGTCCGTGGAGCTGCTGGGTGCCGGTCCTGTGGAATTCGTCCAGAGTTTCGGCGTGCTCACCGTGTGTCTGCCTGAAAAGCTCCCCACTCAGTACACCAACTGCCTGGCGATCCGTCTGGGCTAACAGTTCAAAAACATAAAACAAAAAGCCGAGAGCGAAACCGCTCCCGGCTTTTCTGTTTTAGTTTTAAAGTTCCTGGCGGCCTTCCATGGCCCGCTGGAGAGTCACCTCGTCGGCGTACTCCAGATCGCCGCCTACGGGGATTCCGTAAGCCAAGCGGGTCACCTTGACCCCTAAGGGCTTCAGCAGCCTGGATAAGTACATGGCAGTGGCTTCTCCCTCCACAGTGGGGTTGGTGGCCATGATGACCTCCTCCACCTCTGGGCTGATCCGCGCCAGCAGTTCTTTGATCTTCAGCTGGTCGGGACCGATCCCTGACAGGGGGCTGATCGCTCCATGAAGCACGTGGTACAAGCCGCTGTACTCTCCTGCTCGTTCCAAGGCGAACACGTCTTTGGGTTCTTCCACCACGCAGATGGAACTTTTGTCCCGGGTCTCGCTGCGGCAGACAGGGCACAAGTCGCCGTCAGTCAGGTTGCAGCAAACCTTGCAGGTGTGGATCTTTTCATGGGCGTCCACAACGGCCTGGGCAAAGCTCTGGGCTTCTTCCCGGGTCATTCCCAGCACGTGATAGGCCAAGCGCTGAGCGGACTTGTGGCCGATCCCCGGCAGGCTCTCGAATTTTTCCACCAGAGCTTCCAGGGGCGGCACATGATACTGGGCCATCTTAGAACAGCCCCGGAATATTCATGCCGCCAGACAGAGCGCTCATCCGCTCTTCCTTTTCCTGGGCAGCGGCCCGCAGTGCTTCGTTGACAGCGGCGGTGACCAGATCGGCCAGCATCTCCGCGTCGTCAGGGTCGATGACCTCGGGCTTGATCTCGATGGTCTTGACTTCCATCTTGCCGGTGACGGTGGCTTTCACCGCGTCACCACCAGCAGTGGCGGAGTATTCCTTTTCCTCCAGCTCCGCGGTGGCAGCTTCCATCTGTTCCTGCATTTTCTGGGCCTGACGGGCCAGCTGCTGCAAATTGGAGGGGCCGCCTCCACCAAAGCCCTGGGGCAGTCTTGCTTTCATAACGATCCTTCCTTTCCGGCGTAAAGCCGCTGTGTTTTTTTGAATTTTATCCTTTTTTAAAACGGGATTTCCGCATCGGTGAGAGGAGGAAGCTCCTCTTCATCGGTATTCTCCCGGACTGGCTCCGCTGTCTCCCGCAGTTCGATGCCTTCCTCTTTGGCTCGGCGTTCCAGCTCGGCAAAGGGATCGGCTTCGGCGGGGGTCTCTTCCTGGGGTTCCCGGTAGGGGCCCAGCTTGTACACCCGGCCCGTCACCTGACGGATAGCTTCCCGCATCCGGTCACGCTGTTCCGGACGCTTGAGCAGCTCGAAGGCCAGCTCCGGCGCCTGGATGAGCATGTAATCCCCGTTGACGTAAGCCGCAGACCCGGCAAAGGCCATGGCCACGCTTTTGGTGTCTCCCCGGATACGTTGGAGAATCTCCGGCCAGTCCCGGAATCTCTGGGCGCCGGCGGAAAGGGCCTCCACGTCCACCACCGGAGCTTTCTTCCGGGGCTTGGGAGTGGGTTTGTTCTCCTGAGGGGGCGGGGAAGAGGGGACTTTTTCCCGGAAGGGATCCTCCTCCGGAACAGGTTGTTCCACGGAGGCAGCCGCAGGGGCGGGCTCCTCCTTGGTGGGCGCTTCTGGGGGAAGTGTCCTCTCGGCAGGAGGTTCCTCCTGGACTGCCGGCCTTTGCTGAGGCTGGGGAGCGGGAGTTTCCGCAGCGGGCGCCGGGATCACTCGGGGCGCGCCGTTCTCCAAGGCCTCCAACCGACGCAGCAGTGCCTCAGGGGAGGTGTCCAGCTGGGGATTGCACAATTTTACAAAGGCCATTTCCAGTTCGGCACGCTGGTTGGCGTACCGCATTTTGTGGAGGGTCTCCTCAAAGGTATCCAGCCCGTGGAGAATGGCCGACAGATTCATGGACAACGCCTGACTGGTCATCAACTCTAGCTCCTGAGGGGAGCACAGCACCAGCCGGGATGCGTCCTTCATGGTTTTGATCAGCATCAGGCCTCGGAAATATTCCGCCATCTCTTCGCACAGGCGGTTCATGTCCTTGGATTCCCGATGGAGCCCGTCAATGGCTTCCAGGGCGTGAGCGGGATTCTGCTCCACGATGTCCTGAGCCAGGGAGGCCAGATAGTCCCGAGCAGCCACACCAGCGGTCTGGTTGACCACTTCCAGTGTCACGTGCCGGTCTCGGCCCAGGCACTGGTCCAGCAGGGACAAAGCGTCTCGCAGAGCGCCGTCGGCGATCCGGGCGATGAGCAAGGCGGCGTCCTGATCCAGCTGAGCGTCCTCTTTGGAGGCCACGTCTTCCAGCCGCTCAGCGATATCCTCTGGGGCGATCCGCCGGAAATCGAACCGCTGGCACCGGGACAAAATTGTGGGCAGCAGCTTGTGGACTTCCGTGGTGGCCAGGATGAAGATCACATGGGGAGGGGGCTCCTCCAAGGTCTTCAGCAGGGCGTTAAACGCGGCGATAGAGAGCATGTGCACCTCGTCGATGATGTACACCCTGTATTTGGCGGTGGTGGGAGTGAAGTTGGACTCCTCGATCAGGGAGCGGATGCTGTCCACGCCGTTGTTGCTGGCGGCGTCGATCTCCACCACGTCCAGGATAGAGCCCTCTTCCAATCCCCGACAGACTTCACATTCCCCGCAAGGGTCCCCGTCCTTGGGGTGGAGGCAGTTCACCGCTCGGGCCAGAATCTTGGCACAGGTGGTCTTGCCCGTACCCCGGGATCCGGTGAACAGATAGGCGTGAGCGATACGGCCCCGCATCAGCTCATTTTTCAGGGTGACGGTGACCTGGGGTTGGCCCACCACGTCCGCGAAGAACTGGGGCCGGTATTTTCGGTAGAGCACCTTGTACACGCCATAGACCTCCTTTCCCGGAACTTTTCCCAGAGAAAACACAGGGCAGAAGCCCGGTAACATATGGGAACGGACAGGCGCCCTGCATCGCCCGGGAACTGCCGCTTAATGCTGCTCGGTTCCCCGCCTGACATGGTTCACGGCGTCCCGCCGCGCAGACCTGCCCGCTCCCATATTCCACCGTATCCTCTGCCCTCCCAGCGTGACGCTGGACCCAAGCCGCGGATTCGCGCGCTCCAGTTGCTCCCCCTTAAGGAAACCAACCAAACACTGTCCACGGATGTTAGCTCTGTGTGGTTTGTGTCAAAGGCGAAGCGCTGCTAAAAGGCGCCCCACGGCTGACAAACCATATTATACCTGGTTTTGGTTGAAAAAACAAGAGGAAATTGTTATCATAGGGAGGATGTGATTTGGGAAAGGAAGGATCGGCATGGAACTGCGGAAAGCGGTATTGGCAGATGCTCCCGTCGTGGAGGAGCTGTACCGGGAAGCTCAGGAATTTCTGCGTCAAAACGGAGTGGACCAATGGCAGGACGGTTACCCCAACAAAGAGACCTTTCAGGCGGACGTAGCGGAAGGCTGCGCTTGGGTCGTGGAGGAGAACGGCCATGTAGTGGCCACGGCTTATCTGGGCATTGGCAAGGAGCCCACTTATAAAACTATTTACGAAGGGGCCTGGGGCGCTCAGCCGGAGGAGTATGCTTTTCTCCACCGGATCGCTGTGGCGGGTTCCTGTAAGGGTAAAGGCGTGCCTGGGCTGTTTTTCCGGCAGTTGGAGCAGGAGGCCCGGCAGCATGGCCTGACGGTCCTGCGGGGGGATACCCACCGGGACAACAAGGTGATGCAGCGGGTCATGGAGAAAAACGGTCTGGAGTACCGGGGAATCATCTACTTGGAAGACGGCGGCGAGCGGCTGGCCTATGAAAAACTGTTGAAATAAAAAAATCCCCCGCCGTGATCGCGGCAGGGGAGGGAGGTCATTTCAAGCGGACGTACATTTGGGGAGAACTGTTGTTGTCCTTGCGTTCGCTTTTGATCTCGAACATATCCAAGGAATCCAGGAAAGGTGTCAGCTTGGAGAAGCCGAAGTTGCGCACGTCAAAGTCGGGATAGCGCTTGTCCAGGATGTTCCCCACTTTTCCGATGATGATCCAGTTGTCCTCGTCGGAATTTTCCCGGACGATGGTTCGCAGCGCCCGGCGGATGGTGCGCAGGCTGGTGCGGGGCTCCTCGATATCCTTCTGCTGTTTCTGAGCGGGGGCGGGCTTTTTCTCCTTTTCAGGCTTGGGATCTTCCTTAGCTTTTTTCTGGGAAGCTGTTTTGCGGGCAGGGGCCTTTTTCTGCTGGGGCGTTTTCTTGGAAGGTTCTGGCTTTTGTGTCTCCTCAGGTTCCTCTTCGTCAGCGGCGGAAAGAATGTCCAAGTATTTAAACTTGTTGCAGGCGGCGATAAAGGAATTGGGGGTCTTGCTTTCGCCCATGCCGATCACCGTCATGCCCGACTCCCGCAGCCGGGAGGCCAAACGGGTGAAATCGCTGTCGGAGGACACCAGGCAGAAGCCCTCCACCTGTCCGGAATAAAGAATGTCCATGGCGTCGATGATCATAGCTGAGTCGGTGGAGTTCTTTCCGGTGGTGTAGCTGTACTGCTGGATGGGAATGATGGAGTTGTCCAGCAGAGCGCTTTTCCAGGAGATGAGAGAAGGGTTGGTCCAGTCCCCGTAAATGCGCTTGTAGGTGGCAACCCCGTCCTTGGAGATCTCGTCCAAAATGATTTTGATATATTTTACCGACACGTTGTCCGCGTCGATGAGCACGGCGAACCGGCAGTCGCTTGCCATAAAATGCTCCTCTCTGATTGGGTATCATGGGATCCGTTGTTTTTCATAGTATACCGCAAATCAGGGGGAGGCGCAACAAAGAGAATGGATGGAAAGGAGTCTTACTTGTGTCCGTAGCGTCAGTTAAGGAATATTTTTGTCAGTACGGCATGGAAGAGCGGGTGCGTGAATTGGAGGAGTCCAGCGCCACGGTGGAACTTGCCGCGGCAGCTTTGGGCTGTGAGCCTGCCCGCATTGCTAAGACCTTGTCATTTATGGTGGGGGAGAACCCCATCCTTATTGTAGCCGCGGGAGACGCCAAGGTGGATAACGCCAAATACAAAGCTCACTTCCACCAGAAAGCCAAAATGCTCACCCCTGAGCAGGCCCTGGATCTGGTAGGCCATCCCGTGGGCGGTGTGTGTCCCTTCGCCGTAAAAGAGGGCGTCCGGGTCTACCTGGACGAGTCTCTAAAGCGGTTTGTCACAGTGTTCCCTGCCTGTGGCAGCGGCAATTCTGCCATCGAGCTGACCATCCCAGAGCTGGAGAAAACCTCTCGTTTTAAGGAATGGGTGGATGTGTGCAAGGGTTGGGAACCTGTAGATTCCTAAACTAGATTAGAATAAAAAAAGCCAGGAGCTGTTTTTCGGCTCCTGGTTTTATTTTTATGCGGGACGATTGGGTTCAGTCTGCTCCAAGGCGTCCTTGGAGGCGTTTTCCACTTGAGTGGCGTAGTTGCCGGTGAAGCATCCGGTGCACAACTTCAAGCGACTTTCCCGGCAGGCCTCCATAAGACCCTCTACGCTGATGTATCCCAGCGTGTCTGCCCCAGTCTTTTTCTCAATGTCTCCAATGGAAAGCTGGTTGGCGATCAGATTTTCCTCGCTGCCGATGTCTGTGCCGAAATAGCAAGTGTGGCGGAATGGCGGGGAGGAGATCCGCAGATGGACCTCTTTGGCTCCGGCCCGGCGCATGGCCTCCACGATCCTGGCACAAGTGGTTCCCCGAACGATGGAATCGTCCACCAGCACCACCCGCTTGCCCTCTACCGCTGCCCTTAGTGGGTTGAGCTTTAGGCTGACTGCATTTTCTCGTTGGGCCTGCGTGGGGAAGATGAAGCTGCGGCCAATGTAGCGGTTCTTTACGAAACCAGTGGCCATGGGTACGCCGCTTTCAAGGGAGTAGCCCATGGCGGCTTCCAGACCACTGTCCGGCACGCCGCAGACCACGTCCGCTTCCACCGGATGCTCCTTTGCCAGCATTCGTCCCATGTTGAGTCGTGCCTGGTAGACGCTTAGGCCGTCGATGACGGAATCGGGCCGGGCGAAGTAGACATATTCGAACACGCACAGGCTGTTCCGGGGCGCCCGAAGGCATATCTCGCTGTGGACTACCTGACCGTTTTCGATGAGCACCGCTTCTCCTGGCTGAATATCTCGGACAAAGCGGAAACCGCAGCTGTCCAGGGCGCAGCTTTCAGAGGCCACTGCCGCCCCGGAATCGTTTTCCCCCAGGCAGAGAGGGCGGTAGCCATTGGGGTCTCGGATGGCGATCAACTTTCCATCTCCAGAGAGCACCACCAACGAAAACGCACCCACCAGCAGTTTGCAAGCATCCTTTACCCCGGTGAGCAGGTCACCGAAGCGGAGCGCCTTATAGGCGATGAGTGAGGAGATCACCTCACTGTCACTGGTGGCGGAAAAGTCCAGCCCGAAGGGGGTTAGCTTCTCCCGGATTTCCCGGGCGTTGACCACATTGCCGTTGTGGGCTGTGGCAATGCGTCCGGTGAGAAATTCCGTCACAAAGGGCTGGACGTTTCGCACGGTGTTAGAGCCGGTTGTGGAATACCTGGCGTGGCCGATGGCTTGCCGGGAAGGAGGGAGCTTTTCCATTTCCTCTGGTGGAAAGGCCTCTGTCACCAGGCCCACATCTTTGTGGCAGTAAATGGCGTTTTTTCGTGCCGCGGCTATGCCGGCGCCTTCCTGTCCCCGGTGCTGCATAGACAACAATCCGTTATAGCAGATGCCGGGAGCCTCTTCCAGTTGACTTTCCTCTTTCAGGCTTACCCCAAAAACGGCGCATTCCTCGTGGAGCTTTTCCAGCTGTTTGATCTCGTCCAATACAGGTCCTTCCTTTCCCTGGTCCTCAACCGTATTCTTCCAGAATTTCCTCCGCCACAGCACGACGGGTTTTTCGTTCCTCCATGGCTTGGCGCTCAATGTACTTGTGGGCTCCTTCCTCGTCTAAGTGGAGGTACTCTACCAGCAGACATTTCGCACGGGATACCACCCGCAGTTCCTCCAGCTTGGCTCGGAGCTTTTCGTTTTCTGCCCGGCACCGCTTCAGTTTTGCCTGAGCGGCCAGCAGCAGTCCCATGGCTTGGGAGAACATCCCTCTGGAAAAGGGCTTTCCCAGGGCGAGCACTCCCCAAGGGGCTACCCGGGCGCTGACCTCATCCCACTGCTCGTTTTTCACTGCCAAAAGGACGCCCCGGCCTTCCTCAGCAGCGTCCATGGCCAGCTGGTGTCCGAATTCGTCGGAAAGGGGAGTGTTTATCACCAGCAGATCCCAGTCTCCAGAGAGAAGCAATCGCCTTGCTTCGCCTCCACTGGAGGCGAAACCCAGCTCTCGAAAGCCTCCGTCCTCCAATAGCTTCTCCCACTGGGCACGGGCTTTCTCACCTGAACAGGCGAGGAGCACCCGGCTGTCCACGTTTTGGAGCCCCTCAGCTCCTGGCGTAAGCACGGAGAATCTCCCTGGGAAGGATTCCCTTAAGGAAGGCGCTTTCCTGGCAAGCGGCCTTGGCTTCTGACAAAGACCGGGCCAGAGGTTGACCTACTGGGATCTGGTCGGGTGACATCCCCCGTTCCACTCCATCTACTCCGGCGTAGATCAGCAGAGCGAAGGCCAGGTAGGGGTTGGAGGCACCGTCTGCTGCGGAAAGCTCGATGCGGCCGTCGGGTTTGCGGCGCATCAGGCTCATGCGGCCAGTATCTGCCCAGCCTACGCTGTCCGGCGCGCCAAAGGTGCCCAGCCGCTCGTAGGATTCCTCCCGGGGATTGAAGAACACTTCCATCTCCTGAAAGCGGGAGAGAATCCCTGCCAAAAAGGCGTCGGCGCAGCTCTGGCCTTCCTTAGTGGGGCGCATAGCGATGCGGAACCCGTTACCCGCCTGGTCCGGGATGGGTTTGGGGGAAAAGGCTGCCCATAAGCCGTTGCGTACGGCCATCATCTTCACCACCGAGCGGAAGGTAATCACATTGTCGGCGCACTGAAGGGCGGGAGCGGGGGCGAAGTCGATACGGTTCTGACCAGGTCCGCTGATGTGCTGGGAGTACTGGGGTTCGATACCCATGGCTTCCAAAGTCAGACAGATGTCACGGCGCACGTCCTCACCACGATCCTCGGGTGCCTCGTCCATAAAGCCTGCATTGTCAAAGGGAATGTCTGTGGGTTCCCCTTGGTCGTCGGTGCGGAACAGATAGAAATCGTTCTCCGCTCCGAAGTTTACCCGGATCCCTCGAGCCTTGGCATATTTCACCGCGTCCCGGAGGATCTTCCGGCCATCCTGGGCAAATTCGTTGCCTTCCTGGTCTTTGATGTGACAGTAGAATCTGGCCACTCTTCCGTGGGAGGGACGCCAGGGCAAAAGAGAAATAGTATCCGTGTCGGGGAAGAGAAACAGTTCGCTGTCTCCTGGCTTATAAAAGCCCTCGATCCGAGACGCGTCCACAGCGATGCCCTGGGCAAAAGCTCGGGGTAGTACCGAGGGCAGTACCGAAATGATCTTCTGGTTTCCAAACACGTCACAGAAGGAGAATTTGATAAATTTCACGTCGTTGTCCGCGATATACTCCCGGATATCCGCTTCCGAATAGCGCATAGAGATGCCGCCTTTCCTGGGTTTTGTCCCATTTAGTATACTACAAGTTTTCTGGGGAGGAAAGCGCTATTCCCCTGCGTGACGGATACCCAGGATCCGCAGTTCGGCGTCGGTGAGCCCCACGCCACGGAGCATCAGCCGGTTGCCCCGGAGCGCCTCAATGGAGTTGATGCCCATGCCGCCCATCATCTCTTTGATCTCATGGGTCCAGGCGTTGACCAGGTTTACCAAGCGCTGGTAACCCGTGTCCGGGTCCAGGCGCTTGACCAGCTCCGGCCGTTGGGTGGCAATGCCCCAGTTGCACTTGCCGCTGTGGCAGCTGCGGCACAAATGGCATCCCAGAGCCAGCAGAGCTGCTGTGGCAATGTACACCGCGTCCGCCCCCAGCATGATGGCTTTCAACGCGTCGGCGCTGGACCGGATGGAACCGCCCACCACCAGGGACACGTTTTCCCGAATGCCCTCGTCCCGCAGACGCTGATCCACCGCGGCTAAGGCCAGTTCGATGGGAATGCCCACATTGTCCCGGATGCGGGTGGGCGCTGCCCCTGTGCCGCCTCGGAACCCGTCAATGGCGATGATATCCGCTCCGCTGCGGGCGATACCGGAAGCGATGGCCGCCACATTGTGAACCGCGGCGATTTTTACGATGACGGGCTTTTCGTAGTGGGTGGCTTCTTTTAAGGAAAGCACCAGCTGACGCAGGTCCTCGATAGAGTAGATGTCGTGGTGGGGGGCGGGGGAGATGGCGTCGGTGCCCTGGGGGATCATGCGGGTGCGGG
>HF972635.1:0-33517 GCA_000432995.1 Clostridium sp. CAG:1013
CCATGCACATCGGCAACGCCCGGGGCGGCGTGCTGGGTGACGCTCTGGCCTCCGTGCTGGACGCCGCCGGTTATTATGTGGAGCGGGAGTTCTACATCAACGACGCTGGCAACCAGGTGAACAAGTTCGGCGCTTCTCTAGAAGCCCGGTATTTGCAGATCTACAAGGGTGAGGAGAATGTCCCCTTCCCTGAAGACGGCTACAAGGGCGCGGACATCATCGCCCACGCGGAGAACTTCGCCAAGGAACATGGCGACAGGTACGTGGAGGCCTCCCAGGAGGAGCGCCGGGCCGCTTTGGTGAATTACGCTCTGCCCAAGAACATTCAGGGCCTCCATGACGACCTGCTCCGCTACCGTGTGGAGTACGACAACTGGTTCAAGGAGTCCAGCCTTCACGAGAACGGTTCCGTGAACAAGGTGGTGGAACTGCTGAAAGAAAAAGGTGCCACCTACGAGAAGGAAGGCGCTGTGTGGTTCCACGGAGAGGAATACGGCAGCGAGGACTTCGTGCTGGTTCGTTCCAACGGCGTGCCCACCTATGTAGTGCCGGATATCGCCTACCACTATGGCAAGCTGGTGACCCGGAACTTTGACATGGCTATCGACGTGCTGGGCGCTGACCACCACGGCTATGTGCCCCGTTTGAAGGCAGCCCTCACCGCTCTGGGAGTGGACGCTTCCCGGCTGGAAGTGGTGCTGATGCAGATGGTGCGGCTGGTGCGTGACGGTGAGATCGTCAAAGCCAGCAAGCGCAGCGGCAAGGCCATCACTCTGGTGACCCTGCTGGAAGAGGTGCCCGTTGACGCTGCCCGGTTCCTGTT
This sequence comes from Clostridium sp. CAG:1013, assembly GCA_000432995.1. Classification (GTDB taxonomy): domain Bacteria; phylum Bacillota; class Clostridia; order Oscillospirales; family Acutalibacteraceae; genus Acutalibacter. Next base: position 824 of record HF972635.1, read on the forward strand.
CAACTCCTACGAGGCCAACACCCGCATCGACTTCGACCTGGATCTGGCCGTGCAGCAGGATTCCCAGAATCCGGTGTACTATGTGCAGTACGCTCACGCCCGGATTTGCAGCATTCTGAAAAACCTGGCCGCCGACGGCATCACTCCTCGGGAATGCACTTCGGAGGAACTGAGCCTACTCACCACCCCCGAGGAACTGGAGCTGATCCGCTACATCTCTTCCTACACGGGTGAAGTCACCGCCGCTGCCAAGACTTTGGACCCGGCCAAGATCACCAAGTACGTGATGAACCTGTCCACCCTGTTCCACAAGTTCTACAACGCCTGCCGCGTCAAGGGTGTGGACGAATCCCTCTCCGCCGCCCGGCTGTACCTGTGCCTGGCCACCCGCACGGTTTTGGAGAACGCTTTGGAGCTGTTCAAAGTCACCGCACCGGAGAGCATGTAATAGAGAACATCTACGTCTTCACTTTCTATCATCAAACAATAAAAGGACATCCAGAGAAACAACCTGGATGTCCTTTTTTATGTTTTCTTTTACAGCTGCTCTTTATTCCAGCTTTTCAGCACTTCCCCCACCTTGGCTTTTTCCACCTGGGGAAAAGGAATCAAAGGCTTGGGAACATCGTAGCCGGCAATGTCTTTTTCCAGCCAGAGCACATCCAGCCAACGGCCCTGCTTGAAGCCTGCATTGCGAAAAAGACCACCTTCTCGAAAGCCAAGAGCTCGGTGCATGGCAACGCTTGCTTCATTTTCCGCGGTGATGCATCCATACACCGTGCGCACCCCTTGGAGGCGCAGCAGGTCCAGTAGTGCTCCATATAGCTTGGCCCCGATACCCCGATGACAAGCCTCTGGCCGCAGATAGATTGTAAGCTCGGCGCCCCACTGGTAAGCAGGCCGCGCGGCATAGGGATGGGCATAAGCGTAGCCCAAAATCCGGCCTTTCTCCTTCCAAACAAGGTAGGGATGCAGCGCTCCAATGGTCTCCACTCGACGGGTGAATTCCTCCAGAGACGGGACCTCATATTCAAAAGATATCACTGTGTCCGTTACATAGGGGGCGTAAACCTCCAAAATGGCCGGGGCGTCCTCCACCACAGCCAGCCGGATATGCCCCTCTCTCCCGCTCATCGTTTCCACGGCCAGAAATACAGGCCGTAAGCGATCAAGCACAGGGAGATGATCCCCGCGCTAATAGCGGCTCCGATCGCCATGGAGGTATGACGCAAAGGCCCTGCCACCATGCTGATCACAATGGCCACGCTGTCGGCAAACAGCAGCAGCCGGAATAATTTCCGTTCCACTTCGGTCATATCGGATCTTCCTTTCCCACAGGTCCAAAAGACTTCCTTGTTATTGTACCCCCGCGCTCCCTCACACGCAAGGTGATTTTTCCCAATGAGTCCGTCCTCAACCCAACAGGCCGTTGGAGAGGACCGCCAGCTGCTCCAAGGTCAAACGCTCAGCGCGAATGTTCGCCGGGATACCGGACGCAGTCAGTGTTTCTTCCACCTGCGCCTTGGGTACTCCCAAAGTGGCGGAGATGGAATTGGCAGCCGTTTTTCGCCGCTGAGCGAACGCTGCTCGGGAAACTTTGAAAAACCATTCCTCGTTCCGGACCTCCACAGGAGGGTCCTTCCGCAGATCCAGGCGGATGACCGCGGAATCTACATTGGGAGGCGGCATGAAGCTGCCCCGGCCCACAGGGAACAGCACTTGAGGCACGCTGCGGTAATGGACAGCCACGCTGACAGCCCCACATTCCCGGGAACCGGGAGGTGCGCAAAGGCGTTGGGCCGCTTCCTTCTGAACCATAACCGTGATGGCGGTGATGGGCAGCTCCTCTTCCAGCAGACGGAGAATCACCGGCGAAGTGATGTAATAGGGCAGGTTGGCGCAAACGCACACTGGTCCGCCGCCGAACTCCTCCTGGATAAGCTGGTGCAGATCCAGTTTCATTACGTCGCCTGGGACGATCTTCACGTTGTCACAATCGGCCAGAGTCTCTTCCAGCACAGGAAACAGCCGCTGGTCCAGCTCGATAGCGGTCACTTTCTTGGCCACTTGGGAAAGCTCCCAAGTGAGTACGCCGATGCCCGGTCCCACTTCGATGACACCCTCGCACTCACCGGCACCGCATTCCGCCGCCATCCGGGGACAGACGCTGCCGTTGATAAGGAAATTCTGTCCCAACGCTTTGGAAAAATGAAATCCGTGACGGGACAGCACTTCTTTGATCTGTCCCGGATCGGAAAGATGGCTCATGATTCGTCCTCCTGTTCTGTCACTTGATACAGCACCCGGCTGCCGTCATCGTATACCCGCGTGTAAAGCCGGTCCAACGCTTCCGTATCCACCTGGTACGAAACTCGTTCAAAATCGCTTACCAAAATATAATCCACCCCCAGCTGCTCCACCAAGGGTTGTGACCCCTCTGGGTGCTGGTAGATCACTTCAGCCGCCTGCTGGCTCTCCCAGTAGGGAAGACCGTGGAAATACAAATAAGAAGGTGAACCGCACACCACGTCTCGACCTGCAAGGGAAGCGATCTCGTTGTTGTGGCGGGTGTCGGTAAGGATCACGGAATGGGTCGGGGTGTTTTCCTCCACCCATTGGGCCAAATCCAACGCGCCAGAACCGAACAGCTCGTAACTGGCCACAGTCTCCCGCCCCATGGTGAACACCGCCGAAACAGAGGTCAAGGCAACCAGTCCTGCTGCGGCTCCCGCTTGGGCACGTCTATTCTTCAAAAGCTCCAACCCACGCCAAGCACACTGAGCGGCTGCACAGCAGAGAAACGCAAAAGCTGGGTAAAGCAATTTGTTGTTGTCGTAGTCATTCGGCTGAAACTCCACCAGTTCCGCCAGAAGCCAAATGGCCAAAGCAGGCGCGTACTGAGCGAATTCCCGGCTGTTTGCCAAGAGCAGGCCGCCAAAAGCCAGTATCGCCGTCAAGCCAAGATTTTTCAGGTAAAAGACCAGGTAACCGTCCTCCCCGATAACCCATCCAAAGTGTCCCCGGATGAAGCTGCCGTCCCCTACCTGCTGGAACGTCCAATAAAACAGCTGAGGCAGCGCCAAGAGAAGGGATACCCCCAACAGCACACCCCAGGTGGATACCACTCGGCGCATGTCCCGGCGGCGGATCGTCTCCCCTACCAAGAATCCTGCCAAGGCCAGAAACACCACCAACACCACCCCGGCTGCGGCCAAGAACAGGTTGGAATCCTCCTTGCCACGGAAAAGCTCTTTTGCCACTGAGAAGGTGATAATTCCGACAATCACAAGCACTTTCCCCACATTAGAGGCAGCAGATTCCCAGAAAAGTCCCCGGCACAGAGAAAAGACCATCCACACCCCGCAGACCAACCCCAGTGCCAAAAAGGAGTGGGTATGGACCATGGGCATGACTCCTGCCATGATCCCTGTCCACAGGAAATACCTTTTTTCCCGCTGGAACACGCCCCGGTACAGCAGATACAGCGCCGGAAACAGCAGGGCCCAGCCGAACAGGGTAGCCCGCTGGGGAAGCATCATGTCCACGATCACGTTGACCCAGCGGATATTTTCCCCGGTGAGATTGGTGGGAGTCTCATAAAAGGACGTAAAAATCCGGGTGAAGTTTTCCATCCCACCGCCCAGAAAATACAGAAAGCCAAACCCGCCGTTGAACACGAAAAACAGCCAGGCCAGAGCAGTCCTGCCTTTTCCCTGGGTCATCCGGGAGAAAAAGGCGTACAGGGCAAACAGCACCTGTGCTCCCGCAACCCACATTGGCAAAACGTAGGCAAACCACAAAGGAGCTCCCAGCTGGTACAGGCTGGCGGAAATGCTGTCCGACAAAAAGGGATAGGAAAGCCGCGTTCCGGGCAAAAGGGAATAGTCAGGGGGAAAATCCTGCTGATTGGCAAGGCTGGTAATGAAACTCAGGTGCATGCTCATGTCTCCGTAAGTGGCTTGGCTGGAATACACCACCCCGTCTTCCCACCGGAAGGAGTGCCACACCAGAAAGCAGAAGAATCCCCACACGCACAGGACCACCCAAAGAAACTTCCGGCGCACAAACGCCCGAAAGACCTCCCGGAGATCCAAAACCGGAAGTCCCTTCTCACGCCCCTGCCACAGGACAACTCCCGACAAAACCAGGGACAACGCCAGTCCGCAGAGCAGGGCCAAAGGGGTGAAATCCAGAAAAAAAGCGAACACAACCGGCAGCCATTGAAGCAAGGCGCTTCCCCACACACTGCCGAAAAGAAGCCGAATTCCGGCACTCTCCCGCGGAAGGGCCGCTCCAGCCAAAATCACGCCGCAGTATTGAAACCCGGCGAAAACCAGCAGTGCCAGAGCACACCCTAGCAGAGTCCCTTCCATGGCTTCCTCCCCTTCCCCAAAACGGTATGAAAGAATTGTACCATTTCCCCAGATAAATGTAAAGTTGCCAAACCCGCCCCAACCAGGTATAATATCTGAAAAGAGAAACCAAAGGGCGGCGGCCCTTGGGACATAAGAAAGGGGAATCCTCCATGGAAGGGCTTGAGCGGCGGGATAAAATCAACTACTATCTGGATCTGGCGGAGGCGGTAAGCCAACGGGGCACCTGCCTGCGGAAGCTGTACGGGGCCGTCATCGTGAAAAACGACGAGGTGATTTCCACCGGCTACGTGGGAGCTCCCAGAGGTCGGCAGAACTGCTCCGACCTAGGCTACTGCCTGCGGACCAAGCTGGGCATCCCCCGGGGCGAACGGTACGAGCTTTGCCGCAGTGTCCATGCGGAGGCCAACGCCATCATCTGCGCTTCCCGCCGGGACATGATCGGCGCTACCTTGTACCTGGTGGGCAAAGAGGTTCCCACCGGCGAATATGTAAAAAACGCCATGTGCTGCTCCATGTGCAAACGGATGGTCATCAATGCTGGGATCAAAGAAGTGGTGGTCCGGGACAACCGGGATCATTACCGGATCATCAACGTGGATCAATGGATCATTGACGACGAGTCTCTGAAAGGGGTGCTGGGCTATTGAGCTCCTTGGAGAAACCGGCACGATTCCACCTGCTGGACACAGTGCGAGGGCTCTGCCTCATCAGCATGATTGCCTACCACGGTATGTACGATCTGGTGGATATTTTCCGGCTGCCCGCTCCCTGGTACAACGACTGGCCTGGATATCTCTGGCAGCAAAGCATCTGCTGGACCTTCATTCTCCTGTCGGGAATGTGCTGGCGGCTTTCCCGCCGTCATGTAAAACGTGGTTTGCTTTTGGTGGGGTGCGCCACAGCGATCACCCTGATCACCTTGCTTGCCATGCCCTCCCAGCGGATCCTTTACGGGGTGCTGAACTTGCTGGGGCTTTCCGCCCTGTTGATGATCCCTCTGGACAAGCTGTTCCGAAAGCTGCCTGACTGGGCGGGGCTTTTGGGTGCGCTGGCATTGTTTTTCCTCACCAGGAACGTGTCCCGAGGCAGTCTGGGATTTGAAGGGCTGGTGCTGTGTCACCTGCCGGAATGGCTTTACACCACAGATGTGACGGCCGTGCTGGGATTTCCCTCCCCCACTTTTTGGAGCACGGATTATTTTCCTCTGTTACCCTGGTTTTTCCTGTACTGTGCAGGGTATTTCCTGTGGGGTGTTCTCTCCCGAAACGAGAAAGCCAAAGAGCTTCTCACCCTTGGAGTGCGGCCACTGAGCTTTCTGGGCCGCCACAGTCTGGTGATCTATCTGGCTCACCAACCGGTGCTGATGGGGATCTTCCTGATGCTGGGTCAGCTGGCGGCGCTGTGATAGGAACAAATAAAAAAAGGGGCGCGCTGCGTTGGCGGCGGCCCCTTTTCTTGTTACTGTTTTGATTTTGCTTCACGGCGGTTGATGGCGCAGATGATACCCTTGATAGAGGCAACGCTGATGTTGCTGTCCATGCCTACGCCGAACAGGATCTCTTCCCCGTGGCGAAGCTGGATGTAGGACACAGCCTTGGAGTCAGCACCTGTGGAGACGGCATGCTCGCTGTAGGACACGAACTCGTACTCCGTCAGGCCGAGAGCTCGGAGGGCGTTAAAGAACGCGTCAATGGGACCGTTGCCCCGGCCGGCCACTTCCTTGTTCACCCGGTGGTACCGAATGACGCCCTCGAAATCCACCACCACCTGGCCCTGGCCCGCGTTCTCCTCGAAGATGCGGTAAGTCAGCAGGTGATAGGGATGGATGATGTCCAAATACTCCTTCTGGAAAATGGCGAACACCTCTCCAGGATTCAGCTCCCGGTGGGCGCGCTCGCAGGCAGCTTTTACCAAAGCGCCGAACTCCGGATGCATGGCCTTAGGCAGCTGGTACCCAAAGGCCTGGCGCATGACAAAGGCGGCTCCGCCCTTGCCGGACTGGCTGTTGATCCGCACAATGGGCTCGTACTGACGGCCCAGGTCAGCGGGGTCAATAGGCAGGTAGGGCACTTCCCAGTAGGGGGAAGAATGCTTCGCCATGTAGTTGACACCCTTGTTGATAGCGTCCTGGTGGGAACCGGAAAAGGCAGTGAACACCAGCTCCCCCGCGTAGGGATGGCGGGGAGAGACCTTCATCTGGGTGCATTCCTCGTAGATCTCCTTGATATGGTTCATGTGGGAGAAATCCAGCTGCGGATCCACGCCCTGGGAATAGAGGTTCATAGCCAGGTTCATGATGTCCACGTTGCCAGTGCGCTCTCCGTTGCCGAAGAGGGTTCCTTCCACCCGCTCCGCTCCAGCCATGAGCCCCAGCTCTGTGGCCGCCACAGCGGTGCCCCGGTCGTTGTGGGGATGAAGGCTGATGATGGCGCTGTCACGGTGGCGCAAATGCCTGCACACGTATTCCACCTGGTCGGCGTAGGTGTTGGGGGTGCTCATCTCCACGGTGTTGGGCAGGTTCAGGATCACCTTTTCCTCCTGTGAAGCTCCCAGCTCCTCCAACACCCTGTCGCAGATACGCACGGAGTTTTCCACCTCTGTACCGGAAAAACTTTCCGGGGAATACTCGTAGCGGATGCGGGTTTCAGGCTGCTCCCGCCGCAGTTCTTCCGTCAGAGAGCGGATGAGCCTGGCACCTTCCACAGCGATATCGATCACCCCGTCCATGTCGGTGTCAAAGACCACCTTCCGCTGGAGAGTGGAGGTGGAATTGTAGAAGTGGACGATCACATCCCTGGCTCCTTGGATAGCCTGGAACGTCCGCCGGATCAAGTGCTCCCTGGCCTGGACCAGTACCTGGATGGTGACCCCCTGGGGGATAAGGTCCTCCTCGATGAGGGTGCGAAGGATCTCATACTCCGTCTCCGAGGAAGCGGGGAACCCCACTTCGATCTCCCGAAACCCCATGGCAGTGAGCATACGGAAAAACTCCACTTTCTGCTCCAGGTTCATGGGATTTACCAGGGCCTGGTTGCCGTCCCGAAGGTCCACGCTGCACCACACCGGCGCCTTGGTGATCACCTTGCCGGGCCACGTCCGATTCTCCAAAGGAATGGGCTGAAACGGCTTGTACTTCCGAAACCCTTGATTCATTTGTCTCGTCCTTTCTGACACATTTTCCCATTGGGCGGCCGAAAAAAAGCCCCGGGCACGACGATTCCATCGCGCCCGGGGCGAAGCATACTCCGCGGTACCACCCGAGTTCGGCGGGGATCTTTCCCCACCCTTTCAGCCTTTACAGGCCCGGCGGATAACGCCGCCACACGTCCTGCCCTAAATCGACTTCGGGCCAGGAGACTCAGGGATGAGCTATCCCGCCGGACACCCGCCTGCTCCCACCTGCCGCAGGCTCTCTGAGGGGCGTTCCGCCGTCTTATTCCCTTCGCTGTCTTTACCGATCATACTCTTTTGAAGGCATTATAGGCCGGGAACATTTTTTTGTCAAGCCTCAGTTTCCCCCTCCTCCGGGGTTCCCTCTTTCTGCTGTCCCCAGGCCCGCTGGGCCGCTTCCCGAGCAATGTCCACCACCAAGTGATCCGGCCGCTCTCCCTGGTCATTTTGGGGCAGTGTAGCGTAAACCTCCATCACCATGGAACGCATCCACAGGCTGGGGGGGATCCGCACCGAGTAGCCGCAGCCCGGCTGGCACATCCACTCGTAAGGCTGAGCCCGAGGCAGTCCGTAGGCAGACAGCAGCCCGGTGATCACACCAGCGTGGGTGACCAGAACAGCGCTGGTCTCCCCTTTTACCATCATGTTCTGGACCAAAGTCTCAAAGCCTTTACACACCCGCTGAAGAAAGACCACGCCGCTTTCTCCGTTGGGAGGCGCGGTCTGGCCACCCTGTTCCATCCACTGGAGAAACTTGGGATCCTTTTGCAGGTCCTCCACCCGCTTGTTTTCCCAGTCGCCGAAATCACACTCGGCCATTTCCAACACCACTTCCGGATCCGCGTCCGGATAGAGCAGTTTCAGCGTGTCCACGCATCGGGTAGAAGGACTGGCATAATAGGCCGAGACCTCCGGGTAACGGTATTTCCGTTTCAGCTCTAACAGGTCTCCAATGGAGGAACCTGCCAGGGGAGATTCCGTTCTTCCAATGTATCTACCTTCCAAATTCCCCTCACACGGCATGTTACGAATCAGGTGAATCACGTAAGATTTCATAAAAACCTCTCCTTCCTCACAAAAAATAAAGGGCATTTTTTACATTTTCTTTGCTTTTATTTCCCGCAAGGCATTTACAATTTCTCTATGTATTGTATAATTATCCCAGTTATTCAACTTTTCATCATTTTTTGCCCCTAATAGACCATCTTTTCCGAGGCTGTTCCTACGGTCTCGGCGACAATCGAGGTGCTCTTTATGACGAACAGCGATTTTCCGAGGATCTTGACGCTTTTGCGAAAAGAGCGCGGATTCAGCCAAAAGAAAGCTGCCGCGGACCTGGGAATTTCCCAGGCGCTGCTCTCCCACTATGAAAAAGGCATTCGAGAATGCGGCCTGGATTTCCTTGTCCGGGCTGCCAACTACTACCAGGTCTCCTGCGACTATCTGCTGGGCCGTACACCCCACCGCAACGGCGCTGCCGTGTCTGTGGGTCAGGTGCCTGTCCCCTCTCAGGAGCCCCAAGAACTCGAAAATGATCCTTCCACAGAGTATCAGTTCCGGGTTTTGGTGAATTCCCTTCATATTGTATTTGGAATCCTGAAAAAAATCAATAGTGAAGGGGTCACTCGCCATGTGTCCGCCTATCTTTCTGACGGGCTCTACAAGATGTTCCGCATGCTCTACTCCTCCCGAGGGAAAAATCCTCAGGAGATGTTCTCCCTGGACCGTCAACTCTGTGTTCCCCAGGCAGGCACTCACATGGTTATGGAAGAGGCTCAAGCTCAGTATCTGCTGGATGGAAACAGTTCCAAAGACGCTGTCGGCGTGAATTTGGAAACATTGCCTCCGCTCAGCCCCGATATCCTTCTGAGCGAATATCCCCAGTATGCCCCTTCTCTGTTTGAGCTGGTGCAAAATACAGAACGGTCCATTTCCCGCTAAGGGTAAAATTTTCCACATTAGGCCTTTACGGGTGGATTTGCGCATTTTTAGATTTATAAACTGTATAATAATACATAAATTTTACTATCTGGAATTTATCTGCCTTTCTGTCCCGGCGCTTCTGTCTGGAAAGGAAGGCATTTTCCATTTTGAGTCAGAGATGTCCCTTTGAAACAGGAAAAATAGGTCAAATCAGAAAAAGGAAAATAGTATTTGTCATTCTCCCCCATTTTGTGGTAGAATAATAAGACGAGTGGTTTCGGGAAAAGGTAAGATTTTTTCTCGAAACAGGCTAGAGAAAGGCAGGTAACGACCATGTGCGGATTCGTTGGATTTATTGACGGCGGCGACACTCAGCAGGATGCAGGTGTGCTCCGCTCTATGACGGACGCCATCCGTCACCGTGGCCCTGACGACGCGGATTATTATATGGACGGTTCCATCTCCTTGGGGTTTCGGCGGCTTTCCATCATCGACCTGGAAGGCGGACGCCAGCCCATTTTGAACGAGGATGGCAGCAAAGTCCTCACCTTCAACGGGGAGATCTACAATTATCGGGAAATCAAAGAGGACCTTCTGAAGGCAGGTCATGTGTTCAAGACCGCCACCGACTCTGAAGTGCTCCTCCACGGCTATGAAGAATACGGCGAAAAGCTGCTGAACAAGCTGCGGGGCATGTTTGCCTTCGTCATCTGGGACAAGGAAAAGCAGGAGCTCTTCGGCGCCCGTGACTTCTTCGGCATCAAACCTCTGTATTATACCAGGATGGAAGGCACCTTGATGTTCGGCTCGGAGATCAAGAGTTTCCTGCACCATCCCCATTTTCACAAGGAATTGAACGAGCAGGCATTGGAGAACTACCTCTCCTTCCAGTATTCCCCCGGACCGGAGACCTTCTTCAAAGGGGTCTACAAAATGCCTCCTGCCCACTATTTCCGCTATCAGAGCGGGAAGATGGAGATCACCCGGTACTGGCTGCCGGAATTCAACGCTGAAGAGGACAAATCCCTGGACTACTGGGTAGACGAGATCGAAAAGACCTTCGACGACTCGGTGGAAGCCCATAAGATCTCCGACGTGGAGGTTGGTTCCTTCCTCTCCTCCGGCGTGGACTCCAGCTATGTGGCTTGCTCCGCTCATGTGGACAAGACCTTTACCGTGGGGTTTGACAATGGTACCAAGTACAACGAGATCAGCTACGCTCAGGAGCTTTCCGAGCAGATCCCGGTGAAGAACATCAGTAAGATCATCACCCCCGAGGAGTTCTGGGGGAACTTTGGGAAGATCCAGTACCACATGGACGAGCCTCTGGCGGATCCTGCCGCAGTGGCCCTGTACTTTGTGTGCAACACCGCCGCCAAACACTTGAAGGTGGTGCTCTCCGGCGAAGGCGCCGACGAGATCTTCGGCGGGTACAACATCTACAAGGAGCCCTTGGAGATGCCCTGGTACGACAAGATCCCCTTCCCCATCCGGAGACTGATCGGCAATGTGGCCGGAATGCTGCCCGCTCACCGGGGCCTGAACTTCCTGGTGCGTCGCGGCAAGCATCTGGAAGAGCGGTTCATCGGCAACGCTTATATGTTCACCCGTAAAGAGCGGCGGGCTCTTTTGAAGAACCCCACTTCCGCTCCCGCTCCCGAAACCCTGTGCAAGCCCTATTATGACATGGTAGCGGACAAGGATCCTGTCACCAAGATGCAGTTCTTGGATTTGAACATGTGGATGGTAGGCGACATCCTGCTGAAAGCCGACAAGATGAGCATGGCCAACTCCCTGGAGCTGCGTGTGCCCTTCCTGGACAAGAAGATCATGGCTTTGGCGGGACGGATCCCCACAAAGTACCGTGTCAACAGCGAGAATACCAAGTACGCCATGCGTAAAGCCGCCCTCCGGCGGATGCCTGACAAGTGGGCTTCTAAAAAGAAGCTGGGTTTCCCTGTGCCCACTCGAGTGTGGCTGAAAGAGGACAAGTATTACAACATCGTCCGGGAGGAATTCACCGGGGCCAATGCCCAGAAGTTCTTCCATACGGAAAAGCTGGTAAAGCTTCTGGACGACCATCGGGCCGGCAAGGCGGACAACAGCCGCCGGGTGTGGACCGTGTACACCTTCCTTGTGTGGTATAAAGAGTTTTTCGGCAACGAGCAGAACCGCCAAGCGGCGTAACGTTTTTTGAGGTGTCTTTGAACCAATCTGGGAACCGGAGCATTGCCCCGTTTTCCCAGATGAGCGCCTGAGATTTTAAAAAGAGGGATCGTAAACATGAACCAGGAAATCGATTTTCAGCCTGTCCTGCTGGGCAGCGACATCAACGTATACGGTATGGCCCGCTCTTTCCATCAGGAGTACGGGATCAAGTCGGTGGCCATCGGCAAAGGGGTGTTAGGCCCTTGTCTTGCCAGTAAGATCGTCACCGTGGAAGTGGTGGAACCCAACCTGGAGGACGACACGGTGTTCGTCAAGACACTGTTGGACTTCGCCAAGCGCTATGAGGGCAGCGGCAAGAAACTGCTCCTGGTCCCCTGCGGGGATAACTACATCAAGCTGCTGGTGCGCAATCAAGAAAAACTCCGGGGCGTGTACACGTTCGAGTGCATCGACGAGGAGCTTCTGATGCGGCTTTCCATCAAGGAGAGCTTCTATCAGGTGTGCACCGAGCACGGCTTCGCCTTCCCCAAGACCACCACCTGCTCCTACGAGGACTACAAAACCGTGGAGCTGCCTTTTGATTTCCCGGTGATCATCAAGCCTTCCAACTCCGTGGCTTACTGGAACTGCCGGTTCCCCCACAAGAAGAAGGTGTTTGTGGCAAAGACTCAGGCGGAATTTAACGCCATTCTGGAAGCCATTTACTCCTCCTCTTACAAGGACCATCTGATCCTCCAGGAGTATATTCCCGGGGACGACAGCAACATGCGGGTGATGAACTGCTACTGCGGCCGTGACAAGAAAGTGAAGCTCATCGCTTTAGGCAACGCCCTGTTGGAGGAGCATTCCCCTGAAGGAATCGGCAGCTATGCCGCCATCGTCAACGGCTATGATGAGAAGCTCAACGAGATGATGAAAAACTTCCTGGAAGGCATCGGCTACGTGGGCTTTGCCAATTTCGACATGAAATACGACCATCGGGACGGCAAATACAAGCTGTTCGAGATGAACCTGCGTCAGGGACGCAGCAGCTATTTCGTCACCGCCGCTGGCTACAATCTGGCCAAGTGGCTGGTGGATGACGTGATCTACCACAAGGATATGCCCTGCACTGTGGCGAAAAACAAGGTGCTGTGGACCATCATCCCCACCAAGATCATCTTCGACTACGTGAAAAGCGAAAGCGTAAAGGCAGAAGCCAGAGCGCTGATCAAGGCTGGGAAAGTGTGCCACTCCTACTACTACGAGGGGGACCGTTCCCTGAAGCGGTGGATCAACTACCAGAAGAACCAATTCCATTATTTTGAGAAATACCGGCGCTATTTCGGCAACAAGGGCCTGCGGGACTGAGCCGCACCGCCAAAGGAGGGACGCCATGAAAACCTTGGGCATCATCGGCGGCATGGGGCCAATGGCCACCGCTTACCTGCTGGAGCTCATCATCCGGATGACCGACGCGAAAACCGACCAGGAGCATTTGAACATTATGGTGTTCAACAATCCTCAGGTGCCGGACCGCACCTCTTACATCCTGGACCGGACCAAGCCCTCTCCACTGCCGGTGCTGGAAGGCATGGCTCATTCTCTGGAAACCATGGGCGCTCAGGTGCTGTGCGCTCCCTGCGTCACCTCCCACTACTTTTACCAGGAGCTTTCCAGCAGTGTTTCCGTGCCCTTTCTCCACATGGTGGAGGAGACCGCCCAGGAGCTTTCCGCCGCTGGTAAGAAAAAAGCGGGAATTTTAGCCACCACCGGCACCGCCAGCACGGGACTGTTCCAGAAGGCCTTGGAAAAGGCCGGTTTGGAGTGGGCTCTGCCTGATGAGCGGGGCCAGGAGCTGACCATGTCCCTGATTTACGACGACATCAAGGCCGGGCGGCCCGCTGATCCAGAAAAGCTACGTCAGGCAAGCGTCCAGCTGTTTGAAGCTGGCTGCGACAGCGTGATCCTGGGCTGCACGGAGCTTTCCCTGGTAAAGAAGGAGCTTGCCCTCTCCCAGGGCTTCCTGGACGCTCTGGAGGTGCTCTCCAAGCGGTGCGTGGAAGTCTGCGGCGGCAAGCTGAAGGCGGAGTACCGCCAACTGATTTCATAAACAATGACCTACACAGAAGCGAAAGGAGATCCTGCCCATGTGCGGTTTTGTTGGATTTAAAAACACACCGGAAGTGGCCAGCCCTGAGAACGTGATCAAGGCCATGGCCGACCGGATCATCCACCGTGGCCCTGACGACGCGGACTACTATGTGGATCAGGACGTGTCCCTGGGATTCCGGCGGCTGTCCATCATCGACCTGGAAGGCGGACGCCAGCCCCTGCTCAACGAGGACGGCACCAAGGTGCTCACCTTCAACGGTGAGATCTACAACTTCCAGAGCCTGCGGGAGGACCTGCTGAAAAAGGGCCACGTCTTTAAGACCCGCACCGACTCCGAAACCATCCTCCACGGCTACGAGGAATACGGCAAGGAGATCCTCCAGAAGCTGCGGGGCATGTTCGCCTTTGTCATCTGGGACAGCGTGAAGAAAGAACTGTTCGGCGCCCGGGATATTTTTGGCATCAAGCCCTTCTACTACTACAAAAACGGGGACCAGTTCCTCTTCGGTTCGGAGATCAAGAGCTTTCTCTCCCATCCCTGCTTTGTGAAGGAACTGGATGAGTCTAAGATCCCCGAGTATCTTTCCTACGAGTATATACCCAACGAGACCACCATCTTCAAGAACGTGTACAAGCTGCCCGGTGCCCACTGCTTCATCTACAAGGACGGGAAACTGTCCGTAGAGCGGTATTACCGGATCCGGTACAACATCGAGGAGGATAAGTCCCTGGAATACTGGGAGGAGGCCATCCAGAAAGAGTTTACCGAGAGCGTGGCCATGCACCAGATCTCCGACGTGGAGGTGGGATGCTTCCTCTCCTCCGGCGTGGATTCCAGCTACGTGGTTCGTGAGATCTCCAAGGGCACGGAAAAGGTGAAAACCTTCTCTGTGGGCTACGAAGAGGAAAAGTACAGCGAGCTTCCCTACGCCCAGAAATTCTCCAAGACCATCGGCGTGGAAAACATCTCCAACAAGGTGTCCGCCGACGAGTTCTTTGAAGCCATGCCCAAGATCCAGTACATGCTGGACGAGCCCCTGCCCAACCCCNGGACGAGCCCCTGCCCAACCCCTCTGAGATCCCCCTGTATTTCCTGGCCCAGAACGCCCGGAAGTATGTGAAGGTGGTGCTCTCCGGCGAAGGCGCTGACGAGCTGTTCGGCGGGTATCCCATGTACCTCCAGGGCGGCCACTTCGCCCAGTACACTCGGAAGGTACCCCGCCCTGTGCGGAAATTGGCCGGCGCTGTGGCCAAACGGATGCCTGAATTCAAGGGCAAGCACTTCATCATTCGTGGCGGCATGGAGCCCTATCAGCGGTTTATGCGAGCCAACTACGTGTTCACCGATCCCGCGGAACGGCAGAAATACCTGAAGCGGAAGATCACCTCCAAGCTGCCCGAAGAATACAGTAAGCGCTACTTTGACGAGGTCCAGGGCCTGGACGAGCCCACTCAGCTGCAGTACGTGGACATGCACACCTGGATGATCTACGACATCCTGCTGAAGGCCGACCGGATGAGCATGGCCAACTCTTTGGAGCTGCGGGTGCCTTTCCTGGACAAGAAGATGCTGGAGCTGTCCTGCCGGATCCCCAGCCGCTACCGGGCCGACTGCGCCACGGAGACCACCAAGAAGGCGCTGCGTTCCGCCGCCTTGAAGCAGCTTCCCGAGGAGACCGCCAAGATGAAGAAGCTGGGCTTCCCGGTGCCTCTGTCCGACTGGCTGCGGGAGGACAAGTACTACAACATGGTGAAGGATTCCTTCCAAAGCGCCACCGCGGAGAAGTTCTTCGTCACCTCGGAGCTGATGAAGCTGCTGAACGACCACAAGGAAGGCAAGGCCAAGAACATGCAGAAGATCTGGTCCTTCTACTCCTTTATCGTGTGGTACGATCAATTCTTTGGCGAAAACGCCTGACACAAATGCTATAAAACCAAATAAAATAAGGGCTTCCCTTTTGGGAGGCCCTTATTTTTTCCACATTTTTCTCAGCGCTTGTTAGGATTCCAGCTCGTTTACGGTACTTTCCCGGTCCACAGTGACCACAGTGCGGTAATCCGGATCCAGAGTCTTAATGGCTTGATCCACCCGCTCCTTGATCTGCTGGTCGGTCTCCTTCAGGGAGAAAGGCACAGCGATATCAAACACCACGTTGGAATGGGTCACGCCCCACACCACACGGAAATCATGCACCGATGCCTGGGGATACACCACCCGCAGCAACTTCCGGACTTGGTCCCGCAGCTTGTTGGTACGCTCGTCCTCAGTGACAACCGGGTCAAGATGGATGACCAGGTGAATTCCCAGATCCCGCTGAAAGTCCCGCTCGATGTTGTCAATGATGTCGTGGCTGATGAGAATATCCCGCTCCGCAGGAACCTCGCAATGAACAGAGGCGAAGCATTTGCCTTCTCCGTAGTTGTGGACCGTCAGGTCGTGGATACCGAAAATTCCCTCATAGGACAGGATCTTCTCGTAGATGGTCTTGACCAGGTTTTCGTCCGGAGCCATGCCCAGCAGAGGATTACCTGTCTCCATGATCAGCTTCACGCCGGACACCACGATGAAGGCAGCCACCGCAAGACCCAGAAAACCGTCCAAATTCAAGTTGGTAAGCTGTGTGATCACTGCCCCCAGCAGAACCACTGAGGTGGCAATCACGTCGTTACGGCTGTCACTAGAGGTGGCAAACACCGTATCAGAGTGGATGGTTTTCCCCACGCTGCGGTAGAAAAAGCACTGCCACAGCTTGATGAGAATGGATGCCACCAGCACCGTAATCGTCAACGCGTTAAACTCCGCAGCTTCCGGACTAATGATCTTTTCAATGGAGGTCATGCCCAACTCCACACCCAAGAACAGGACAATAAAGGACACGATCACTCCGGAAAGATACTCGATACGGGCATGGCCGAAGGGGTGCTTCTCGTCAGCGGGCTTTCCCGCCAGCTTAAAGCCCACAAGCATCACAATGGAGGAACCGGAATCCGTCAAGTTGTTCACAGCGTCTGCCATAACCGCCACACTGCCGGAAATAAATCCTGCCACAAGCTTAATGGCAAACAGCAGCAGGTTTGTGACGATCCCTACCAATCCTGCCACACGACCACTTTTTTCCCGCACGCTAGGCTCGTCCTTTTGGCCGTAGCCAGGGACAAAAGCCTTCATAATCATATCAAACAAACAACGTCTCTCCTTCTGTGGAAATGTCCGCTTTTCCGGACATTAACTTTCCGGAAAGCCTTATTTTACAATGTTGCCCCCCACACTGTCAATGGCCACGATCAGGGGGAAATCCTTCAAAACAAGCCTTTTTACCGACTCGCATCCCAGGTCCTCAAAGGCGATAACCTCCGCCTTCTCGATGCACTGGGCTGCCAAGGCACCCGCTCCACCAATGGCGCAGAAATACACCGCACCGTTTCGCTGGATGGCTTCCACCACCTCTGGGCTGCGCTTGCCCTTGCCGATCATGGCTTTCAAGCCCAAGTCCAGAAAACGAGGAGTGTAGGGATCCATACGTCCGCTGGTAGTGGGACCACAGGAACCGATAGCCAGTCCCTCCGGAGCGGGAGTGGGTCCGGCATAATAGATGGCGGCTCCTTGCAAGTCGTAGGGAGGCTTCTCCCCTCGGTCCAGCATCTGAGTGATCCGCTTATGGGCAGCATCTCGAGAAGTATAGCACACTCCGGAGAGCAGCACCCTCTGCCCTGCCCGCAGCGTGGGAGCAATCTCCCCCAAGTCCTTGGTGTTTACCCGCAGTGTCTCCGCCATGATTATTTCTCCCAGAAAAACTCAATGTACTCCCCGATGGGACCATAGCAGAATGCGATATGGATGGGAGCTCCGATGGCATCAGTATCTTTGGGCTCAATGGCGATCTCGTAGCCAGCCTCACGAACCCGCTCGATCAGCTCGTCCACCTTGGTGGTGGCAAAAGCCAGATGATCCAAAGCGCCGCCCCGAGGAGCAGGCGTTTCGCTGCTAAGGATCTCCAAACAGGAGTTATCCCCGCAAGAGATCATCATGTTAGGCCGCTGAGGGTCGCCCCAGGTCCGTTTGATCTCCAGACCCAAAAGTTCTGTGTAAAATTTTACGGTCTCTTCGTACTGTTCCGCAGTGGGTTTCAGTGCAATGTGATGCACCCCGTCGATCCATTTGCTCATGGTAAGTCCTCCCTAATGCTTTTATTCGTAAAAAAAGGGATGCCGCGTTGGCGCATCCCTTTTTCTCACGTATTGGCTATGTGAAATTACTTCCGATTGAAAATGGACATGATGTCAGTGAAGGTGTCGTCGTCATCGATAACGGCGGGATCTACCCGAGGCTCCTGGCTCCGGGAAGAACGAGTGGGAGCGGAAGATGCCGCGGAAGGCACATCGCCCAGGAAATCGTCATCGTCCAGATCCATATCCACGTTCAGAGAATCGGCGCCCTTGGCCTTTTCTCCTTCGGAACCCTGAAAACCAGTGGCGATAACGGTGACGGACATCTCGTCCTCCATGTTCTCGTCGAAGGTGGCACCCCAAATGATGTTGGCGTCCTCGTGAGCCCGCTCGGTGACGATCTGAGAAGCAGTATCGATCTCGTCCAGAGCAATGTCCGGAGAAGAAGTGATGTTGATGATAACGCCCTTGGCACCGGCGATCTTGGTCTCCAGCAGGGGGCTGGAAATAGCGGCCATAGCAGCCTGCTCGGCCTTGTCCTTGCCGCTGGCATGGCCCACGCCCATGTGAGCGTAGCCTGCGTTAGCCATAACGGACTTCACGTCCTCGAAGTCCAGGTTGACGATACCGGGCAGCTGGATCAAGTCAGAGATGCTCTGCACGCCCTGACGCAGCACATCGTCAGCCACGATAAAGGCGTTGGCCAAGGTGATGCGCTCCTCGCTGACCAGCTTCAAACGCTCGTTGGGGATAACCACCAGGGAGTCCACCTGCTCACGGAGAGCGGCAATGCCCTTTTCAGCCTGCTCCATACGGCGGCGGCCCTCAAAGGCAAAAGGTTTGGTGACGATGCCAACGGTCAAAGCGCCCTGTTCCCGAGCGATCTGAGCCACTTTGGGAGCAGCACCGGTACCGGTACCGCCGCCCATGCCGGCAGTGATGAACACCATGTCGGCATCCTTCAGGGTGTTGGCGATGATCTCGCGGCTTTCTTCCGCGGCCTTCTCGCCGATCTCGGGCTTGGAGCCGGCGCCCCGGCCCTGGGTCAGCTTTTCGCCGATCTGGATCTTCACAGCAGCCTGAGAGCGCTGCAAGGCTTGTTTATCGGTATTCATGCACACCAGCTCTACGCTGCGCACACCGGCACTGGCAATACGGTTAACAGCGTTTCCGCCGCCGCCGCCCACGCCGACTACTTTTATGGTTTGAGGAGTTTCATTGAGCAGGTTGTCAACTTCAAAAGGCATGATATAGTCCTCCTTGGCTTTTTCGATCTCACAACAATCTATTTCGGTTCGTGTAAAGCCCCATGGCGTTACAGTTTTTTCAGAATGTTACATGGTATAATCTATCACTTTTCCGGGAAAATTTCAAGGAAATTCTTGAAAAAAGCGGCTGTAAAGCGGAAACTTTTCCATCTGTTCACAAGCTATGGAAAATTTCCACAAGACCAGCGCCTCCTGCTTTTAAAAAAACAGTGGTTTCGGCGGCTGTCAGCCTGTAAAGATGGTGTCGGGGATGTCCCCTCCCCGGTCCTGGCTGACAGTGTCCTCGCTGGTTTCTTCCCCAGTGTCATCTGAGGTGTCGCCACCAGCATCCTGGTCAGTACCGTCAGCGGAACCGCCGTCCTCCGTATTGGCGCTGTCATCACCGCTTCCGTCATCAGAACTGGTGTCGGAATCCGAGGTATCGTCTCCGCTGTCTCCATCACTGGAGGAGCTTGCGCTGAACGTGCTTTCCAGGCTGGAATTGGTGGCTGTAAAGTAAGCCCGCCTCACTTCGTTTGCCAGCGAAAGGTCCAGCGTACCGGTATCGTTGGAGTCCAATTCCTCGTAGACAAGACGAATACCGTAATCCACCTTGTAGTCCAAACCGGCTGTGCTTCCCAGTTCAAACAGAATCCGGTTTTGGTAGTTCATGGTGATATTGTACAAGTCTGTCACATCTAGACTGACGAAATCCCCTGCGGCATTCCATTCGTTCAGCACCGTGAGGATGGTCTCTAAGGCTTCCTGGTAGTCCTCGTCCTGGGCTTGGACCTGACCGCCCACTTTGGCGTCTGTCAAGGTCACACCCGTCACTTGCATGATTCCTTCCGCCGGTTCGGAAAGAACTTCCAGGATCTTCCCCTTGCCGCTGACAGCGAACCACTGGCCCCCGCTGGAAATACAGGCTGTTTTCTGAGCGGCAGTGATGTGGATCTCCAAACCGCTGGGGAAATGCCGTAGGATCTCCGCGTCCTCCACGTAGGGGAGCAGTTCCTCCAAAGCTTGCTCTTTGTCATCTGTGGTGAGCAGCGCCAAATTATCTCCCACCTCGTAACCGCACACTTCTAAAATGGCGGACTGCTCATACACCACATCTCCGGTGACCTCGATGGTACGCACTTTAAAGAGCAGGAACACACACAGGAACGCTGTGATGGCCACCATGCACACCAAGGTGAACACCAGCAGAAACAGCCGTGCACCTTTGCTGAGAGGCTTTTTGGGAGCGGGTCTTTCCCGGGCCTGCCGTCTGCGTTCCGAGGGAGGGATTCCTCCCCGGGGATCCGAACGCCGCCGGACTCGTTCTCCTCTCCCAGGAGGCTCTCGGGAAGGCTGGGCAATGGGCTCCCCTCTGGAAGGACGGGAGCCCGGCCTGCTTCCGGCGGAACGGCCTGTCCTCCTTGTTGTTTCCCGCCGCCGGGAGGATGTCTGCCTCGGCATCGGTCTCAACCGCGGAGGCTCCTCTCCGGAGCGGGAATTGATATCGATAAACTCATATCCCTCCCAAGGATCCGTTTGCTTCCTAGTTCGTTTCACAGCCATCCCTCCTTTCCACATTCCCATTTTTCCCTTACTTGGAGTCTTTCTCCACTTCTCGAATCCTGGCACCCAAATTCGCCAGGTTCCCCGCCAGATCCTCATATCCCCGGCGGATGAATTCCACTCCGTCTACCAGGGTCCTACCCTGGGCCGCCAATCCGGCCACCACCAAAGCAGCGCCTCCTCGGAGATCGTGGGACATGACCGGCGCTCCCCGGAGCTGTTCCACGCCCTCCACGATGGCCACCTTACCTTCCACCTTGATGTTGGCCCCCAGACGCTGGAGTCCCTCAGCGTGCTTATAGCGGTTCTCGAAGATATTTTCCACAAAGATGCTGGTTCCCCGGCCCACGGCCGCCATGCTCATCACCACCGGCTGGGCATCGGTGGGAAACCCAGGATATGGCATGGTGCGAATGTGCCGCACAGCATTCAACCGTCGGGGAGCCATAATGTTCAGGGCACCTCCCAGCTGCCGCACTTCACATCCCGCCTGCTCAAAGGGAGAAAGCATGGGCAGGATGTGAGTATTGTCCACGTCCCGCAAGGTGATGTTTCCCCCTGTCACTGCGGCAGCAGCCATGTAAGTCACCGAAGCGATGCGGTCGGGCATCACCGTGTGCTCGCAGCCATACAGCTCCTGCACACCGTCGATGATGACACAGCTCTCCCCCGCCCCGTAGACTCGACCGCCGCACCGATTCAGGTACGCGGCCAGATCCACAATCTCCGGTTCCCTGGCGGCATTGGCGATCACCGTGGTACCCTTGGAACACACCGCCGCCAGAATCACGTTTTCCGTGGCTCCCACGCTGGGGAAGGACAGAGAAATGTACGTTCCCCGGATCCCCTGGGGCGCCCGGCAGCGAAGGTATCCGCCCGACTCCTCGATCTCCACTCCCAGCCGCCCCAGGGCGTCCAGGTGGAGGTCAATAGGCCGGGGACCCAGCTCACAGCCGCCGGGGA
Organism: Clostridium sp. CAG:1013; assembly: GCA_000432995.1. Classification (GTDB taxonomy): domain Bacteria; phylum Bacillota; class Clostridia; order Oscillospirales; family Acutalibacteraceae; genus Acutalibacter. The sequence continues at coordinate 22,497 of HF972635.1, forward strand.
AACACAGCTCGGCCTCCCCGCACCGGGCGGCGATAGCCCCCAAAAAGACAATGGAGGACCGCATCTCCCGCATCAGGTCGGGAGGGATCTGGCAGCAGGTCATGGCGTTATCCACCACCAGGCTGCTCCCCTCCCAATGACACCGGCTGCCAAGATGCTCCAAAATCCGCACCGCAGTGTCCACGTCGGACAAGTGAGGGCAATTATGTAGGACGGTCTGCCCTTTGCACAACACGGTGGCTGCCAGCAGCGGCAGGGTACTGTTTTTCGCGCCTTGGATCTTGATCTCCCCGGAAAGTTCCGCGGGGCCGTCGATGACGATCATACAGAACACCTCACCCAATTCAGCATACGCCATACTATGAGGCGCTCGCCTATTGGGTGAGAGTTTCCCTTACATTCCAGCCGCCGATTTGATCACTCGGTAGATCCGGTCGTTGGCGTCCCGGATCTCCATCTCCCCGGCATTCTCTCCCAGAGACCGGAGCCGCTCCTTGTCGGACAGGATGGAGCGTACCTTTTCCCAGAGAACTTCCCCGGTCAGGTTCTTTTCCTCGATGATCTCCGCCGCTCCCCGGTTGACCAGGGCCATGGCGTTGTGGAACTGATGGTTCTCCGCCACGTTGGGAGAAGGAATCAAAATGGAGGCTTTGGCCTTGGCCTCGATCTCCGTCAAGGTCATGGCCCCGGCCCGGCCAATGACCAGGTCCGCCGCGGACAAACACTGAGGCATGTTGTCGATGTACTCCAACAGCCGGATCTGAGGATTCTTCTCCAGATCCAGGCCGAATTCCTTGATCTCATCCAGGAACTTCTCGTCGTGGGAACCGTAACCGTGAATGTGCTGGTAATCTCCCGTTTTAGCACTTTGGGCCAGCATGTAGGCTGCGGCTCGATTCAGAGCAGAAGCTCCCAGGCTTCCCCCAAAGGAAAGCACTACCGGCCGGTCATCTAGGCCCAGCTCTTTCCGAGAGGCTTCCCGCTCCGCCTCCAGCACTTCGCCCCGCACCGGGTTGCCTGTCACCACACAGTTGACAGAGTCATCGAAATACTTTTTGGCATCTGGCACGGCAAGCATCACAGTCTTAACATACTTAGCCAGCATCCGGATGGTGACTCCCGGATAGGCGTTGGACTCGTGGACCACGCAAGGAATCCCCAGCTTTGCCGCTTCCCGGATCACCGGGCCGCTGACGTAACCGCCGGTGCCCACACACACGTCGGGGGCAAACTCCTTGATGATCTTCTTGGCCTCGGCGGTGGCAGTAAACACCCGGACCACTGTCTGGGCGTTGCGCCACAGATTCTTAGGGGTCAGCTTCCGCTGAAAACCGGAGATGTGCACGGTCTTGATCTCATACCCGGCCTGGGGCACCAGACGTTCTTCCATGCCCCCCTTATTGCCCACATAGAGGATCTGGGCGTCCGGTTCCTTCTGGAGCAGGTAGCCAGCCGCGGCCAAAGCCGGGTTGATATGTCCCGCCGTACCGCCGCCGGTGAACAAAACTTTCATTCCGAATCCACTTCCTTTTTCTCAAGACTTGGAAAAGACCTCCCTAATCTCATGTCTTTTCCACGTTGGCGCTTCGGGAGATATTCAGCAGAACGCCCATCTCACCCAGCAGCATCAAGAGAGCGGTGCCGCCGTAACTGAAGAAGGGCAAGCTGATGCCCGTATTGGGAATGGTGTTGGTCACCACGCAGATATTCAGCACCGTTTGGAGTCCCACCTGGAAGGTGATGCCCAAACCAAGCAGCATGCCGAATTTATCCTTGGCATGGATGGAGATATACACGCCGCGCCAAATAAGCATGGCGAACAACACGATAATGACCAGCGCCCCTACCAAGCCCAGCTCCTCGCAGACCACCGCGAAGATAAAGTCGTTCTGGGGCTCAGGCAGGTAAAGGTACTTCTGGCGAGACTGTCCCAGGCCCACGCCCAACAGGCCGCCGGAACCAATAGCATACAGAGACTGCCGTGTCTGGTGGGTCAAGTCGGGATCCAGTTCAGGGGAAAAGGGATCCAACCAAACCATGATACGGTTTACCTGATAGCCTCCCTTGACCATCAAAATGGCCACTAGCCCGACCACCAACACGGTGCCTCCCAAAATAAACCACTTGGGCTTGGTGCCTCCCACAAACATGAGGATCGCTCCCAAGGCCAAAATAATCAGGGTGGCGGAAAGATGGTCCTCCAGGTAAATCAAGGCAGCGAACAAGGCCAAAATACCTACATAAGGCACCACGCCATAGCGGAAGGTGCTCATCTTATCCAGGTTTTGGGAGATCATATGAGCAAACATGACAATGAGGGCAAATTTAGCAATCTCCGAAGGCTGGAAGGAAACGAAACCAAAATCCAACCAGCGGGTAGCTGTTCCCTCTGGTCTGGCGATAGACTCAATGTGAGCATACCGACAGATGAGCAGGAACACCAGCAGGAAAATGGAAACGCCGAAGATCACGATCGCCAGCTGATGGAACCGGTGATAGTCGAAAGTGGAGATCACCAACATGGCGATGACGCCCGCCACCGCAAAGGTGGCTTGCCTGGAAATAAAGTAATAACTATTTCCGTAATGGTAATAGCTGTACGCGTAACTAGCGGAGAAAAGCATCACCAATCCAATGGCCAAAAGCACCAGGATAAAGATGAGCAGGGGCATATCCAGACCCGCTCCCAGGCTGAACAGCTTATATTTGACCGGCCTGCGCCGGCGTTTCTCCTCCTGAGTCCGAGTCTGACGGGGCTCGGGCGCTTTGGGAACCGGAACGCCCGGCACTCTGCGCAAACCCCGAGCAGTTCTCCCCGCTACCGCCATGGCGATCCCTCCTTTCTCTTTGTTTCATTTATCTTAGTCTATCCACGAAAGCGCCTTGCCAAACAAGACACCCGTGGATCTTTCCAAATTTAGATGCCGTAGATCACGCAGGCCAAGGCGCCAGCGCCACCCAACAGGGCTACCAGTCCAAAGACCACGCAGATCTTCACTTCGCTCCAACCGCACATCTCAAAGTGATGGTGGATGGGAGACATTTTAAACAGCCGCTTGCCGTGGGTGGCCTTGAAATAGGAAACCTGAAGCACCACGGAAACGATCTCGCAGATGTACACAAATCCCACAGGCAGCAGCAAAATGGGAAGATTCATACCAAAAGCCAGGGCGCACACCATGCCGCCCATGAACAGAGAGCCTGTGTCACCCATGAACACCTTTGCCGGATGCCAGTTCCAAATCAGGAACCCGATGCAGGCGGCGGCGCTGGCCAGACCCATGGCGGAGAGACCCGTCATGGACAGAGTGCCGGCGCACAGGGCCAAGAACAGAAACGCGAAGAAGGAAACCGTGGTATTCAGACCATCAATGCCGTCGGTGAAGTTCACCGCATTGACGATACCCACGATCAGGATAGCAGCCAGAGGATAATAGAACCAACCCAGGTCCAGCTGTCCCACGAAGGGGATGGTGGTGGAGGTAGACCCGCCCGCCATAGTGACAGAGGCCAGATAAGCAGCTGCCACAGCAAACTGGAGCACCAGCTTCTGCCGTTCGGTCAGTCCCAGATTGCGCTTTTTCAGGATGCTGATGTAGTCATCCATAAAGCCGATGACACCAAAGGCCACGGCCATACCCAGGCCCGCAAAGACCTTCGCTTTTTGAAGGATGGTCTCTTCAAGCCCCAGGGAATAAAACACCGGCAGGCAGCAGATCATGGCAATGGCGATGCCCAGGATGAACATCAATCCGCCCATGGTGGGTGTACCTTGCTTATTCTTATGCCAGCTGGGTCCCACTTCTCGGATAGTCTGACCGAATTTCAGCTTGTGCAGGAAGGGGATCATCCACTTACCCAACACCGCCGTAATGGCAAAGGCAATCACTGAAACCAACAAATACAACAAGCTGCTCATTTTCCTACCCCTCTCGTTGCGTTTCCATTATTTTATCTGTTCTTCAGGGCTATTCGGACTCTACCGTAGCGCCTGTTTCCGCATTGGTGTTATCCACAAAGGACAAGGTAATCACGGTGCCGATCTGCACCTTCTCACCTGCTGCGATGCTCTGTCCCGTCACCTCAGCGGCATCCGAGGAGGATCCGCTGACGCTGATCTGCAGCTGGTTGATACTGGCCACATAACTTGCGTTGGTCACGTCGTAGCCGATAAAGCTGGGCACTTCCACATAAGTGGATTCCTCATCGTAACCGTTGGTGTACAGGACCACCTTGCCTTCCTTAGGCACCGCTCCGCCGCTCTGAGGCACCTGAGCGGTAACTTCGATGGAACCATCGCTCTCGTCGCCTACCACAGAGTAAGTGAGCCCGGCCTCTTCCAGTTCGGCGTAGGCTTCTTCCAGGGTGAGGCCCGTCACATTGGGAGCCACCGTATCCAGCGCCGCGTATTCCTCATCGCTGTACTGAGCTTCCACACCCAGATAAGGAAGAATCTCTTCCATCATCTTGGCAAAGTAGGGACCTGCCACGGCGTTGCCGCCATTGTAGCCGCCGTTGGTGTCGTCGTCAGGCTCGTCAAAGAACACCAGCAGCGCGTATTTGGGATCCTCCGCCGGAGCGAAACCACAGTAGGAAGCAATATATTCCATAGGCTTGGAAGGATCCTCGTTGTGCTGGGCAACCTTTTCCGAGGTACCCGTCTTGCCGCAGACCCGATATCCAGCTACATAACCACCGGTGGCTGTGCCTTCCTCCACGTTCTGACGGAGAATATCGATGATCACGTCACAGGTCTCTTGGGAAACCACCTGCCGGCGATAGCTGGTATCAGCGGTCTCCACAATGTTGCCGTCCTGATCCACGATCCGATCCATCACATGAGGAGTCACCAGGTAACCGCCATTGGCGATGGCCGCCGCTGCGGTAATCATGTGGATGGGCGTGATAGAGAAGTTCTGACCGAAGGATTCCACGGCCAAGTTGGAGGCTGTCAGCACCAGCTCCTCCTCGCTGTGGTACAGTGTGGTCGCCTCACCGGGCAGGTCAATGCCGGTGCTTTCTGTAAAACCAAACGCTTCACGGTACTTGGCAAAGGTCTCCCCACCCAGAAGCTGGCCGATATGAATGGCCCAAGGGTTACAGGAGTTGTACAAGCCTTCCCGGAACGTCTCTGTGCCATGTCCCGCGTGATACCAGCAGTTGATGGGGTCATCCCAGCCAGGAACCGTGATACCGCCGGTACAGGTGAAGGTGCTGTCCTCTGAGACTACCCCTTCTTCCAATCCCATGGCATACGTACACATTTTAAACACGGAGCCAGGGTAATAGGTGTCAGTCACGGCTTTGTTCCGCCACTGCTTCAGCTGGGCGGCGTTGAACGCCTCGTCCTGTTCTTCCCCTGAAAGGGCATCGATCTCCGCTTGAAGCCCCTCATCATAGATGGTAAAGGGGTCATTGGGATCATAGGTAGGCGTGGTGGCCATGCCCAGGATCGCTCCTGTATCCACGTCCATCAGAATGGCCACGGCACCGTTCTTTACATTGAACTGCTCCACGCCTTCCGCCAGATATTTCTCCAGGATGCTTTGAACGGTCTCGTCAATGGTGAGCACCAGGTTGTAACCGTCCTCTGCCTCCACATATTGCTCATATTCAAAAGGCATATCCGTGCCCAAAGCGTTCTGGGCGGAAATCAGACGGCCGGCAGTGCCGCTGAGCTCCGTGTCATACTGGAGCTCCAAACCTTCCAGGCCCTGACCGTCGGTACCGGTAAAGCCCAGAACCGTGGACGCCACGGTCCCATAGGGATAATACCGCTTGTAGTCCTCAATGAGACGCACCCCAGCAGAAAGCTCGTTGTCCTCCAGGAACTGATTGATCTCATCTCGGATACTGGTCTCCACGCGCCGTTTCAAATAGACGAAATAGGAATTTCCCTGAGTCTTTTCGTAGACCTCTTCCTCGTCCATATCCAGAATGGAAGCCAATCCCGAAGCCACTTTGCGCCTAGCGGCTTCCGGATCATCATAATTTTCAAAGTAAGCGGGTTCCAGCACCACGGTCCACACGCTGGCGCTCTGAGCCAGCACTTTGCCGGTAGCGTCGTATATGGTGCCCCGCATAGCGCTCAGGGTGGTGCTGCGCAAACTCTGGTCAAGAGCTGCGTTGCTCATCTCTTCTCCGCGGAGGATCTGCCAGCGGAACAAGCTGACCAACACGGCGCCAAATCCGATGAACACCAGCGCAGCTGCAAGCCCCATAGCCTTGCGCCACATTTTTTCTGTCGTTCCTTTTGCCAAATTCAACTCACCGCCTGTCTATTTGGTTGCGCTCTACCCGGCATCAAAATGAGAGTCAAGATTCCCTCTTGGCTCTCCTCCTCGTTACAAATCAACTGGTCTCTCACAATCTGTATTCCGCAAAGCGGCTGGTTATGTGCCAACTCCCATCAGGCCATCTTTCCTGCCACCTGAACAGATACCGTATCCCCTCTACTTAAAGCCAGACACATTTCAAACCCATTCGCTCCAAGGGAGCCGTAGGGGCTGCAAAACATGCCCGCACCAAAAATAGGTATTTTTTATTATATCATATTTTCCCTCTTAAAGCAAATAAACGCGGCCCGCGCTACCGTGGGCCGCATCCCTTTGCGTTCTGGGGGCGGACTGCCCCCGCAGGGATAAGCGTTCGCGGCCCCCCCTTGTGGTTAGGCCATGCCGCCCATCCAAAAAACTTTATTTAAAAACCCCATACAATATCGGACAAAGTGCATCCAATTACGCACTTTTCACTTCTCACTGAAACAAAGACTGAATTGCGGACCAAAGCTGATCCAGCAAAGAACCGCCGGAGGCTTCCCGCACCACAGTGCCCTGATCCTCCTGGGCCACGTCCACATAGGTGACCTGGCTTCCCGATACCTTGCTCATTCCCAGTTCTTCCTGGGCGTACTGCTCCACCGCAGCGCCGTCCATCTGCTGCGCGGCTTCCATGTTCAACTGGATTTCCAGGCTTTCTGCCTCTTCCAGCTGTTTGGTGGTGGTACTGATCTGGTCTGACAGCTCTGTGAGCTGCACCTGGTTATAGACCACTGTGATCACAGTGGCAAATATAATCCCAAAACAGAGAACTGTCCCCAGCATCCGCAGAGGGTGCCGCTTAGGCCGGGCGTTCTTTTCCAGCTCTCGCTTGGGAAGCTCTACAACATTTTCCCGGGAGCTTTTCCGCTCCTCCCCCTGCGTTTCCCGCTTGGGCTGCGTGTTGTCCCAATGAGCGGTTTCCTGCACAGAGGTGTTCTCCTCGAACAGAGAAAAGTCGTAAGCTTCTGAAGAAATTCTGGACATAAGCGTGTTCCCTTTCTGTTTTCTCAAATGCCTCCCCAGCCAATCAAGCCTGGGGGAGTTTTTCGATCACCCGCAACCGGGCACTGCGGGCACGGGGGTTCTCCTCCACCTCTTTCGGGGAGGGGGCAAGCCCTTTCTTGTACACTAATTTTCCCTGGGGCTTCCTTCCGCAAACACACACGGGGAAATCCTTGGGACAGATACAGCCTTGGCACCATTCCTGCATCTGCTGTTTCACGATCCTATCTTCCAGAGAGTGGAAGGTGATCACCGCCAAGCGTCCGCCGGGCTTCAACAACTGGAATCCTGCCGCCAGTCCTTCCTGAAGCCTGTCCAGCTCGCCGTTTACAGCGATCCGTAAGGCTTGGAAAGTCTTTCTGGCTGGGTGTCCTTCCGCTCTGCGCACCGCTGCCGGAACTGACTCCTTGATGATCTCCGCCAGCTGAGCGGTGGTTTCGATGGAAGCCTTTTCCCTTGCCTGGCAGATGCCTTGGGCAATGCGCCGGGCACTGCGGTCCTCGCCGTAACGGAAGATGATATCCGCCAGCTCCCGTTCCTCCAGGGTGTTTACCAGATCCTTGGCGGAAGGCCCTTCCTGGCTCATACGCATATCCAGTGGGGCGTCGTGGTGATAGGAAAAGCCCCGTTCCGGCGTGTCCAGCTGATAGGAGGACACCCCGATGTCCATCAAAACGCCGTCCACAGCGTCAATGCCTTGGGCCTTGGCGATCTCTCCCATCTGGGCGAAATTGCCCCGCACACGAACGGACTGAGGATATTTCTTCAGCCGTTCCCCCGCAGCCTTGATGGCGTCCGGGTCCTGGTCGATGGAAAGAAGCGTTCCTGTGGTCAGCCTTTTCAGGATAGCCTCGGAGTGACCGCCGCCTCCCATGGTGCCGTCAATATAGATCCCCTCCGGCCGAATGGCCAAAGAGTCGATTGTTTCCTCAAATAATACCGGTTTGTGATGAAATTCCATGTGATCCCCGCCTTAGAAGTCCAGCAGGTTCATGGAGGCCTCAATGGCCTCGTCTGTCTGACTCTCGTTGTAAGCGTTCCAACGGGCCGTGTCCCAGATCTCCGCCCGGACTGCCGCGCCAATGACGGTCACGTCCTTTTCCAGGCCCGCGTGTTCCCGCAGGTTCTGGGGGATGAGTATACGCCCCTGCTTATCCGGTTCCACTTCGGCGGCGCCGGAGAAGAAATAACGCTGGATGCCTTTGCCCTGGGCCAGAGGAATGGCGGAAACTTTCTCCACCAGCTTGTCCCACTGGGCTCTGGAAAGCAGAAAAAGACAGCCGTCAAGACCTTTGCACACATAAAATGTGTCGCCCAGGTCCTCACGGAACTTGGAGGGCACGGTCACACGGCCCTTTAAGTCCATATTATGTTGATACTCACCCGTCAACATATGCGCTGTTCCCTTTCCACGTTCAGGGGGAAAAGCCGTTTCAGGGGATCTTGTGGCACTTTCAACCACCAATCACCCACATCGTGGAACTTTCACCCACTTTTACCCACCTGATGCCATTCATTATAAAACATCTCCCCCCTAAAAGCAACCCGGAAATCCTGGAAAAGCCAGGTATTTCCGGGTATCGAAGCTATGTTCGGCCTGATGGTGTGGGAACAAAAATTCCCCTCACTACATCTAGTGAGGGGAATAAAAACACTTGTTAAATTTCAGCGTTTCTCACAAAAGTTCTCGAAAAGCACGCCTTTACATCTGCGTATTGCGCTGGGAACTCTTGATGCTCTGACGAGTCTTACGCAGCTCTGCCAGATTTTCAGACAGGGACTCATCGGTGCGGCGCATCAAATCGTCCACATAGTCGTTGCTGGCTTTACGCATCTCTTTAAATTTTGCCTGGGCCTGGGCGATCAGCTCGTTGGCCTTGGCCTGCGCCTGGCGGACGATCTCTTCCTGGTTGACCAGGGTCTTAGCCTTCTCTTCCGCCACCCGGATAATGGTCTCCGCTTCCCGCTGGGCCTCGCTGATGATCTGGGCACGGTCCGCCACGATGGCTTTCGCCTTGCGCACCTCCGAGGGGATTTCCTCCTTGATCTCATCCAGGATCTGACGCACCTCTTCCCCGTCTACAAACACCTTGCCGGCGGAAAGGGGCATTTTCCATCCCTTGTCCAGGACGTCGTACATTTCGTCGATCAGATCCTCAATGGTAGCCTGATTGTTGCTCATGGTGAACCCATTCCTTTCTCTTCTCTGTCCACTGATTCTTTCCCCAAAGGGTCGCGGTCATGGGGAAATCGCTCTATTACGCGGGCACGAAAGGCCGCGCCCGGAAAAGCCGGTTTCTTTTAAAGCTTGCTGCAAAGCCGCTCCTGAATGGTCTGCAAGATGCAGGCAGGCACAAAGTGGGAAATATCTCCCCCAAAACCGGCCACCTGCTTGACCATGCTGGAACTCAAGAACATATTCTCAGCGCTGGTGGCCAAAAACATGGTCTCCAGCTCGGGATTCAGCTTCTTGTTGGTCAAAGCCTGCTGGAACTCGTACTCAAAATCAGACAGCGCCCGCAGTCCCTTAACCACTACCATAGCACCCCGACGCTTGGCGTAGTCAGCCAAAAGGCCGTCCACACCATCGATCTCCACATTTTGCAAGCCCTCCGCCTGAATGGCACGGCTCAGCAACTCTACACGCTCTTCCACGGTAAAGCTGGCGTGCTTCTCGGGATTGGTGGGAACCCCCACGATCAGCCTGTCGAAGATCTTGCTGGCCCGCACGATGATGTCAAGATGACCCAAAGTGACTGGGTCAAAGCTGCCCGGATAAACGGCAAGTTTCATGGTATCTCTCTCCTTAACAGGTGTGGGCGGGTCATTCGCCCGTCTCCCCTTGGGCCTGCTCCTCTACCGGCTGACGGTAGGCGGTGAGCAGGATCTTCCCGTAGCGGTAGCTTTTCTGCTGATGAAATGCGCCGGCAGTTTCCGGCAGCGTCTCATCCTTGGGATGCTCGCACAGGATCACACCGCCGGGATTCATCCGCTCCGCCACCAGGGGCAGCGCTTTTTCCAAAAGTCCCTGACGGTAAGGCGGATCCAGAAACGCGATATCGAACCGCTCCCGGCATCCCCGCAGGTAGGAAGCGAAATCTGCCAGCACCACCTTGGCTTGGTCTCCCAAACCGGTGGAAGCCACGTTTTTCTCCACCACCCGGATAGAGTCCTTGGAGGAATCCACGAACACCGCCAGAGCGGCGCCACGGCTCAAAGCCTCCAAACCGATCTGACCAGACCCGGCAAACAAGTCAAGGAACTTTCTTCCCTCCAGTTGGAACTGAAGGATATTGAACAAAGACTCCTTCACTCGATCTGTGGTGGGTCGGACTTGTTCCCCTTCCAGGGTGATCAGCTTCTTTCCTCTTTTGGAACCGGTGATGATCCGCATGACATCTCTCCCAGAAAACATCGGTATTGATGGTATATCCGCTTTATTATCCCATTAAACAGTCCATCTGTCAACTATTTGGCGCAATTTCCCCGGAATTTCCGCCATCTTCCCCCACCGGAGGATGAAAATGCTCCCACACCCGGCGAGCTGCCGGCTTGGTCATACCGGGAGCGCCCTCCAATTCTGCCAAGTCCGCTTCGCTGATGGCGGTCACTGTTTTGAAGTGCTTCATCAAGGCTTTAGCCCTGGTCTCTCCGATCCCCTCGATGGAGGTTAGAGTGGAGGACACAGCTGTCTTTTTC
>HF972635.1:33544-33747 GCA_000432995.1 Clostridium sp. CAG:1013
GCTGCTGCCGGTGGTATCCGATGGCGAACCGGTGCACCTCGTCCTGGATAGAGCTCACCAACGTAAACGCCCGGCGATGGGAACTGATGGCGATCTCTCCACCTGTGAGGGCAATGGCCCGGGTCCGGTGCTTGTCGTCCTTCACCATGCCGAACAAGGGGATCTGGAATCCCTGTTCGTCCAGGATAGGCTGAACTGCCGCT
>HF972636.1:0-922 GCA_000432995.1 Clostridium sp. CAG:1013
CGCCGTTCTTGGCGCTCTCGCACATATCCCGGGTTTCCAGAGTCTTGATTCGTTCCATGACACATAGCTCCTTCATAAGTTCTTCTGGCCCATGCCGCAGGGCGTAAACCAGTGTACATAGGAAATCCTATCATAGTTGGCCGGGAAAGTCAAGGCGGCAGCGGACTGCCTGTGAAAATTTGGGTATGCGCGTATTTTTTGCCGGAGGACAGCGCTGGTTTCGCTCCCTGCGGAAAATAGAATAGGAGGGACGGGTTCTTCTCCCCCTAGAAATGCGTTGCGTTTGATGAAATCCAAAAAATGCCTACCCTATCCTGGAAAGGGTGGATACCTTTAGGTGCCGCCCCCCTGCGCGGGGGCCATGCCGTATAAAAAGAAAGAGTCTGAACGCGAATTGCGTCCAGACTCAGTCTGGTGGGAGAGAGTGGATTCGAACCACTGAAGTCGTCGACAACAGATTTACAGTCTGCCCCCTTTGGCCACTCGGGAACTCTCCCATATAAGCCCCAGACCAAACCGGCCGGGTATGTGATGCGCTAGCTTGTCTGCCAGTGGAGCTGGTGAACGGACTCGAACCCCTGACCTGCTGATTACAAATCAGCTGCTCTACCAACTGAGCTACACCAGCGGATTTTTTAGCGCTTGATTATTATATCCTGGATGTCCGTAAAAGTCAAGGGGGAATTTACGAACATTTTTATTTTTTTATATCCGCCCCAGAGAAGGGGGCGCTTGGGGAAAAAATGGGGACTGCGGCGGGGAGCGGGCATCTTGAAAAATAGAGAAAAAACCAGTGGACTTTTCCCGGGATTATGCTACAATAGGATTACAAGAAATCTATTGGGAAAAGGAGTGGATTTTGTATGAAAAAGTTGGTTTGCATCCTGTTGGCGGCCTGCCTGATGACGGCGGCGTTGGCCGG
>HF972636.1:936-1423 GCA_000432995.1 Clostridium sp. CAG:1013
GGCGGCGTTGGCCGGCTGTGGCGGAAAAAAGGATGATGAGACATCCAGTGCGCCCGCCCCTTCCCCACAGGTCTCCTCGGCAGTCTCTGTGCCAGAGGTGGCGCAGACAGCCAAGGCGCTGCGGGTTACGGCGGATTCCGGCTTGAATATCCGGGCGGAGGCTTCGACGGACAGTGAAATTCTGGGCCTGGCAGAGAATGGGGAGCGCTTGGCCTTGATGGTGGAGGATCCTCAAGACGGCTGGTATCAAATTCAGTACGAGGGGGAGACTGCTTATGTCTCTTCCGATTATGCCGAGGTCATTGAGGTTACCGTGGAGGAGTACAACCGGCTTCGCAGCGGGGAAACAGCAGGGGACGCCACCTCTACGCCGGCGCCCTCCTCTGCATCGTCAGAGAGTTCCTCACAATCAGAAAGCTCCTCCCAGAGTGAGTCTTCCACGTCTTCCAATTCAGTGGATGCAGAGGACGGCGAATAACGCCGTTCT
>HF972637.1 GCA_000432995.1 Clostridium sp. CAG:1013
CCCATAGGCAGGAGGGACAGCATTAGCTGTCCCTTTTGTCTGCTTTTCGGGGACTAAAAAAGCTCCTGAGTATTTTGCTCAGGAGCTTTTTTGTGTTCAAATTTGTTATCCTTGTTACTTTATCTCAGATATCGGGTGCATAATGTGTTTTGCCTCAAATTGTATTTTGCATATTGGTGTCAAAATCAGAGGTCGCAGGAATTCCACAGAGAAATTTTGCAGTTCAGATTTTCCACGGAACTCTTTTTCCTTGAGAACACTGTGAAAGAAATACGGAATCACATGCTGAGAGCATGTAGGGACGCCACTGTCTTTCTCTTTGATTTATCTGAATCGTCTTAGGCGGGCAATTTTTGACAATTCGAATACCGTTATTCAAGAGAAGATTACAGTTGCCTCGCCACATTCGCTTTTTGCGAACAGGGAACTGCGTTTTTTCATCTGTATTTCATGAACAGAATAAGGGCACTGCCGAAGCAGTGCCCTCATCCTATGGGGTAATCATAAAATTAA
>HF972638.1:0-2283 GCA_000432995.1 Clostridium sp. CAG:1013
TTCATGGGGGTGGCGTAGGTCTCCTTCTGGGGGAACAAGGGGGCCACCAGATCCACATACACCGTATAGCCGCACAGCACCTGAGCCCGTTCCAGAGCTTCTCTAGCCTGGCCGGTGAGGAATTCTTCTCCTCCTGGTCCAATGCCCACAATATATAAGGTATTCATTGTCATTCTCTTCTTTCTAAAAAGGAATTCCCGGCCTTTACCGGTCCCAACGCCAGTCCAGTCGAATGGGTTTCACCGCCGCGGCCATAGTCACGCCCTCTGCCGCGAATTTTCTCGCCACAAGGCTGCCGCCGCTGACTGCCACCGCGCTGCGCTCACACACATTGTCCACCCCTGTGACCTGCCTCACAAAGGCCGACGAGGTAAACTCACCCGGGACTCTCTCCAGCTCCTCCCCGGTACAGGTGTGGAACTCCCATCCATGGAACCGGCAGAAGTCCAAAAGTCCCGGCTCCTCTTTTTTCAGGTCAATGGTGGCGACGGCGCAAATGGCCTCTCTCCACAAGCGGTTTTCCCGCAAGAAATGCTCCAGCACTTCTTCCAGCACCGCCTGAGTCGTGCCTTTCCGGCATCCCACTCCCAGCACCAGAATTCTGGGCACCAAGGACAGCAAACAGTCCTCTTTCCCCACGCTCACGGCCACATGGGCGGGAGGAGCAGTCATCAGTTCCACCCCTTGGGGGCATTCTCCCTCCACAGGACAGGAGCTGTACACCGTGACCTTTTTCCCGGCAAGCAGGTTTCCCGAAATGACCTTGATATGCTGTGGCTCCATGACCTCCAGACCTTGACGTCGCGCCCACTCATCCACAGCGAACACACCATTGACGTCCGTAGCGGTGGTGATGACCGCTTGGGCGCCGCACACCTGGCTGACGGCTCTTGCCAAACTGTTGGCCCCGCCCAAGTGACCAGAAAGCAGGGGTATGGCAAATTGGGCGCGCTCGTCCACCGCCACCACTGCCGGGTCTGTCCACTTGTTTTCGATAAAGGGGGCGATGGCTCGAACAGCGATCCCCACCGCTCCCACAAAGACCAGCCCCTCCGCGTCCGCAAACTGCTTTTCCGTCCACTCAGCCAGCGGCTCTGGTTTGCCGCATCGGGCCACAGTGCCTCCTAAAGCCTGCGCCAAGCAGTTTGCCAAGGCGAAACCCTTTTCGGTAAAGGCCAAAAATGCCAGCTTCATTTTTTCACCACCCGTCTGTTTCTTCGTTGAAAAGTCCCTTTTCCCGTTTAGGGCGTTTCCTGCTCAGGGGAACTAGCCTGACGAAACTCCGTGGTGAAAGTGGGATCGTACAGTCGGCTGCGCTGGTAGGGAGCGTCGAGAAACTCTCCAATAAGCAGCAGGGCCGTTTTGCGGATCCCCTCCTGGGTGCCTCGCTGAGCCAAGGTCCCCACCGTGCAGCGGATCACCTTTTCATCGGGCCAGGTGGCCTTATACACGATAGCGGCTGGGGTATCATGAGGGTATCCTCCCCGCAACAATTCCTCCTGCACCTCTTCCAGCAAACCGGAGGACAAAAACAGCACCATAGAAGCCTGATGCCGAGCCATGGAGGCCAGTTCCTCCTTTTCCGGGACCGGAGTGCGTCCCGCCATACGGGTGATGATCAGGCTCTGGCTGACGCCAGGCAGAGTGTACTCCGCGCAAAGAGCTGCCGCCGCCCCGCAAAAGCTGGATACGCCAGGGGTATCGTCATAGGGGATGCCTTTTTGGTCCAAGGCGTCCATCTGCTCCCGAATGGCTCCGAACAGGCTGGCGTCCCCGGTGTGAAGTCTCACCGTTTCTTTGCCAGCGGCTTCCATACGGTACATCACTTCCAGCACCTGCTCCAATGTCATCACGGCACTGTTGTGGATTTCACAACCCACTTTCGCCATGTTCAAAAGCTCCGGATTCACAAGGCTTCCTGCATAGATGATACAGTCTGCTTTGCGAAGCAACTCAGCGCCTCGCAGGGTGATAAGATCGGGGGCTCCCGGACCTGCTCCCACAAAATGCACCATCTTCCCTCACTCCTTTACAATTACAGTGGCAAAATATCCGGTGGTTTCCTTGGGACTTTCTGCTGAAAGGTCGGAGAACACCCGCTCCTCCGGAAGGCCGCAGTTCTGGACCATGGAGCTTTTGGAGAGACTCCCATAATGTTCGATCTCTTTAAGTACCTCAGGCATTTGTCGGCCGGACTTCATCAAGATCTTATTTCCCGGCCATTGGAGAACTTCCTCCAGATCGGCGCTGCCCGGCGCGATGTGCAGAGGGGTATTCATCTCC
>HF972638.1:2340-6110 GCA_000432995.1 Clostridium sp. CAG:1013
AAACTGGGCACGCCGGCGATCATCTGGGTCTGGAAACCCCGCTGTTTAATCAGCTCCATCAAATAGCAGTAGGTGGAATAGATGGACACGTCTCCCAGATTGGGCATGGCCACGTTCTTTCCCTGTTCCAGCCAGCCACACACCTGATCCGCCGCCTTTTCATGGGCCGCTCTCTGCACCTGAGGGTCTCGGGACATGGTAAAACTCAGGGGAAGAATCGTCTTGTCCGAAACATCCATAGCCTGCCGGACGATCTCCAGCGCCAGTGTCTCGCCGCTCTTTGTCTGGGGGCAGGCCAATACAGGACATTCTTTCAGGACCCGCAACGCTTTCACCGTCAGAAGCTCCGGGTCACCGGGGCCTACACCTACACCGTAAAACACACCTTTTTTCACTGCCATGCTTTTATGATCTCCTTTGCCTCCCGAGTCTGCCCCAGCAGGCCATATTGATTGGAAAACAGCACCGCTCCGATCCTGTATTTCCCCTGGACCCGCCGCTCCAAATGCTGTTGGACTGCTTCCAGCAGTCCCTCCAGCACCGGACCCCGCAGCCGGGCCCTGTCTAAAATCTCCATGCATCCGTCGGTGGTGGCCGCCTGCATCAGCTGGGCGCACACCTGTTGGGATGCGCCCTGGAGTGCGGCATGGGCGCAGATCAGTTCCCTGCGGCAGTCCGCGTACCGGGAATGGGTGTTCATCACCCCACCCGCTAACTTCACCAACTTTCCCATGTGCCCCACCAGCAGCACTTCCTCAAAAGGATGGGTGCTGGCAATGTCCAGAGCATCCCCGATGAAATTGGAGCATTTCACCACCGGGACTTCCGGTCCGGCAAGACGATTCTCCCGCAGGAAATCCTCTCCGTAATTGCCGGGGGTGAGGATGAGCCGCTTGGCTCCCAAGGCTGCGGCCTGGCCCAGCTCCAGGGCAATGGTGTCCACCAGCGCCTGCTGGCTCATGGGCTCCACGATCCCGGAGGTGCCCAGCACGGACAGGCCTCCCTCCACGCCTAGAGCCGGATTGAAGGTTTTCTCCGCCGCTTCTCTTCCGCCGGGAATGCAGATAAGCACCTCTAACCCGCCGTCATACCCAAGCTCGTCGCACACCTGCTGTACATGCTCCTGGATCATCTGTCTGGGGACTCGGTTGATGGCGGCAGAACCCACCGGTTGATCTAAACCAGGCTTTGTCACGCGGCCTACTCCTTCCCCTCCGTCAATGGTGATCCCGGGAAAACCGCTTTTTTTTACGTGAGCTTCCACCGTCAGACCGTGGGTCACGTCGGCGTCGTCCCCGCCGTCCTTCACCACACCGCAGACCGCAGTTTCCTCCTCCATTCTCAAGAATGCAGGGGCCGTCTCCACGGGGATGCCTTTGGGGGTGACTAGGGAAAGAACCTCCGGCTTCGTTTCCGAAAGAAGCAGCTCTGTCGCCCCTGCCGCGGCCAGCGCTGCGCAAGTACCTGTGGTGTACCCGCAGCGCAGCTGTTTCTGACCGCTTCGGATATAGTAGTCCAGCGCCATATCAGTTCCCTTCTCTCTGGTTCAGAAGTCCCCGCAGGCATTTCCGGTACATTTCCTGTACCCCAGGGAGTACCCCCAGTCCCTGCATGATACATTCCACTTCATAGTCCTCCCGGGTGAGGACGCTTTTCCAGCTGTTCTCGTCCTCCCCGGCCATATCATTGAGGGCGTGGTCTCCAGCCACCAACATCAGGGGTGCCGTACGCACATGGGAATATTCCCCCATTCTCAGCTGATCGCAAATCTCCCCAATCCCCGGCCAGCCCATTACAGTGCCCACATATACATCTTTACGGCCCATCATGTGAAACACGGTCTGCATGGCCGGATACACCACATTGGAAAAATGGGGGGTCCCGTGGCCCATGAACACCAGGGCAGAACCCTCCTTCTGGGGATATTCCTTCATCAGGATCTTGGCGAGGGTTTGCAGGTCCTGGGTGCCGGAAAGTAGGGGTTGGCCCAGCAGCAGAGCAGGAAATCTCTTCCTAGCCTCCTCCACGCTGGCCTTCAGACTTTCATATTCCAGCCCATACAAAAAGTGGGTGGGCTGGACCACCACCTGGTCATAACTACCGTCTGTCAGGTGTTCCAAGGCTTCATCGGCGCTCCAGAGAAGTTCCCCTTTTTCGGCCAGGATTCCTCGGATGGTCTTACTGGTGAACGCCCGGAAAAAATCAGCCTGAGGAATCTCCTGTCGCAGAGCGTCCTCCACAGCGGTGATGTTTTTTCTGGCAGCGGGCACGCTGGTGCCAAAGCTGACACAGAGCAATGCGGTCTTCAAGTTGGGTTCCCTCCCCATTTTACATTGTTTACCGGTTGTGACGTCCGGCTCTTCTCCCGTTTATTATTTCCAAACAAAAAAGCCTTTCTCATTCCACCTGAGAAAGGCCAGCACAAATCAGGGGGCTCCCGCTCCCTGGTCTGTCATGGAAGCGTTTGGTCCGTCCGCCCCATGATTTCCGCCCTTTCGGCAGTATGGAACAAAAGGCAGGTCTTCCGGCTCAGGCGTCATCATTTCGGTCTCGTCTTCCCATGGCTTCCCACAGTGACATCTTTTAAACTGAAACTCTGCCTTTACGGCGGCGGTCCCGCGCGGGAGTCTCACCCGCTTCCCTATTCTACCGGCCGGCTGTGTAAGCCGCCGGTCACCTTCTGTCCGTTTCTGTTGTGAGGATACCACATTTCCCCCGGGGTTGCAAGGGCAAGATCCCTGGGAGAGCCGGTTTCCGCCCTGGTCCCTTACCGGGTAATCTGATACAGCAAAGCGTTGCAAATGGCCGCAGCCACGTTGCTTCCCCCTTTGCGCCCCCTGGCCACAATATGGGGCACGTCCGAACGGAGAATCAGCTCCTTGCTCTCGACCACGTTCACAAACCCCACCGGTACGCCGATCACCAGCGCCGGATGGAGTGTCCCTGCCTGAATCTGCTCATACAGAGAGATCAGCGCGGTGGGGGCGTTCCCAATGGCAAACACACAGGGTTTGGGCAATTTACCCGCCCGTTCCATGGACACCACCGCCCGGGTGACGCCACGCTGCTTGGCCTCTTCCGCCACGTCCGGATCCGACATGAAGCAGTGGACCTCTCCGCCCAGCTTTGCCAAGATCGTTTTATTGATACCAGCCTTGGCCATTTGGGTATCGGTGACAATGTCGCAGCCGCCCCGGAGAGCTTCAATCCCTTGGGTCACGGCGTGTTCCGAGAACACCAGATTGTCCACATAATCGAAATCCGCCGAGGTGTGAATCACCCGTTTGATTACCAGCTCATTTTCCGGGTCCAGTTGGCGATCTCCCAGCAGCTGGGAAATGATGGCGAAGCTCTGTTTTTCAATGTCCATCGGCTGGATGTGCTGGATCATGGCGAATAAACTCCCTTCCCTTGTTCAAGACTTGAGCGAAAGGTTTACAGTTCCTTTCGCCCCCTCAAATTTTGCTTTTATTTTAGGCAGAAACCGGCGCTGTGTCAACTGTTGCCCTGTATTGACAAAGTTTTTCCCGATTGCTATAATCAAATTAAATTTATACTGTTTGAGTGCCGCTGAACTCGTTCAGACTCAGCGGAGAATAGGAAATCCGGTGAAAATCCGGAACGGTACCGCCACTGTATTTGCGGAGGCTCCACACGGGGCGAAAGCCGGTCATTGGGAGGGATCCTGAGAAGGCTGTGTGTTAGCTGAGGAGGCATAAGTCAGGAGACCTGCTCAATGTGAGTGCTGCCGTCCGACGTATTATCGGTAT
>HF972638.1:6205-8894 GCA_000432995.1 Clostridium sp. CAG:1013
TGCGATCACTACGAATCGGGAGTGTGAACCATCAGTGAGTATTGTCATGTCAGGTCTGGAGCACAGTCTGGCCCCCATCAGCCTGCGGGAAAAACTTTCCTTCACCCACCAGCAGACATCGGAAATGACCCGAAAGATCCAATCTCTTTCC
Source organism: Clostridium sp. CAG:1013 (assembly GCA_000432995.1). GTDB lineage: Bacteria > Bacillota > Clostridia > Oscillospirales > Acutalibacteraceae > Acutalibacter. Next base: position 6,357 of record HF972638.1, read on the forward strand.
CAGGCTTCCGGCTGTGTGCTCATCTCCACCTGCAACCGCACTGAGCTGTACCTTTCCTGCGATGAGGCTATGGATCCCGGTCAGCTTCTTTGCAAGGCTGCGGGAGTGGACCATGCTCCCTACCAGGGTGCCTTCGTCACCCTTTCCGAAAAAGATGCGGTGAGGCATTTGATGGAAGTGGCCGCCGGGATCCGCTCCCGCATCTTCGGAGAGGACCAGATCATCTCCCAGGTCAAAAACGCCATCACCATTGCTCGGGAAGCGGGCACTGCCGACGCTGTTCTGGAGACCCTGTTCCGCTACGCCGTTTCCGCGGGAAAAGAAGTGCGGACCAAAGTGCGGCTCACGTCCGTTCCCACTTCTGCCGCCAGCATGGCCGTATCCCTTCTCCAGGAAAAACTTGGAACGCTGAGAGGCAAAAAGGCCCTGGTCATCGGCAACGGGGAAATGGGACGGCTCGCCGCTTCCCTGCTGCGTCAGGAGGGGTGTCAGGTAACGGTGACGCTGCGCACCTACCGCCGTGGGGAAACTATCGTCCCTCCCGGCTGCAGCGTGGTGCCATATGACCAGCGGTATCATCACATGGAAGGCTGCCACATTTTACTGTCGGCCACCACTAGCCCACATTACACGGTGACCGTGGACCAGCTTTCCCAGCTTTCCTCCCTCCCATCCATCATGGTGGACTTGGCCATCCCCCGGGATATTCAGCCGGAAGCGGGACAGCTCCCCGGCGTTACCCTTTACAATATTGACGACCTGGGAGATTTTTCCGGGAGCCGGACAGTCCCGGCAGAGGTGACGGAAATCCTGACCGCTCAGATGGAAAACTTCTATCGCTGGCTCAACTACAAGGACTGCATGACTTCCGTGGACAGTTTGAAACAGGCCATCGTGGACCGGCTCCTCACTGTGAAGGAGTTTGGCGAGGGACTGACGGAACCAGAGATCATCCAGCTGTCCGTAGACAAGACGGTGGATCTGCTGGTCACCGGACTGGCAGAGCGCATTACCTCGGAAAACCTGAGCAAATGCGAGAGCAAGATCCGCCTGCACACCACCGGCCGCCCGGTGGTATTCTGAGAAAAGAGGCCGCATATGGATTGTACCGCTTACCGGTTCCCCCTATTTATCGACTTGCATGGAAAAAAAGCCGTGATCGTGGGCGGCGGGAAGATCGCCCTGCGCCGTGCGGAGGTCTGCCTGGCCTTTGGTGCGGAGGTTACCATCATCGCCCCGGAGTGTGAAGCCGTGCCCCAAGGGGCGGCGTTTCTACAGCGGCCCTATGAGGAGGGCGACCTTCAAGGGGCATTTCTGGCGGTGGCAGCCACAAACCGACGGGAAGTAAACGCCCAGGTGGGCCGGGAGGCCAGGGATGCCGGGATCTTCGTCAGCGTGGCTGACCGGAAAGAGGAAAGCACCTTCTTTTTCCCCGCCGTCTGCACTGGCAGCGGGCTGGTAGCAGGGGTAGTGTCTCAGGGAAGCGAGCATAAAAAGACCGCTGCCGCCGCGAAGAAGATCCGCGCTGTATTGGAGGGAATAGAATGAAACATATACGCATTGGCAGCCGGGAAAGCCGTCTTGCCGTTATCCAGTCGGAGATCGTCATAAACGCCATTCACCAGTGGGACCCAACGATCCAGACGGAACTGGTCACCATGAAAACCACAGGGGATGTGATTCTGGACCGTACCCTGGATAAGATCGGCGGCAAAGGGCTGTTCGTCAAGGAGCTGGACGCCGCCCTGCTGGACGGTCGGGTGGACCTCACAGTGCACAGCAGCAAGGACCTGCCCATGGAGACCGACCCCCGCCTGCCTCTGGTGGCCTTCTCCAAACGCGCCGACCCTCGAGACGTTTTAGTGCTCCCGGAGAACAAGGACACCATCGACTTTACAAAACCTATCGGCTGTTCCTCCCTGCGCCGCCAGCTGCAGCTTCGGGCACTGTTCCCGGAAGCAACGGTAGCACCCGTTCGGGGGAATGTGCTCACCCGGCTCCAAAAACTGGACAGCGGGGAATTCTCAGCTCTGGTACTGGCCGGGGCCGGACTGGCACGTCTAGGGTTGGAGCGCCGGATCAGCCGGTATTTTTCGGTGGAGGAGATCCTTCCCGCCGCCGGTCAGGGGATTCTGGCAGTGCAGACTCAGGAAGGCGTGGACACCTCCTGTCTGGGCGGCTTTGCCGATGAGGACGGCCGAGACTGTCTGCTGGCGGAACGGGCTTTTGTCCGCACGCTGGACGGAGGATGCTCTTCCCCTGTGGCGGCGTTTGCCACTGTGGAGAGGGATACCCTCACCTTAAAGGGAATGTATGTCACGCCGGAGGAAACACTTTATTTCGAGACGATCTCCGGACCTCGGGATCAGGGCGAGGCTTTAGGTGCCGCCCTGGCGGAAGAAATGAGGAGGAAATATCAATGAGCATGGGCCAGGTGATTCTGGTGGGCGCGGGTCCCGGCGATCCGGGTCTTCTCACCGTCAAAGGACGGGACGCTATCCAATCCGCAGACGTGGTGGTCTATGACCGGCTGGGGGG
>HF972638.1:8910-13688 GCA_000432995.1 Clostridium sp. CAG:1013
GGTGGAAAAAGCCATTCTGGATCTAATCCCCGAAAATGCCCAGCGCATCGACGTAGGCAAGGAGCCTTCCCATCACGCGGTACCCCAGGAGCGAATCAATGAGATCCTGCTGGAAAAAGCTCTGGAGGGCAAGCGGGTGGTTCGCTTGAAAGGGGGCGACCCCTTCCTGTTCGGCAGGGGCGGCGAGGAACTAGAGCTGCTCAGCCAGCACGGTGTTCCCTTTCAGGAGGTCCCCGGCATCACCTCCGCTATCGCTGTGCCCGCCTATGCCGGCATCCCGGTGACCCACCGGGACTGCTGTTCTTCCCTGCACATCGTTACCGGTCACCAGAGGGCGAGCAAACCGTTGAACATCAACTTTCAAGCGCTGGTGGAGACCCAGGGCACCTTGGTGTTCCTCATGGGGGTCAAAGCTCTTGGGGAGATCTGCCAAGGACTTCTGGAAGCTGGCATGGACCCGGATATGCCTGCCGCTGTGATCGAACGGGGCACCACCCCTTCCCAACGGCCCATCTATTCCACCCTTTCCGCCCTTCCGGAAGAAGCCAAATCCCAAAACGTGACCAGCCCCGCCATTATCGTGGTGGGCAGGGTCTGTGACTACGGCCCCCAATTCGACTGGTTCGACCACCTGCCCCTGAAAGGAAAAAGCGTCATCGTCACTCGACCCAAAGACCGGGCCGGTACCTTGTCCCAACGACTGCGCTCTCTGGGAGCGGATGTCACTGAGTTCCCCTGCATTGAGACCCATCCCCTGATCCCCTGCCCGGAAATGGAACAGGCCGTAGAAAACATGGCCCATTATGAATGGCTGGTGTTCACCAGTCCCGCCGGGGTGTCCACCCTGATGGACTTTCTGGATCGCACCGGCCGGGATGTGCGGGCACTGGGGAACATTAAACTGGCGGCCATCGGTCCGGGAACCGACCGGGAACTGAGAAATCACGGCCTACGTGCCGACCTGATCCCGGAGGTTTACGACAGCGACCATCTGGGGCAGGCGCTGGGAGACGTGAAGCCCAACGGGAAGGTGCTCATTCTTCGGGCGGAGTGGGGCACCAAAGCTTTGACAGACGCTCTGGACAAAGCCGCTGTTTCCTATAATGATGTCCGATGCTACGAGACACGTTACACCGCCCCCAACACAGAGGAAGTGCGCGCCCAGGTGGCCCAAGGAGCGATCGTCACCTTTACCAGCGCTTCCACCGTCACCGGTTTTGTTTCCGCCTTGGGAGAAGAGACAGACTTTTCCAACCTGACTGCCGCCTGTATCGGGAAACAGACCGAAGCTCAAGCACGCAAATACCACCTGCGCACCATCACCGCTGAAAAAGCCACTATGGACGCGCTGGTCCAACGAATCGTGGAAGGAGAATGACCATGGAATTGATCCACAGACCCCGCCGTCTCCGGGACGGCGACACCATTCGCAGGCTCTGCCGCGAGACCCGCGTCTCTGCCGACAGCCTGATCTACCCCATTTTCGTGGACGAGACCCTCAGCGGCACCCGCCCCATCGTTTCTCTCCCCGGCCAGTACCAGTATGGTTTGGATGCCGTGGAAGAGGCCATTGCCCAGTGCGTCTCTGCCGGCGTGAAAAGCTGCATTCTCTTTGGCATCCCCGCCCACAAGGACGAGGTGGGTTCCTCCGCCTGGGATCCGGAAGGGGTGATCCAAAAGGCCATCCGGACTATCAAGGCTTCTTATCCTGACTTTTACATCATCACCGACGTGTGTATGTGCGAATACACCAGCCACGGCCACTGCGGCGCCCTTTGCGGCCACAAAGTGGACAACGACTCAACGCTGGAACTACTTTGTAAAACCGCTCTTTCCCACGCCCAGGCAGGGGCCGACATGGTGGCCCCCTCCGACATGATGGACGGCCGGGTGGGAGCTATCCGCCGCACCTTGGACGAAGCAGGTTTTCAGAACGTGCCCATCATGGCCTACTCCGCCAAATACGCATCGGCGTTTTACGGACCCTTCCGTTCCGCGGCAGGTTCTGCCCCCTCTTTCGGTGACCGGAAGGGATATCAGATGGACCCCCACAACCGCAAGGAGGCCCTGAAGGAGTGCGCTCTGGACGTGGAGGAAGGCGCGGATATCATCATGGTCAAGCCAGCCCTTTCCTATCTGGACATCATCCGGGAATGTTCCGACGCCTTTGACGTGCCCATGGCAGCCTACTCCGTCTCTGGAGAATACGCCATGATCAAGGCCGCAGCCCAAGCGGGTCTGGTGGACGAATACCGGATCATGTGTGAGTCCGCCCTGTCCGTTTTCCGGGCGGGCGCCAATATGCTCATCACCTACTACGCCAAAGAACTGGCCCAAGCCATCCAAAAAGGAGATATCGGATAATGGATACATCTGCCGCCCTGTTTGAACGGGCTAAAAAGGTACTTCCCGGCGGTGTGAACAGCCCTGTCCGGGCCTACCGGGCTGTGGGGCTCACTCCCCGGTTCATCGCCAAAGCTGACGGTGCCTACATCTGGGATGTGGACGGCCGCCGCTACATCGACTATGTATGCTCCTGGGGTCCCATGATCCTGGGTCACAACCATCCCCTGATCCGGGAAGCGGTGGAAAAAGCCGTGAAAGACGGTCTTTCCTTCGGCGCTTCCACCCAGCGGGAAGTGGAGATCGCCGAACTGATGATCCAAATGGTGCCCAACATTGAAATGGTGCGGATGGTGAACTCCGGCACCGAGGCGGTCATGTCCGCTCTGCGTCTGGCCCGGGGCGCTACCGGCCGGAACAAGATCATCAAGTTCGAAGGGTGCTACCACGGTCACAGCGACGCCATGCTGGTGAAGGCCGGATCCTCCGCTGTGGCGGAAGGGGGCAAGCCCAGTTCCGCCGGCGTGCCGGAAGACACCGCCAAAGATACCCTCACCGCCCAGTACAACCACCTGGAAAGCGTCCAGGCTCTGTTTGACCAGTATCCGGGAGAGATCGCCTGCGTGATCGTAGAGCCTGTGGCCGCCAACATGGGCGTGGTGGGACCCAATCCTGGTTTTCTGGAAGGACTGCGGACCCTGTGCGACAAAGAAGGAGCCCTGCTGATCTTTGACGAGGTCATCACCGGGTTCCGTCTGGCGAAAGGTGGCGCTCAGGAATACTTCGGAGTGAAAGCAGATATCGTCACCTTCGGCAAGATCATCGGCGGCGGAATGCCCGTAGGCGCTTACTGCGGCAGCCGGGAACTGATGGAGCAGGTGGCTCCCTGCGGTCCGGTGTATCAGGCAGGCACTTTGTCCGGCAACCCGGTGGCCATGGCCGCGGGGCTTGCCCAGCTCACCTATCTCAACACCCATCCGGAGGTCTACACCGCCATTTCCCAAAAGGCCGACCGGCTGGCCCAAGGGATGCGCCAAGAAGTGGCAAAAACTGGCGCCAAAGTGAGGATCAACCAGGTAGGCAGCTTGGTGGCTCCCTTCTTCACCCCGGATTCTGTGGAGTCCTTCACCGAGGCCTCCAAAAGCGACCTGAAGAAGTATGCCGCCTATTTTGAGAAGATGCTTAACCGTGGCATATATCTGGCTCCCGCTCAGTTTGAGGCCATGTTCCTCTCCTACGCCCACACGGAGGAGGACCTTGAGGAAACGCTGAACGCCGCTGCCCAAGTATTTTCCACTCTGTGACCTTCCAGGTGTGAATACCTGTCTAAACTAAAATTATTTTCAACCGTTTCTTTTTCACCGGAGCAAAATTCTTTTTTGTTCCGGTGTTTTTGTTTTTCAGCCCGATTCTCTTCTCCGGGAGTTTTTCCCGTGAAAAAACACTCTAAAAGCCTCTTCCCCATTGTCAAGGAGTGTGATAGAATGGGTGGGAAAACGAGATGAACTGGGGAGAATGTGTATGAATTTGAACGCAAAAATGAAACGATTAAGGGAACACCCCTTGCTCCAGGTATTGGCGGGCAACCAGGGAAACCCTCGGACGCTGGTGCTGATCGAGCCTTTGTGGGGCATCCCCTACAACTTGATCTCCCCCTTCGCCACCCTTTACATGTACACCCAAGGCGTCACGGACGTGCAGATCGGTCTAATCCTTTCCATCGCCATGGTGTTCCAGGTGTTTTTCTCCTTTTTCGGAGGGATCCTCACCGACAAGCTGGGCCGGAAATTCACCACCATGATGGGTGACTTCTTCGGCTGGGCCGTAGCATGCCTGATATGGTCCGTGTCCAACAATTTCTGGCTGTTTTTGGCTGCCGCCATCCTCAACTGCTTCGAGCAGATCAACCAGACCGCCTGGTACTGTCTGCTCATTGAGGACGCTCATCCCAAGGACCTGGTGAACATCTATACCTGGGTGAGCATCGGCGGACTGGTGGCCGTGTTTTTCGCGCCCCTTTCCGGCCTGTTTGTCAGCGCCTACTCGGTAGTGCCGGTGGTGCGGGTACTGTATTTCCTTTTCTCGCTGACCATGGTCACCAAGATGCTCATCACCTTGAAATTCTGCCGGGAAACGAAACAGGGACAGATCCGGAGAGCGGAGACAAAAGGCGTGTCTGTTTTTCAGATGCTGGGTGAATACCGCCATCTGGTCCCCCGCCTGTTGAAAGACAAGGCCGTGCTGAAAGCGGTGGCTGTCTCGGTGATCCTGTACATCACCAATATGGTGAGCACCAACTTCTTCAGTCTTTACGTGACCCAGCGCCTGGGACTTTCTGAAAACTACCTGGCCCTGTTCCCCATTTTGAACGCGGCTGTGATGCTGGTGTTCATGGTGGGGATCCAACACCGCATGAGCGCTACCAAATTCCGGGC
>HF972639.1:0-8023 GCA_000432995.1 Clostridium sp. CAG:1013
CAGCCCGCGCTGGGAAGGGCGTCAACGCGCGTCCGCGCCGACAGCGTGACGCCGGACCCGAGTCGCGCCGTGGGCGGCGGATTTTCAGCCCGCGTTTGAAAATTCCGGCGGAAAAATACGTGATTCCTCTTGACAGAGGGACGTTCAGCGTATATAATAATTTTTCGGTAAAACAAAGCGGAGCCGGCGGCTCCCACCCGTGCAGTTCTGTCTGACACAGGTCAATATCCCAGGGACGGTCTTGGACTGGTCCTGCGCAGAAGTCTGATTGAAAGACTTTTTATGGGGCGTTGATTTGCGGGCAGAAGGAATTCTGCCCGCTTTTGGTTTTCCCTGAGGAAAACCTGCCGCTGGTTTTGCAAAACAGCTTGAGAACAACGAGTGATGGAGGTGCTACCCATTAGCAACAAGGAACTGCAGATCAACGAACAAATCCGGGATAAGGAGCTTCGTGTCATCGATTCCGACGGCTCCCAGCTGGGCATCATGTCCCTGCGGCAGGCCATGGAGATCGCGGAGCAGAAAAATCTGGACCTGGTGAAGATCGCTCCCCAGGCAAACCCGCCGGTGTGCAAGATCATCGACTACGGCAAGTTCCGCTTTGAACAGGCCAAGCGGGAAAAGGAAGCGAGAAAGAACCAGCGTGTCGTTGAAATCAAAGAGGTCCGCCTTTCCCTCAATATCGACACCCACGATTTTGAGACCAAGAAAAACCACGCCGTCCGGTTCATTTCCGAAGGCAACAAGGTCAAGGCATCGATCCGGTTTCGCGGCAGGGAGATGGGTCACCCCGAGCTGGGGTTGGAGATCATGCGCCGCTTTGCCGACGCGATGAGCGAGGTGGCCAACGTGGAGAAGCCCGCCAAGTTGGAGGGCCGCACCATGCTGATGTTCCTTGCTCCCAAGCCAGCCAAATAATGTTGTTTCAAAATACCCTATTAGGAGGAACGCAAAATGCCGAAACTGAAAACTCACAGCGGCGCCAAGAAGCGCTTTAAGCTCTCCAAGAACGGAAAGGTCATCCGTGCCCATGCTTATATGAGCCACCTGGCCAACGGCCACGGCAAGACTCCCAAGACCAAGCGTCATGCCCGCGGCACCACCGTTGCTGACCACACCAACGAGGCCGCTATCAAGCGGATGCTGCCCTACAAATAAGTAAGGGTTCTCTCTCGGGGAAAGGCAGGGCGATAGGCTTTTGCCGGGCCCCTAAAAACAAGGATTATCACTTTGCTTCACCATAAGAAAGGATGGTACAGGAATGGCTAGAGTTAAGGGCGCAATGATGACGCGCAAGAGAAGAAAGAAGATTTTGAAGCTCGCTAAGGGCTATTGGGGCGCCAAGAGCCGTCATTTTAAAATGGCCAAACAGGCCGTGATGAAGTCCGGCAACTACGCTTTCATTGGCCGGAAGCAGCGCAAGCGTGATTTCCGCCGTCTGTGGATCACCCGCATTTCCGCGGCCTGCCGTATGAACGACATCAACTACTCCACCTTCATGAACGGTCTGAAGAAGGCTGGCATCACCCTGAACCGGAAGATGCTCTCCGAGATCGCTATCGCCGATCCCGCCGGCTTTACCGCTCTGGTTGAGAAGGCCAAGGCTGCTCTGTAAAAAAGCTGTAAGTGCGCCCGAGGCAAGGGATTGCCTTGGGCGTTCCTATTATGTTCACTGAAAAGGAATTGGGGAGGCCGAAGGGTTGGGCCTCCCTTTCCAGACTGATCTAGGGGAAAGGGGGCGGCGTGATGGAGACCATCACCAGCCGGCAGAATAAGATCATCCGGGAAGCGGCGGCGCTTTCCTCGGGGGAGGAGCGTCGGGCAAGGCGGGAATTCCTCTGCGAAGGGGCCAGACTTTGCCAGGACGCGGCCCGTTCTGGAGTGGAGATCCTTCGGTGCTTCTTCACGGAGAACGCCAAAAAGCGTTACGCTCCCTATGTGGAGGAGACCGTGGCCGCCAGCCGGGAAAGCTACCAGGTAGCGGACCACGTGGCCCAGCTGCTCTCTTCCACCAAGAATTCCCAAGGGGTGTTCTGCCAGTGCCGCTGGCCAAAGCCTCAAGATGGGGCTGGTGAGGAGCCCTTCGCCCTGGTGTTGGAGGACCTTCAGGATCCGGGAAACCTGGGGACAGTGCTGCGTACCGCGGAAGCCTTGGGCTTTCAGCGGGCCTACCTGCTGGGGGACTGCTGTGATCCCCTTTCCCCCAAGACCCTGCGGGCGTCCATGGGGGCGGTGTTCCGGGTGGACCTGGTGGGAGAATCTTCCCGGGAGACTTTGTGCGCGTCCTTGAAAGATAAGGGGTATACCCTTCTTGCCACCGTGCCGGACAGTGCAGCCCTTCCTGTGACGGAACTGGAATTCTCTAAGGGGAAATGGGCGGTGTTTATCGGCAACGAGGGCAACGGCTTGACCGCCCAGACCATTGGCCTGTGTCACAAGCGGGTGACCATCCCCATGGCCGGGAGAGCGGAATCCCTGAACGCTTCGGCGGCGGCCACCATCCTGCTGTGGGAGATGGCCCGTACCAGGGAGAAGGAGGCGCTCCATGGATAAGCGGGCATATTGGATCTGGCTGCAACACGCTTTTGGAGAGGGCAGCCCCATGCCTTGGAGGATCCACCGGAGCCTGCCGGGCGGCGTGGAGGAGTTCTGCGAGAGCGGACCCAGAATGTGGAACTCCTTGAATGGTATCCGGGAGAAAGACGCCGCAGCGCTGTACAGCTTCTCCCCGGAAGAGGCCCAGGCCCAGTTGGAATATGCCCTGCGAGTTGGCTGGGAAGTGCTCACCCCGGAGAGTGAGAATTATCCCCAGGCGCTGAAGAATATTTTCGATCCACCTGCGGTATTGTATGGAAAAGGCCGTCTCCCCGATGTGGACCGCCGGCCCGCCATCGCGGTGGTAGGCGCTCGGAAGGCCAAGAAAACTTCCGTGGAAAAGGGTAAAGAGTTCGGCTATCAGTTGGCCATTGGAGGAGCGATCGTCATCACCGGAGGCGCGGTGGGCATCGACGCGGCTGTGGCTATGGGCGCCATGAGCGGTCAGGCTCCCATTATCAGTGTCCTGCCGGTGGCTTTGAACAGCCCCTATGTGAGTCAAAACGCTTTTTTGCGGGAAAGCATCGTGGACAAGGGCGGCGTTTTGCTCAGTGAGTACTTTTCTCAGCAGTCGCCTGGTTACGGCACCTTCCAGGCCAGAAACAGGCTGATCACCGGTCTCGCCTGCGGTGTGCTGCTGATCCAGGCCGCCCGGAAGAGCGGTACCTCCATGTACGCCACCCACGCTAGGAACCAGGATCGGGACGTGTTCGTGTACCCTGGCCCCAAGGACGATCCTGCCTTCGCGGGAGGGTGGGATTTGATCGCCGACGGCGCCAAAGCGGTCCGTTATGGTGAGGAGATCCTGGAAGAATACGATCTTCGGTTTCAAGACCGCCACCGTGTGATCCCCTTGTTCCAGGAGGAGCCGGATCAGGAAAGTGGGTATGTTCCCGCTTTGGCCGACTCGGGGACTTCGGATCTTACTCCGGAACAGAAAGCAGTGTTGGATGCTCTTGACCAGGAGCCCCGATCCCTGACGGCACTGGGAGACGTGACAGACCTGCCGGCCGGGAAACTTCTGAGCGCTCTGACGGAGCTGGAACTGATGGGGCTGGCCAAACCCTGTCCGGGCAAGCGGTACCGGCGGGGAGCTTACCGGCGGGGAGCTGAGAGCGTTTCCGGAAAGAAGAAAGCCGTCTCTTCCGGGGCCCCTCTGACCATGACCGGGGAACAAGCCGCCGTGCTCAATGTATTGACCCGGGAGCCTCAGACCGTGGCACAGCTGGAGGAGAGGGCGGGGCTCTCCTCTGGAAAGGTCTTGGGTGCCCTGACGGAGTTGGAGCTGATGGGCCTTGCCCAGTCATGTCCAGGCAAGCGTTACCGCCGGAGATAAGGCCTTATTCGAGAAATTTCGTTTGACAAACACATTCCGCCGGAGTATTGTAAAATGGATCTGGATATCTCGTCCGGCATGCCCTCGGGGCGCGGGAAGGATCCTGTTTGACCGGACAGAAGAAAAGGAGAAATACTGCGAATGTCGAAACTGGTGATCGTGGAGTCGCCTTCCAAGGCGAAAACCATTCAAAAATATCTGGGCAGCGGCTACGAAGTAATGGCCTCCATGGGCCATGTGCGGGATCTTCCCAAGGCCCGGCTCAGCGTGGACGTGAAGGACAACTTCAAGCCCAAATACAGCATCATCAAGGGAAAGGAGAAGCTGGTCAAGGAGCTGAAAGAAGCTGCCGCCAATTCTGACGGCGTACTGCTGGCAACTGACCCTGACCGGGAAGGAGAGGCTATCTCCTGGCACCTGGCCTATATTCTGGGTCTGGACGAGGACTCTCAGGACCGGGTGACCTTCAACGAGATCACCCGCACCGGCGTGGAGGAGGGCATGTCCCATCCCCGTGCCATTGACCTGGACCTGGTGAACGCCCAGCAGGCCCGCCGCATCCTGGACCGTCTGGTGGGTTATACCCTCAGCCCCTTCCTGGCAAAGACCATCCGCCGGGGCTTGTCCGCAGGCCGTGTCCAGTCTGTGGCAGTGCGGATGATCGTAGACCGTGAGGAGGAGATCAAGGCCTTCGTGCCCCAGGAGTACTGGAGCATCGACGCCAAGCTCACCGCGCCTCCTTCTAAGGCGGTGTTCGGTGCCGCCTTCTATGGCGACGAGAACGGAGAGATCAAGATCAACTCCAAGGAGGAGTCGGATAAGCTGTTTGCCGAGCTGGAGCAGGAGGAGTTCCTGGTCTCCGCCGTGAAAAAGGGCAAGAAGAACCGTGCCCCCGCCCCGCCCTTCATCACCTCCACCTTGCAGCAGGAGGCCAGCCGGAAACTGGGCTTCCAGGCCCGGCGCACCATGAAGGCTGCCCAGGAGCTGTACGAAGGCGTGGAGATCCAGGATCAGGGGTCCATGGGTCTTATCACCTATATGCGTACCGACTCCCTGCGCATTTCCGAGGACGCCATCCGGGACGCGGGAGAGTATATCCAGGAGCGCTGGGGCAGCAAGTACCTGCCCAGTAAGCCCCGGCATTTCAAGTCCCGGGCAAACGCTCAGGACGGCCATGAGGCTATCCGCCCCACCACCATCTCCCTGACCCCCGACCAGGTGAAGGATTCCCTCACCTCGGACCAATATAAATTGTATAAGCTGATCTGGGAGCGGTTCATCGCCTGTCAGATGGCTAACTGCGTCATGAACACTACCCAGGCCACCATCAACGCTGGAAAGTATATCTTCAAGGCTTCCGGCTTCAACGTGGCTTTTGAGGGCTTCACCGCCCTGTACGAGGAGAGCAAGGACGAGGAGGAGAAGGCCGGTAAGGACCTGCCTCCTCTGGAAGTGGGCATGAAGCTGAAGGTGAAAGACCTGAAGGGCAATCAGCACTTTACCCAGCCCCCACCCCGGTACACAGAAGCCTCCCTCATCAAGACTTTGGAGGAGAACGGCATTGGCCGGCCTTCCACCTACGCCGCCACCATTTCCACCATCACCACCCGGGAGTATGTCAGCCGGGAGGGAAAGGCATTCAAGCCTACGGAGCTGGGCGAGGTGATCACCAAGCTGATGAAAGAGCGTTTCCCCAAGATCGTCAACGTGAAGTTCACCGCCCAGGTGGAGGACGAACTGGATGCCGTCCAGCGTGGAGACGAGGACTGGGTGGACACCCTGCAGAAGTTCTACGACGACTTTGATAAGACCGTCCAGAAAGCCAAAAAGGAAATGGACGGGGTGAAGATCCAGCTGAAAGAGGACGAGACGGACGTCATCTGCGAAAAATGCGGTCGCAAGATGGTGGTAAAGGTGGGCCGGTACGGCAAGTTCTTGGCCTGCCCCGGCTACCCCGAGTGCAAGAACGTGAAGAAGATCGTCAACGATACCGGCGCCGAGTGTCCCAAGTGCGGCGGGAAGATCATCCAGCGGAAATCGAAGAAGGGCCGGGTGTTCTTTGGATGCAGCGAGTATCCCAAGTGCGATTTTGTCTCCTGGGATCCCCCCAGCAAGGAAAAATGCCCTGTCTGCGGCAAGACCCTGATGCAGAAAAAGAGCAAAGACAAGACCCTGTACTGCGTCACCCCCGACTGCACTTTCCCGGGGAAGCGCCCTGAGGAGGACGAAGATTGATGACACAGCAGAGAGCGACCGTTCTGGGAGCGGGTTTAGCCGGGTGCGAAGCCGCCTGGCAGCTGGCTCGCCGGGGCGTTGCCGTGACCCTGTATGAGATGAAGCCGCAGAAATTCTCCCCGGCCCATCAGCGGGAGGACTTCGCGGAGCTGATCTGTTCCAACTCCCTGAAAGCCGCCCGGGTGGATAGTGCTGCCGGACTCCTGAAAGAGGAAATGCGCCGGTTCGGTTCCCTGCTTATGGCCTGCGCCCAGAAAAGCCGAGTCCCGGCTGGGGGCGCTTTGGCGGTGGACCGGGAGGAGTTTTCCCGGCTTGCCACCCAGGCCATCGAGAACGAGCCACTCATTGAAGTGCGCCGGGAGGAAGTGACCCACATTCCGGAAGGCCCGGTGGTGGTGGCCACAGGCCCTCTGACTTCCCAGGGGCTTTCGGAGCAGCTCCAGCAGCTGTGCGGAGGCAGTCTCAGCTTTTTTGACGCCGCCGCGCCCATCGTCACCCGGGAGAGCCTGGACATGGAACGGTGCTTTGCCGCGTCCCGTTACGGCAAAGGTGACGTGGAAGGGGAAGAGGGAGATTACCTCAACTGCCCCATGAACAAAGAGGAGTACGACCGGTTCGTGGAGGAGCTGGTGAAGGCGGAGCGGGCACCCGTCCACAGCTTTGACGCCCGGGACCCCAAAGTGTACGAGGGATGCATGCCCATTGAGGTGCTGGCCTCCCGAGGACACGATGCCATTCGCTTCGGCCCCATGAAGCCGGTAGGCCTGCGTGACCCCAGAACGGGACACCGTCCCTGGGCGGTATTGCAGCTGCGCACGGAAAATAGAGAGCGCACCCTGTTTAACCTGGTGGGCTTCCAGACCAACCTGAAATTCGGGGAGCAGAAGCGGGTGTTCGGTATGATCCCCGGTCTGGCAAACGCGGAGTTCATCCGTTACGGGGTGATGCACAGGAACACGTTCCTGGAGTCTCCCCGACTCCTAAACGGGGACTATTCCTTCCGGGGCAGGCCGGAGCTGTTCTTCGCCGGTCAGATGACCGGAGTGGAGGGCTACATGGAATCCGCCTCCTCGGGGATTCTGGCGGGAATCAACCTGGCCAGACGGCTTGCCGGTCGGGAGACTATTGTTTTGCCGGAGACCACCATGATGGGCGCCCTTTCCCGGTACATTTCCGGATATGAGGGCAAAGATTTCCAGCCCATGGGGGCCAACTTCGGAGTGCTGCCGCCTTTGGAGGAGAAGATCCGGGACAAGCGGCAGCGGTATATGGCTTTGGCTCAGCGGGGCCTGGCCGATCTGGAGCGTTGCTGCCAGGAGATGGACGAGCCGTTACAAGAAAGCGCCTTGGGCGCGGAAGAGAGGGAGAGCGTATGAAGATCATCGTGGACGCATTCGGCGGGGACAACGCGCCGGAGCAGATCCTTTTGGGCTGCGCCCAGGCTAGAAAAGAGCTGGGTGTGGAGATCCTCCTCACCGGAGACAAGGCCCGGCTTGAGGCCTGTGCCAAGGAATTGAACATCACCCAGGACCTGGCGGCCATGGAGATCCTCTCCTGCGGCCAGACCCTGACTATGGAGGACGAGCCCACCAGCGTGATTCGGGAGAAGTCCGACAGCTCCATGGCGGTGGGCCTGCGAGCTTTGGCCGAAGGCAAGGGGGACGCCTTTGCTAGCGCCGGAAATAGCGGCGCTTTGGTGGTGGGTGCCACCACCATCGTCAAGCGGGTGCGTGGTGTAAAGCGAGTTGCCTTTGCACCCATTATGCCTAAGAGTGAGGGCTTTTTCATGCTCATTGACGGTGGTGCCAACGTGGACTGCCGCCCCGAGATGCTTGTTCAGTTCGGTTTGATGGGTTC
>HF972639.1:8095-9542 GCA_000432995.1 Clostridium sp. CAG:1013
CAACGTAGGCACCGAGGACCACAAGGGCGACCAGCTTCGTCAGGAGACCCTGGCCCTGCTGCGGCAGTGCCCCGGCATCCGGTTTGTGGGCAATGTGGAAGCCCGTGACATTCCCTACGACGGAGCGGACGTGATCGTGGCCGACGGTTTCACCGGCAATATGATCCTGAAGCTCTACGAGGGCGTGGCCATGGCGCTGATGGACAAGATCAAAGGCGTGTTCATGGGCAGCATGAAGGGCAAGCTGGCCGCGGCCATGGTCTACAACGACCTGAAGAAGATGAAAAAACAGCTGGATTACAACGAGTACGGCGGAGCGCCCATCATGGGCTGTGCCAAGCCCGTGTTTAAGATCCACGGCAGCGCCAAGGCATCCACGGTGAAGAGCGCCCTGAAGCTCACCCGGGATTATGCCCAGTCCGGGATCATTTCCCAGATCGGGGAAGCCGTAGCGAAAAAAGAGTGAGGAGGGAAGCCATGTTGCAGCTGGAAGAATATGAAAAGCGCATTGGTTACCGTTTTCGGGACAGACAGCTTTTGGAAACGGCTCTCACTCATTCCTCCTACGCCAACGAGCATAAGTGCAAAAGCTATGAGCGGCTGGAATTTTTGGGGGATTCCGTGTTGGGATTCGTCACCGCGGAATACCTGTTTGAGAATTTCCCTCAGCTCCCCGAGGGGCAGCTGACCAAGACCAGGGCCTCTTTGGTGTGCGAGCGAAGCTTGTGCGGGTTTTCCAAAGCCCTTCATGTAGGGGATTTTCTGCGGCTCAGCCACGGAGAACGCCACTCCGGTGGCCGGGAGCGGCCCAGTATCCTGGCAGACGTGTTCGAGTCCACCACCGCCGCCATCTACCTGGACAGCGGCAGTTTGGAGGAGGCCAAGAAGTTCATCCTGCGGTTCATCATCCCCGCCGCCAAGGCCCAGAGCGTAAAGCCCTTTAAGGACTATAAGACCACCTTGCAGGAGATCATCCAGCAGAATCCCGAGGAGCGGCTGGAGTATGTGGTCACGGGAGAAAGCGGCCCGGACCATGATAAGCATTTCACCGTGGAGGTCCACCTGAACTCCAACGTGATTGGCAAGGGAGGCGGCCGGAGCAAGAAGGAAGCGGAGCAGCAGGCCGCTCGGGAAGCCCTGGAGCTGATGGGCTATTGAACCGGGGAAACGTAGCGCTGTTCGTGCCTCATGTGGGATGCCCCTGCCGGTGCAGTTTCTGCGATCAGCGGGCCATCACCGGGGGAGGGGATGCGCCCACGCCGGACCAGGTGTGGGAAGCTGCCAAAAACGCCGCGGCTCACTTGGGAGAACGGACGGCTCAAACAGAGATCGCCTTTTTCGGAGGAAGCTTTACCGCCATTCCCCGGGAGTACATGCTGTCCCTGCTGAAACCCGCCAAGGAAGCGGTGGAGCGATGGGGGTTCCACGGGGTGCGGTGCTCCACCCG
>HF972640.1 GCA_000432995.1 Clostridium sp. CAG:1013
CTCGAGCGCTCAGATATAATACCATACCAGTTCCCAAATGTCAACGCTTTTTTTCAAGTTTTTTCAAGTTTTTTCCTTACCACTTCTTATAGTGGTTATTCCCCCCTTCTTCTACTAGAAAGACCCTGTTTCTTTCCATCCTGTGCAGTTTTTGCCGGGAGACTTTCTCGCTTGCTTGGGTATGGTAGTCATAAAGATCTTTCTTTCCTTATTATATATAGATATAGCTTTGGAGTAAAGGAGTCGGTTTTATGCGCTGGGAACGGACAAAATCTTTTCTGATGGGACTGTGGAAGGTATTAGTAGTAGCTCTTGTAAATCTCATGGTGATTATGATGCTCTCTAGTGGACAAGCCGCTTTCTAAATAGTATTGCCTATTCACAGACAAAAAAAGCCCCCGGCAAAAGCCAGGGGCAATTAAGAGGGTTAATCCTGATCGGCGGCCATTCCACCCGCTCGAGCGATTGCACGTTTTCGGATGAAGATGAAACACACGACCCCGATCAGTCCAGTGACCAACCAGGTTACCGAATAGGACAGGAACAGCATAAAGAAGGTGCGGTCCAAGGGGAAAATGGTATAGATCCAGATAACACGGAGCACACACACGCCAAAGATAGACGCCACCATAGGTGTGAGAGAAGATCCCAGACCACGCATGGCGCCCACCATCACGTTCATAACGCCGCAAATAGCGTAAGGGGCGCAGACCATCAGCAAGCGCTCCTTGCCGTAGGCGATAACTTCCGGGTCAGTGGAATAGATGCTCAGCAGAGGCGTGCTCAGCAGATAAGCTCCGATGCCCAGCACCAAGCCTACCAGAGTCACCAGGCCCAAGTTATACCATACCACCTTGGTAATGCGGTGGAACTTCTTGGCGCCGTAGTTCTGTCCGGTAAAGCTGAGGGTAGACTGGGTGAAAGCGTCCATAGCCGTCCACACAAAGCCTTCGATATTGCTGGCGGCAGTGCTGCCTGCCATAGCGATAGAACCGAAAGAGTTGATGGAGGACTGGATAAGTACATTGGAAATGGAGAAGGTAGCGCCCTGGATACCAGCCGGGACGCCGATCTTGGTCATTTGCAGCAATTTGTCTTTGTAGATTCTCAGTTTCTTCAGCTCCACACGGTAGACGGTGTCGCTGCGGATCAGGCACTGGAGCACCAATCCAGCAGAGATGCACTGAGAGATCACGGTAGCTGTGGCGACGCCTGCCACACCCATATGGAGGGCGATGACGAAAAACAGGTTCAAAAACACGTTTACCACGCCTGCCAACAGCAGGAAGTACAGAGGCCGCTGGGTATCCCCCACCGCCCTCAAAATGGCCGCGCCGAAGTTGTAGGACATCATTACAGGCATGCCCACAAAATAGATGCGCATGTACAGCACTGCCTGGTCGATCACGTCCTCAGGGGTGCCCATCAGCTCCAGCAAGGGCCGGGACAGGACCATGCCCACCACGATCAGCACAAGGCCGCTGATGACGCTGATAAGCACTGCCGTATGAACAGTCTCATGCAGGTCCTTCCGCTGGCCTCCGCCGTAATACCGGGCCACCAGCACGTTGACGCCGATGGACAAGCCGATAAATAGGTTGACGATCAAGTTGATCAAGGCGCTGGTGGAGCCCACCGCCGCCAAGGCCTGACTGCCAGCGAACCGCCCCGCCACAATGATATCCGCGGCGTTGAACAGCAGCTGCAAGATGCCCGACAGCGCCAGAGGGATGGCGAACCGGACGATCTTCCCCAACAGGGGGCCGTTTGTCATGTCGATCTCGAAAGTGCTCCGGCGGGCGCCGGGGCGAAAAGGAAATTTCACAGCGTTAATCCTCCAAACCTAATGGGTCATGTTACATGCAAGGACCGGTCACGGTCCACCGGCGGCTTTCAGCGCCAGTTTCTTTTTCACGTGGGCCCGGACCAAGAAGAAGCAAAACAGGTCGCACACGGCCGCCAATCCCCAAGTGATGGGATAGGATGCGTACAGCACGGTGAGCTGGGGCCACTGGGCAAACACGGTGAACAGCCATACCACACGGAAACCACACACAAAGCCGATGGTGATGACCATAGGCACGAAAGAGGCTCCCAGGCCTCGTAGAGTGCCCACCATTACGCCCATCATGCCTCCCAAGCACTGCCAAACACATACAGTGCCGAGCCGCAGCATGCCGAAGGAGATCACATCCGCTTCCGTGGAGTAGATACTCAGCAGCTGAGGTCCCAACAGCCAACAGCCAATGCCCATCACCAGGCCTGTGCCGGTGACCAGCAGCAAGCAGAGAATGACAATGCGGTTGACTCGATTCAGTTTCCCTGCACCCACGTTCTGGCCGGAAAAGCTGAGGGCCGCCTGAGAGAAGGCGTCCATGCCGGTACTGACAAAACCTTCCAAGTTGGAGGCTGCCGTGTTGCCCGCCATGGCGATGGAACCAAAGGAATTGATAGAAGACTGGATGAGCACATTGGAAATGGAGAAAGAAGCTCCCTGAATCCCCGCAGGCAGGCCGATTTTTGCCATGCCCAGCAGCTTATCCTTTTTAATGCTCAGTTCCTTCAGATTCACCTGGTAGACCGTGTGGCTGTGCATCAGGCACAGAAGCACCAACACAGCGGAAACACACTGGGAAATCACCGTGGCCAAAGCCACGCCCGCCACGTCCAGTCCGCAGACGATGACGAAGAACAGATTCAGCACCACGTTCACCACACCTGCCAACAGCAGGAAGTACAAAGGCCGCTGGGTGTCTCCCACCGCCCTCAGGATGGCCGCGCCGAAGTTATAAAGCATGGAGGCGGGCATTCCGATGAAATAGATGCGCATGTACAAACAAGCCTGGTTCAGCACGTCCTCGGGGGTGCCCATCAGCTCCAGCATGGGAGCCGCCAGCACCACACCGATCACCAGCAGGATCACTCCGAAGATCAGGCTGGTGAGGATGGAGGTATGAACCGTTTCCCGCAGATCCTTCCCCTTGCTAGCGCCGTAATATTGAGCCACCAGCACGTTGGTACCTACGGAAAGGCCGATAAACAGGTTGACGATCAGGTTGATTAGGGCGCTTGTGGAGCCCACCGCCGCCAGGGCGCCTGGCCCGGAGAACCGGCCCACCACGATGATGTCCGCGGCGTTGAACAGCAGCTGGAGGATGCCGGAAATCGCCAAGGGGATGGCAAACCGGATGATCTTCCCCAGCAGGGGGCCGTTTGTCATATCGATCTCGAAGGAGCTACCCATGCCCCTTCCCAACTTTAAAAAGCGCAGTATGATGATCCAACTCCTTCCACGCCGGGGCGCTTCCCCGGACAAAACCCTCTTTTCTTTTAATAGGACCCAGAGGGGACGGGTCCGGGAACGGTGGCTTAGTAGCCNNNNGGGAACGGTGGCTTAGTAGCCCAGTTCCTCCCCTACCAGCACCACTCGGATCCGATCGGTACGCTGGTAGCCGGTAACCACATACTGGCAGCACATCCGCTTTTCCGAGGCGCATCCGCCGGTCATGGAACCGTCACACACGGCGCAGCGGCCCATGCGGGAACAGGGGGTATGAGTCTCCAGCCGGATGCCGTTGGCGGGAGCTGCCAGGCATTTTACCCGGGCGATGGCCTCGTCCAGATTCCGGACGATCTTATTCACCCCGGCCACCACAATCACCCGCTGGGGCCCGAAGATCAGCGCCGCCACACGGTTGCCGTTGCCGTCCACGTTGTACAGCTCACCATCTTCCGTGATGGCGTTGGAGCTGGTGAGGAACACATCTGCGGAAAAAGTCTTACGGTAAGCCTCCTGGGGATCCATGGTCTCCCGGTCCAGGAACTCATACTCGCCGCTTTTCAGCAGGTCCCGCACCCCGGATTCCGCCAGAGTCATGGAACCGCCGCAGCTCACCACGTCTCCCGGCTTCAGCATGCCCCGCACCGCTTCCACGGCCTCCTCTCGGGTGGGCACGAACACCGCCGGGATCCTGTTCTTAGCCAGGGCCTTTAAAGTCCTTTCCACTTGGGCTTCCCGTACTGCTTTCACATTTTGATCCATACGAAGATCCTCCCTCTTAGAAGGCGCCTCTCCCTGTCGGACAGGCCCTCCCACAATTAGTTGCTTCTGCCAGTATTGTACCGCAGCAGCTAGGTGAAATCAAGGGCTTCCCCGAAACAAAAAAAGAGGCCCCCTTTTTCCAAAGGGGACCTTGCTTTCTTTTTTAAATCAGGCCTTGAAATCCTGGAACAGCTGGAGCACACGCTCCTTCTGGGATACATTGGCCTCGTTGGTGCTGGTGTCGGTGTAGATCATCATCATGTCTCCGGCCTGGTTCAAAGTGGCGGGGATCTCCTTGTCCAACAGTTCAAAGAATCCCTTCTCCTTTACGCTGGAAACGCATTCCTGACCCTGCTCGTTCAGGTTCTCCAGATCGAAGCTGTACACCTCCACCTGTACGGTGCTGCCGTTCAGGGTGAACCGGTAACGGTATCCCCCATTCGCGCCAATGGTCTCATAGGCCATTTCCGTAGGATCACCGGTGACTGCCCTGTTTACCTCCAGGTACTGGCACAGCCCGTCCAGGCTGTCCTCAAACTCCTCATCGGAGACAGGCTCCAGTTCTTCCGTCTGGCTGCTCTCGGCGCCGCTTTCCGTACCGCTCTCTGTGCCGGAAGTCTGAGAGGACTCCGTGCCCAGGGTCAGAGTGGGAAGCTGTTCGGTGGTGCCGGTGCAAGCGGTAAGGGTCAAAGCCAAGACCGCCGCGGCGGCCAGGGCGAGGATCTTCTTCATCATGGGGGAAACCTCCAAAATCTCTGGGTATGACGAACGCCGGACCCCAGGGATCCGGCGCTTGTGGTGACCCGGACGAGAATCGAACTCGTGTTACCGCCGTGAAAGGGCGGTGTCTTAACCGCTTGACCACCGGGCCATATGGTAGCGGCAACTGGATTTGAACCAGTGACACTTCGGGTATGAACCGAATGCTCTAGCCAACTGAGCTATGCCGCCATATCGCGCCCCACCCTTCACGGATGGAGCGCTACTAATTATAATCGATTACCGGTGGTTTGTCAAGGGGTTTCTTACGGTTTTTTTCGGAAGAATTGGAAAATTCTTCCCAGCCCGTCAGGTCTTAGGGAATCTTAGGAATGGAAGGTGTAGTTGGGAGCTTCCTTGGTGATCTGAATATCGTGGGGATGGCTCTCCTTCAGACCGGCGCCAGTGATGCGCACGAACTGAGCCTTCTCGTGGAGTTCCTCAATGTTGGCGCAGCCGGTGTAACCCATGCCGGCCCGGAGACCGCCCACCATCTGGAACACGGTGTCGGCCAGGGGTCCCTTGTAAGGCACGCGGCCTTCCACGCCTTCGGGAACGAACTTCTTCTGCTCGCCCTGGAAGTAGCGGTCGCTGCTGCCCTTACCCATGGCGCCCAAGCTGCCCATGCCGCGGTACACCTTGAACTGACGGCCCTGATACAGCTCGTACTCACCGGGAGCTTCCTTACAGCCAGCCACCATGCTGCCCAGCATGACCACGTTGGCGCCAGCGGCCAGAGCCTTGACGATGTCGCCGCTGTACTTGATGCCGCCGTCGGCAATGACGGGGATGCCGTACTTGGCAGCTTCCTGAGCCGCGTCGAACACGGCGGTGATCTGAGGCACGCCGATACCAGCCACCACACGAGTGGTGCAGATGGAACCGGGGCCAATACCCACCTTCACGCAGTCAGCGCCGGCCTCGATGAGGGCCTTGGTGCCTTCAGCGGTGGCCACGTTGCCAGCGATCAGCTGCAGGTTGGGATAATGCTTCTTCACCAGACGCACAGCGTCCAGAACGCCGCTGTTGTGGCCGTGGGCGGAGTCCAGAGTGACCACGTCCACCTGAGCCTCTACCAGAGCGGCTACACGGTCCAGCACGTCCTTGGTGGCGCCGATAGCAGCACCGCACAGCAGACGGCCGGAAGCGTCACGAGCGGAATTGGGATAGCGCACAGCCTTCTCAATATCCTTGATGGTGATCAGGCCCTTGAGGCGCATTTGGTCGTCCACGATGGGGAGCTTCTCGATGCGGTGACGCCGGAGGATCTCCTGAGCGTCCTTGAGTGTGGTGCCCACAGGAGCGGTGACCAGGTTGTCCTTGGTCATCACGTTCTTGATGGGCTGGTCAAAATCGCTGCCCTCCATGAAGCGCATGTCACGGTTGGTGATGATGCCTACCAGCACCCCATCCTGGCAGATGGGCACGCCGGAGATCTTGAACCGACCCATGATCTCTTCCGCTTCCCGCACCAGATTATCGGGAGCCAGGAAGAAGGGATTGACGATGACACCGTTCTCCGAACGCTTCACACGGTCCACCTGGTCCGCCTGGCGCTCGATGGTCATGTTCTTGTGGATGATGCCGATGCCGCCTTCACGGGCAATGGCAATGGCCATATCAGACTCCGTCACGGTATCCATGGCGGCAGTCATGATGGGGGTGTTCAACCGAATGGTCTTGGTGAGATTGGTGGAGAAGTCCACCTCCGTGGGCAGAACGTTGGATTCCGCGGGAATCAGCAGCACGTCGTCGTAGGTGAGGCCTTCCTTCAGAAACTTCTGGCTGTACTCCATAAAACCACACTCTCTTTCTCCGTCAAGTATTTTCCACATCTATTAAGTGATAATTATACCATCGGAAACCGCGTTTTGCAAGGAATTTTCTCGTTCTCACTCCCTCTCTTTTATTTTTTCAAAACCCATTGACAACTTCCCCTTTTTGCTCTAATGTTTATCCGGTATCTATTATAATTTGATACGCTCCATTCTTGAAATGAGGTGCCCAAACCTATGCCACGAATCTTTTCCCGTCTGACAGATAGTGGAAAACAAGCTATCATCCTTACTGGCGGCAACAGCCTTTTTTGGCTTGCTTGGGCAGTCGGTAGTTACCAGGCTGTGTATTTACAGCAGGTAGGATTTTCCGCCTCTCAACTGGGCCTGCTCAACGCCCTCACCTCCGCGGTCACTATTGCCTCCCTTGCTTTCTGGGGCATGGTCAGTGATCGAATCGGCTCTTTGCGCAGAGTGCTTTTCACCTTGCTTACCGTAAGTTTCGCCCTTTACGCCTTGATCCCCTTCATTCCCACCAATCTTCCCTACTCTTCTTTGCTATTCCTCACTTTAGTGCCTATCATTTATTTTTTCCGAGGTTCTGTTTCCACCTATGCGGAAAACTTGCTGGTGCGCAACTGCAACGAACTTTTCCTCAACTACGGCGTCCTTCGCTGTGTGGGTTCCTTTTTGTTCACCATCAGCGGGCTGGTCATTTCCCTTGTCCTTCCCTTTGTGGGGGTCCCCTCCACCTTCTGGATTTCCGCCCTGCTGATCATTCCCGTTTTGGTGCTCACCATCAAATCCCGAGAGCCTAATGCCCGGCCTCCGAAAAAAAAGGAAAAGCTGGATGTTTCCGCCCTTTTTAAAAACAAGGCTTATGTGTGTTTCCTGTTTTTCGGCTTTTTGTTTTACATTGCCGCTAACTGTGAAAACTCCTTTCTGCCCTACTTTTTAAGCAGCAATCAGATTCCTTCAGATCGATATGTGCTGGTGTTGGCGTACCGAGCATTTTTGGAGATCCCCTTTCTTGTTCTGATGACACGGCTGCGCCGCCGGTTTCCTTTAGGACTTCTGGTGGCCGTGGCGGCAGTGCTTATGGCCGTGGAATGTTTCTTCCTCAGCTTGTTTGCCAACTCCCTGGCTTCGGTGATCCTGTGCGCCACCTTTTTCGGTTTGGGCAACGGGCTGTATATCGGCTCCTCCTTAAACTACGTGTATGAGTTGGCACCTCCTCACCTCAAGGCCAGCGCGCAGGCTTTCTTCTCCGCGGTATCCTCTGTGGCGGGTATCTTGGGTAACCTGGGAGGCGGCGTGGTGTTCGATGCCATTGGTGCCAAAGCTTTCTACCTGAGCGTTGCCGGTATTTTCCTGTTAAGTGTTGCACTATTCCTGTTCACCCAGAGAAAATCCCTGCTCCATCGTGCCGCTTAAACTGTTACTGATCCAAATGGGCGCGCTTTCCAGCGCGCCTTTTTCGCTGCCCGGAAGTTTCCCACAAAGATTTCAAAGTCTGTGGAAAACAGCGCAAAAAAGAGGACGGGTAATTCCGTCCTCTTTCTATATGACAACTGATTTACCGGATGGCGTCCTTGCCGCCCATATAGGGACGCAGAGCCTCGGGGATCCGCACGGAGCCGTCGGCCTGGAGGTTGTTCTCCAGGAAGGCGATCAGCATCCGGGGAGGAGCTACCACGGTGTTGTTCAGGGTGTGAGGCAGATAAGTCTCGCCGTCGCTGCCCTTGACCCGGATCTTCAGACGGCGGGCCTGAGCGTCGCCCATGTTGGAGCAAGAGCGCACCGCGAAATACTTCTTCTGCCGAAATACTTCTTCTGCCGGGGAGACCAAGCCTCGATGTCGCAGGACTTCACCTTCAGGTCGGCCAGGTCACCGGAGCAGCATTCCAGCTGGCGCACGGGGATATCCAGGCTGCGGAACAGCTCCACGGAGTATTTCCACATTTTGTCGTACCATTCCATGGAATCCTCGGGCTTGCAGACCACGATCATTTCCTGCTTCTCGAACTGGTGGATCCGGTACACGCCCCGCTCCTCGATGCCGTGGGCGCCCTTTTCCTTCCGGAAGCAGGGAGAATAGCTGGTCAAAGTCTGAGGCAGAGAGCTCTCAGGCAGGATATTGTCAATGAATTTGCCGATCATGGAGTGCTCGCTGGTACCGATCAGGTACAGGTCCTCTCCCTCGATCTTGTACATCATGGCGTCCATATCGGTCTGGGACATAACGCCTTCCACCACATTGCCGTGGATCATAAAGGGCGGAATGCAGTAAATGAAGCCCTTGTCGATCATAAAATCCCGGGCGTAGGAGATCACCGCGGACTGGAGCCGGGCAATATCTCCCATCAGGTAATAGAAGCCGTTGCCGCTGGTTTTCCGGGCGCTGTCCAGATCAATGCCGTTGAAACGCTCCATGATCTCGGTGTGATAGGGCACCTCGAAATCGGGCACAACCGGCTCGCCAAAGCGTTCCACTTCCACGTTCTCGCTGTCGTCCTTGCCGATGGGCACGGAATCGTCGATCAGGTTGGGGATGACCATCATCCGCTTGCGGATCTCCTGGGTCATCTCCTCCTCTTTGCGCTCCATCTCTTCCAGTTCACCGGCGATGGCCTGGACCTGCTTCTTCACTTCCATGGCCTCGTCCTTTTTGCCCTGGCTCATCAACTTGCCGATCTCTTTGCTGATGATGTTGCGCTGCTGGCGGAGCTCATCGCCCCGGCCCTTAGAAGCCCGGAACTGAGCGTCCAGCTCCAAGACCTCGTCCACCAAAGGCAGCTTCTGGTCCTGGAATTTCTTTTTAATGTTTTCTTTTACCAGCTCCGGATTGGAGCGGATCAGTTTGATATCGAGCATGAGTAAACCCTCCTGAGTCCCTGAGGACATAAATTGTTAAATGTAATGCGCCGAAGGCGAATAAAAGTTTTTGATCAAACTTTT
>HF972641.1:0-33723 GCA_000432995.1 Clostridium sp. CAG:1013
AGCCAGCGCCCCGGCTTTGACTATGAAGTAGTCAGGCGGAAAGATCAGTAGGAGTGTAGCCTATGGAGATTGTATTCCACACAGGGAAAGAGAGTGAAAAGTCTTTGCGCGAGTTTGCAGAGAAGCGCGCTGAATTTCTGTCCCGTGAATTGCAGAAGTTTAACGCGGAAGAATTAAAGGCACTGCTTTCAGCCTTAAAAAGCGAAAATCGCACCTTTGAGCAGAAATGAGGCCAACCCTTATAATAAAGAAGGAAAGGGCGGCTTACCACCGCCCTGGAAAGGAGGAATTTTGAATATGAAACGAAAAGCGAGAATCCAGACTGGTATTGATGATAGGCTGGTAGCCATCTATGCAAGGAAATCCCGTATTACAAATAAAGGGGACAGTATCGGCGTCCAGTTTAAGCAGAGCGCCGATTATGCCGTCAATCAGCTTTCCTTACCAGAAGATTATGAGTTCACCCGGTATGAAGATAAGGGCCTAAGTGGTTACTATTCCGACCGGCCTGACTTTCAGAGGCTTCTCCGAGATATTGAGATGGGGAAAATCAAAGCAGTGGCTTGTTACAAGCTGGATCGGATCAGCCGAAAGACTTCCGATCTTATGCGGCTTCTGGAATACTTTGAGCGCCATGATGTGACGCTTCTGGTTTGTTCCAATAATATCAATACACGGATCAGCACATCCAAAATTATTATTCAAGTGCTGGCTATCATCGCAGAGTTCGAGCGCGACATCCTTACTGAACGTATTCAGGACAACTTGATGGAATTGGCTAAGGACGGGCGATGGCTGGGAGGAAAAACACCCACGGGCTTTTCATCCAGGCGTGTGACAACAGGGAGTGGAAAAAATAAAAGCGCCGTCAGCTTTCTTGTACCCATCCAGGAAGAACGAGAAATTGTGCTGGAAATCTACCGCACCTTTTGGGAAACCCGTTCCCTGCTGCAAACGGCAAACCTCATCAGCGCAAAGTATGAAACAAAGCACGGTGCAAAATTCACCACCTCTACCATCCGGCTGATCTTGCGTAACCCCATCTACTGTGTGGCCGATGAGTGTTCTTATAACTACTTTTTGGAACATGACGGGAATTTGTTTGGAGATCCAGCCGAGTTCGACGGACAGCATGGACTTTCCGCCTATAACAAGACCGACCAGATGAAAGTTGAGGATGAAGATTCCACTTTCTTTAATCCAAAGTTTTCCCAGCTCCTCAACAAAAAGCCCATTAGTGAATGGATTGTTTCTGTAGGCCGCCACGAAGGTTTTATCAGTTCCCGCAAGTGGATAGAAACCCAAAATATTCTGGATGAGATTGCCGAAAAATATAACCGGCCTCACAGAAAGACCAACGCTCTACTGTCTGGTTTGATGTATTGTCCCATTTGTGGTAAACGGCTGCGGGTTCTGTCCGAATCAAACCGCTGGACGAATGGGAAGCCCCGTTTCAAATATGCTTGCCCTGGGGTGAGAGCTAAAGAGTGTACGTTCAAAGGAGTTGAGGGGGTCACGCTGGATGAGTTTGTTATTCATTCACTTTCCAGCCTGCAAGAAGAACATTCGGATTATTACCGCCAGCTTTTAGAAAACCGGGTTGCCAGCATGATCCGCACCGACCAGAGTGAAAAAGAATATCAGGAAACGAAGAAAGCGATTGAACGCTTAAATGCAGACATTGCCGCCCAGGTGCGCAATTTACGTGAGGCGAACGATGCCCTCAAACGCTTTATTCAGGATGATATAAAAGTGCTTACAGATGACCTTGCTAAGCGGGAGGCTGATCTGCGACGCATAGAGGATACACAATCTGAAAATCATTACCTCATCCATGAGTTGAACGGTATGAAAAAACGGCTGCTGTCTTTTGAAGAATTTGCAAAAGACACACAGCCGGAAACCTTATTCACTTTAATTCATTCGATAGTTGAACGGATTTATATTACTACGGACGGCTCTGCACAGAAGTGTCAGGTGTATATTAAAGGTTGCGCCACGGAGGATTATTCCGACGTACTCGGCGCAGCCGGGTACATAGATGGGAAATTCCTTATACCGGTAGCGACTTATATGCCGCTGATGTGTGATTTAGAACAGTATAGCATTTCCAGCATGTTATTGACTCTCTGTTTACCAATGAGGAATTTGTTCCTTTCCACGAATCGGAAATTATCCGTGATGAGGAAAGAGGACGCGTTTATGTTTCTGGCCTTTATGAACGGTTAACCCAGTTGTACGAGTCCGAAGATCTATAAAAAAGGATCTCTATTCACGAGTGCTTTTTACTGTGAATAGAGATCCTTTTTTTATAGAATACGTGAAAGGCTTGTCGGTACATATCCTAGCGTGCTTCGTCAAACTAATTGGAATGCAAAAGCTGCGAAAAAAATCGCCCCCAAAAACAGACTTTTGGTTTTTAGAAAGCTTTTAATAAATTAAAAAGGCGACTATATATTTTCTTGACGATATTCAAGAGGAGTAATACCCTTCCACTTCTTAAATAGCGTATTAAAATACCTAGGCGATGAAAATCCAACAGAATTAGAAATATCAGAAATTTTCATGTTTGTGCCTGTTAAGAGGATCAGTGCTTTTTGCAATCTGACCTCTTGGATTCGTGACACAATATTTTGGTGCTTCTCTTGCTTGTATACTCGAGAAATATAATTGGGGCTTAAGAAAACATGCTTTGCTATGTCGGAAAGGGAGATATCGTTTTGATAATTGTTCTGAATAAATCTATCTATTTCTAAAACCACGGTTTTATCAGTAGTCAAATAATCGGACGATGTCTCTGACGCAGCAACGATAGCATGCAGCATTTCACTCAGAAATTCATATGAGAGGTCTTCCAACGGAGCGGAAAGTAAAATGTTGATTTTCTGAGAGATCTGCTTGTTATTCCAAAGCATATTTTTTTCAATATAGGTTGAAATAATGTAATTTACATTTAGCTTGATGCTTTCTAAAGGTGCTTGCTGTTTATTACACAGCGAGATCAATTCGCTGAGATGATGATCCACAGACGCGTTGTCTTTTTTGAGCATAGCTTGAATAATACGCTGTGTCAGCAAAAGCAGCTTTCGATCAGATTCTTCTTCACTGTGTATTTTGCAAATAACGCCGTTTTCGTCGCGATTTGATTCTAAGATCTCCTTTAAGAGGCCGTATTGAAAATATATCTCTTGTACAGACACAAATTTCTCAGATACGGCAATTGATACGGAAGTTTCAGAAATCTCACACAGACTGGTATGGAGCAATTCTATGGTATTGTCGATGTGTTTCATGGCTTCGTCAAAAGACGAAATATCCTTTTCGGTTTTATTTTGAAAGCAAAATAAAACATCGTCATACGAGGTTATCGTATAATAGATCTCATAAAACTTTTTAAAATAATTTGTAAAGATCCGAATTATGGAAAGCATTTTAGGGTGGATTCCATTTGAGGTGTGCTGATTAAAATGACATAGTACAAAATATGACGGAAGGTTTTCGTCAAAACTTGGATTGATCTCTTTAAAATTGCGAAGGATCATCCCTTCTTCAACCAGTGGGCTTTGTAATTTCTCTATGATATGATCTGAATTGCTCTGCAAATAATTTATATTGGATACGATCAAATCATTGTGTATCTTTAAGGACACAGAATCGATGGTGCTTAGCAGCGTGTCAAATCCCTCGGATTTTAACACTAAACGGATATTGTATTTGTTGGAGTAATGAGCGTAATCGAATTTCGGAAAAGCGGTAAAAAATATGGTATGGCACATCGGATATAGTTGGGATATTTTTTTGTGTAATTCCAGTCCGCTAATATCTGGCATCTCAATATCGGAAACTAGTATGTCAATTCGTTTGTCCTCCATAATCGACAGAGCATGTGCACTGTCATTCGCGCAAAATACCTCATACTCATTTACGCGATTTTTCAGGATGAATTGATAGATTGCTTCCATTATGATCTTTTCATCATCGAGAATAAGTAGCTTTAACATAACTGCTCCTTTAATGCTCCGAAACTACAATTATAATCCTGACACAGAGTCCCCCAAGACTGCTGAGGGACACTTCCAGATGGCTTTCGTTTTTGTAAAACAATCGAATTCTTTTTTGAACATTGTACAGTCCGTTTCTCACATTTCCCTTTGGTTCGGTTTCAAGCAATTCGTTTATGTGGTCGACGGATTCCGCTGTTACGGAATTACCGTTGTCGTCAACGGATATTTCAATAATATGATCGCTATATTTTACGGAAACTCGAATCAATCCTGTTCCCAGGTCAGTGTTGGAGAAATCTGCGTGCTTATACGCGTTTTCAACGATGGGCTGGATGATAAATCGTGGAATTGAGATTTGGTCAATCCCCTCAGGCAGTGGGGAAATTTCAGTGGTTATTTTATCTTCAAAGCGTATGTTTTGAATCTCCGTGTACAAAAGACAAAATTCATACTCTTCCTGTAAGGTGACAACATCTTTTTGGTTTTCCATGGCGTACTGATAGAATTTGGAGAGATTTTTTGAGAGGACCTGCACACTTTCGCAATCGTCTAATTGGGCGAGTGAGTAGATGTTAGTGAAGCAGTTATATAAGAAATGCGGGTCTATTTGAGCCTGTAGCTGCCGGAGATGCATTTGCTGCACGAGAATTTTTTGATTGTAGTTTTCCTGGATGTATCTATTCAAGCGGATAAGCATTTGCTGATATCCATCGAACAAAACCTTAAACTCGTTGTTTTTGTAATAGGGAGGTATTTCAAAAAACACGGGGCTATCATTTTTAAAAGATTGAAATGCCTGTAAGAGAAGTTGGATGGGTTCGTTTATTAGCTTTGAGAACAATCTCGTGTAAATGGCGATCAGAATGACGGAGAGAAGCAGTGTGATCAAAAACACATTTCGATAAGGTTCAATTTGGGATAAGACCGAATTTTCCGAAAAGACAGAATACAAGGTCAGCTGTTCGTAAAAGAAATTTTGCCTGTAAATATAATAGCCGTCGTTTTTAAACATTTTCTGGTCGTAATGTGAAGAGTCGATGGAAGAGATACGGTCGACAATATCCTGGGATAAAGGGATCGAACTGGCCAACATGGAGTTTGTGACGTTTTCAAAAACCATGATGGAATCAGTTTCATAGGGCTTAATAAATTTCTCAAGCGTCCCATTATTCAACTCACATACAATGTTGTATTTCACATGGTTTTCGCTGTCCGGCCAATAGGAAGAAATACAAAACACACCCTCTTTTGTGAAAAAGGAGGGTGCTCCTTTGGATTGGGTATTGATAATGTCTTGGTCGGTCTTTGATACATAATTTGTAAGGGAGTGGGATCGTATGGATATATTTAGCGATGGGATATTGATTCGAATCTCCTGGATCCACACATTATTGTTCTCTACGAACTCGATCTGCTGCATAATGTCATCAATGTTCATATAGAACTCTTCTGTGGTAAGGGTTGGCGCAATATCGATCAGGTAATTGATGTCATTATTGACTGTGTAGTCCATCTGGAAATCATACAGAGATGTGAGAGACTCTTCCAAAGAGGCTTTAATATTGTCCTGCCTTTTCTCTATGTTAGAGGTAGTCGTCTGCAAAATCTTGGAACTTCCCTGAAAATAGATCAGGATAATGCCGGCGATAATGGGTAACAGTGTAATAGAAAGGTATATTATGAATTTTATGCGGATTGAATGGTATTTTTGATTGATCATAATATTTCTCCATTGCGCACTGATTTGGGGTGTAGGTCACTGGGGCTGATGGAATCCAATGGACTGGAGATTCCATCAGCTTTTTTATATGCTGCTTTTTTGGATCTCACTATCAAGCTGTTTTCAGAGGAGCGATTCAGAATGTAGACTTTTCACTAAAGCTCATTTTAAATGAATCATATATCAAAATCAACTAAAATTGATAAACATTCGCGGACACAACAGCGCAACTCGCGAGAAAAGGTTAAAAAAGTGGAATGTATGTAAGAATATTGGAATTTAAAACAAACGAAATAGACAGTATAATATAGCCATCGAGCACGGAATTTATAAACTTTTCAGAAGGGGATGTATTTCAATGAAGAAGCTGTTGGCCATGGTCCTGCTAGTTGGATTGCTTTGCAGCACTGCCGCTTGCGGAACTAATACTGCGAGCGATTCATCCGAGGGCACAAGCGAAAGTGCGGTAGTGAGCGAAACTGGTACGGAAAGCGATGAGCCTATCACTATTACAATCGGTATCGACAGAGGCGCTGATATTGTTTATCCGGAAGGGGACAGCCAGGAAAACAACGCCTGGACCAGAGCCTATGAGGATGCTGGGATTAAAATCGAGTACAAAATGGTGGCCTCTGGAGATCAGTACAATCAAAAGGTGGCTCTGGGAATCGCCTCCAGGGATCTCCCGGATATTTGGAAATCCAATAAAACAAACTTCTATACTGCGGTTGAAAATGGTTACGCTTATGACCTTACCGGAATGAAAGAGGAATATTTGAGCGATTTGTCCAAGCAGTATACCGAGGAATACACCATTCCCTTTGAAGCGGTTATGGTGGACGGAAAAGAGTATGCTTGGCCTGAACTAAATGAGGATCCCACCGCTGGAGCTTCTTTCTTGTTCTTGCGCCACGACTGGCTGGAGGCCTTGGGCAGAGAGGTTCCTACCACTCAGGACGAACTTATTGATACACTTATCGCGTTTGCGAAAGAAGATCCTGATGGCAACGGGAAAGACGATACTTACGGTTTGGCTGTGAAGAAGGAATTGTGGGAAACCAATCATGTTCTGGAAGGGTTCTTCAATTCCTACCATGCATATCCCAATATCTGGTACGAACAGGATGGGGAATTAGTATATGGCACCGTACAGGCAGAGCCTATGAAAGCTGCTTTGACTGACCTGCAAAAGCTGTATGAAGCTGGCGCCATCGACCCGGAGTTCATTGTGAAAGACTCAACAAAAGTTGATGAAGATATTACCGCCTTGAAACTTGGCGCAACCTACAGCAGATGGTGGATTGCCGGTGGATCAATGGCTAATTCCTATATTGCCGATCCCGAGAAAGTGAGTGGAAGATGGTGGTGTGTGGAAACACCCTCTGCTGATGGTGAGCCCGTTAAGTTGCAGTCTTCCTCTTCTGCTCCCAATAACTTCTTCGTGGTGAACGCCAACACCGAGCATCCTGAGGCCATTTATACCTTGATCAACGTTTGGTTTGAAAATATGTTCAGCCCTGATTTGACAGAGGAGCAGTACCGCACTTACGCAGTGGCCGAAGATCATCTTCCCCAAGGTTTTGCTCTAATCACCCCGTGGCCGTATATCAATCCCAGACTGGATTATATCCAGGCTGTTTTGGACGGCACTATGGAGGAGGGCGAACTGACTGGTGAATCCGCCGCAAAATACAGTGATTTGCAAGACTTCATCAATGGTTCCCAGACCCGAGATGGTTACGATGCCTACTGGAACTATAACTTGGCTGATCCTCACAGTTCTTCCTCTGTCCGTATTAAGTATGAGGATTCCACGATCTCCAACATGGCATATGGTCCTTCTACCGATACGATGATTGACAAAATGTCTACTCTGGAAAAATTAAGAGATGAGACCATTGTTCAGATCATCACCGGACAGAAGTCTGTGGATGAGTTCGACGCCTTTGTTGAGGACTGGTACAAATTGGGCGGCGAAGATATCGTAAAAGAAATGAACGAATGGTATCAGACGACGAAATAATAAGCAACCTAAAAATGATATAGCTTCACGTAATTGAGTCTTGGCTATAAGTAATGCTTAGACTCAATTACTGTATCATAGGGTTTTGGTAGGGAGGAGTTATCCATGAAAGCAAGGTTCAAACAACAGCTGCCTCTTCATTTAATGCTTTTGCCGGCGGTTATCATTTTAATCATCTTCCATTATGTGCCCATTTTCGGAGTAGTTATCGCGTTTCAAGATTATTCACCGGGAAAAGGTATTCTGGGCTCTGAATGGGTGGGGCTGGAGAATTTCCAGTACGTTTTTTCCCTTCCGTCCTTTTGGGGAGTCATCTTTAATACATTCTTTATCGCAGTGACGAAACTGATTTTAAACATCGTTTTTCCTTTAACATTTGCTCTGTTGCTAAATGAAATCGGAAATTCGAAATGGAAGAAATTCGTTCAGACAGTTACTTATTTGCCCCACTTCTTATCATGGGTTGTTTTGGGTGGTTTATTGGTGAATATACTTTCACCTACCGATGGCATCGTAAACAATCTGTTGTCTTCCATGGGGATGGAGCCAGTTTTCTTCTTGGGCGACGCAAAGATTTTCCCCTGGACTGTGATAATTTCCGATGTGGTTAAAGAAATGGGATACGGAGCGGTGATTTATATTGCAGCGCTGACCGCCATTGATCCCACCATGTACGAAGCCGCTGTGGTTGATGGAGCCGGACGCTGGAAGCAGACCTTATGCATTACGTTGCCTAGCTTGGTGCCGACAGTTATTCTGCTGGGAGTTTTGTCAATGGGCAATGTTTTAAACGCTGGTTTTGACCAAGTGTACAATCTGTATTCCCCTGCGGTGTATTCTACCGGTGATATCATCGATACGTTTGTATACCGCCTGGGCTTAAATGATTTCCAATTTGCTCCGGCAACGGCAGTTGGGTTGTTTAAGAGCTTGATTTCCACGATTATGATTGTTAGTTCGTATAAACTCGCGTATAAGCTTACCGGGTATAAAGTTCTGTAAAGGGAGGGATCACAATGCAACAAAAGACTGTGAGTAGGAAAATATTTGTTGTCATCAATTTTATTTTGATGCTTTTCGTTGTGCTTGTGTGTTTGCTGCCTCTTTTGAATGTGTTTGCCATCTCGCTATCAAGCGCATCTGCGGTTTCCGGTGGATCGGTCAGTATTATCCCAAAAGATATCACCACATTCGCCTACCAGAAAATGATGGATAACCCTTTGTTTTGGTCTTCATTACGCAATTCTGTGATCCGAGTGGTTTTGGGCACAGCGATCAATATGTTTTTGATCGTGACAGCAGCGTTTCCGCTGTCACTGGGGAGTGGCCGCTTGTCCGGACGAGGATTTTACATTGCCTTCTTTATGACCACGATGCTTGTGTCTGGTGGTTTGATCCCCACCTATTTGACGATCATGAACTTGGGTCTGCTGAATAATTTTATGGCACTTATCCTGCCTACTGCGGTGCCCGTATTTAATCTGATTGTGATGATCAACTTTTTCAGAGGCATCCCTCCGGCTTTGGAAGAAGCGGCAAGAATCGATGGTGCGGGATACTGGAAAACCCTATACTCGATCTATCTCCCGTGTTCTTTGCCCGCCATTGCGACCGTTACCCTGTTCTGCATTGTGTATCATTGGAATGAGTGGTTCTCTGCGCA
The DNA here is from genome assembly GCA_000432995.1 of Clostridium sp. CAG:1013. Classification (GTDB taxonomy): domain Bacteria; phylum Bacillota; class Clostridia; order Oscillospirales; family Acutalibacteraceae; genus Acutalibacter. Next base: position 9,411 of record HF972641.1, read on the forward strand.
AATCTATTTGAATGATATGAGCATGTATCCCTTACAAAGCTATTTGCAGATCATCTTAAATCAGACCAAGCCAGAGAATATGCAGAGCATGACCAATGCTGAGTTGGAGCAGATGAGCAAGCTGAATTCTCAGACGATCAACGCAGCGCAGATCGTTATTTCGACCATTCCTATTTTGCTGGTGTATCCGTTCCTGCAAAAATATTTTGTCACAGGCTTGACCCTGGGCGGCGTAAAGGAGTAATCATCATGGATTCTTTGTTAAAAGAAGTGTATCAAGTAGCGCTGAATGAGATAAAGGCAAATGTGGATTATGTGCCTGGATATGACAAACCTGTTCTTTTAGAAGGGGGACAATACGAAGGTGTTTGGTTGGAAGGCGGGTTGCTGTCTGCTTTGGCCTTTCGAAATATTGATCCCCAGGTTCTGGTGGATTCTCATGACCTGTTTTTCCACTACCAAAAAGAGGACGGACAGATCCCGGCAGTGGTAGCCAAAAATAAGATCTACTGGGGTCAAATCCAAATGGTGGTCCCTATTGCATCCACTTCTCTGCTGGTATATCAGCTCACCCAGGATATGGAATTTTTGAAGAGGGCCTATGAGTGCTGTTCCAAATGGGATGGGTGGCTTGAAAAGTACCGTATGAACGGGAAGTATTACCTGTGCAAGTTGTACTGTGATTGGGATACCGGGCATGATAACAGTCAAAGGACCAGAGATTTGCCCCATGAGTGTCCTGGGATTGATGCCAAAGTAATGCCTGATTTGCCGCAACTTCCCCTATACGCCCCTGATTTATCCGCTACGGTTTATTCGGGCCGGATAGCGCTTTCAAACATGGCGGATATTTTGGGGTTAGAGACAGAAAAGATCATGTGGGAAACAAAGGCAGAGAAAGTGAAGCAAGCAATTTATGAGCACTGCTACGATCCTGAGACCATGTGGTTCTACGATATTTACCAGGATGGCAGCTTCAGAAAGATCATGGGAGACGCTGGTTTGCGGGTTTTGCAAGAGCATGCGGTTGACCGGGAATTGGCGTGTGCCATTATCAGGAAAAATGTGCTGGATCCAGAAAAATTCTGGACTGCGTATCCTTTGCCTTCTGTGTCGCCTAGTGATCCCCAGTTTGAAGCGGAATGCTATGAAAATCATTGGGCTGGCGCTTGTCAGGGACATTTAACGCTGCGGACGCTGAGATGGTTTGAATACTATGGATTTACTGAAGAACATAAGTATTTGATGAATCAGTTTATCAAAGCGATTTTGACAAATTACACGAAAGCTGACAAAAAAGCAAACTTTACGCAGCAGTTTAATCCGTTTACCGGTGAGTTGAATACAACGGAGCAATATACACCTGCGCTGGCTTCTTTTTTGGAATTTGTGTGGAAACTATATCCCGATGAATTTCCCAAAGAATTCCAGATGAACCTGTATTAATGACGCAAAACGGTTTTTGATAGTTGTTTATACAATCACAAAAACCGTTTTTTGCTTTGGGAGTTCTCATTCGAAACTTTAATTGATTGGTGATGAAAAACTATGACTGCAAAAAAAGAGCAATACGAATGTAATTTCTCTTCGAATCAGTATAATAACCCCATTTTATTCGGTGACTTTGCGGATCCCTCTATCTTGAGAGACGGGGATGACTACTATTTAGTGAACTCCGTTTGCGGCGAAAAGAAAAGATTGATGCCCATGTGGCATTCTAAAGATTTGGTGAATTGGGAATTTCTGTACCATGTTTTTGAAGGTGTTTCTCTGGAGGGGAGGCCCCTGTATACCGCGTGGGCTCCTGAACTGACCAAGCACAACGGTATCTATTATATTTATAATTACTCACCGGATTTTGGTACTTGGGTAACCACTTGCGACGATATTAAAAAGGGGAATTGGAGTGCTCCCATTTCCGTAAAAGGTGTGGAAGGAATTGACCCTGGCCATGTGTGTGATGAAGAGGGGAAGAGGTACCTTTGCATGTCCACAAACGTAATGTATCCTTTGGCGGAGGATGGACTATCTGTTACAGGAGAAGGGGTTAGAATTTGCGAAAATTGGCCCATTCCGGATGAGTACGATATTGAAGGAATGTGCACGGAATCGCCGAAGTTTTTCAAGCGAAATGGATATGTGTATTTTCTAACAGCACAGGGAGGGACCATGGGGCCTCCCACCAGTCATTGCGTTGTGGCGTACCGGGCAAAACATCCTATGGGACCTTATGAAATCTCCCCATATAATCCTATCGTGCACACAAAAAGCAAATCTCACGGTTGGTGGAGCACAGGGCATGGTTCCTTGGTAGACACTCCTCAAGGGGATACCTATATTATCTATCATGGAATAAGAAATGCTCATCGATATCTAGGTAGACAGGCATTGATGATGCCTGTTACATGGACAGAAGATGGGTGGTTCACTGTAAAAGGCGATGACGATATGGTTCAAGAAATATCGCTGCAGTTTGAGAAAAACATCCGAAAAGAAAAGATCTCTATCAGCCCCAAAGACGGCAAACTTGGTTTGTTCTACAATTTCGATCCAGAGTTTAACGAGAAGCGTCTAACGTTTACGGACGACTGTGTCTATTACGACGGTGAAGCGACGGTGCCTTGGAACAGTCCTGCATTTGCTTTCATGCCCCAAGGATATCGATATGAATACGAAGTGGAGCTGCGAAATGTCACGAACCGGTCGGGTTTCGCGATTGGGTATCGATTCTTAGACTTGGCTAATTGCGGAGTAGCTGTGTCGGATGGATACATTAAACTATTTAAGCACTCGAAATATGAATGGGAAAATGATAAGATAACGATAAGCAGCGATACAGTTTCCTTGAAAATGCGCTGCGATCACGGAACGGTAAGTTATTGGGTAAAACAAGGTAATTCTGACTATGTCAAGTTTGCGCATTCCTATGACACCGCAGATTGGAATCCCAATATGGCGTCTGGATTTTCCTATGTAAATCCCTGTATCTGGTCTTTTGGGACAGAGAAAGCGGAAATTACCCGATGCACTTACACGAACATGGATTAGGACGGAGGAAAATGGTATGAGTGTGAAATTTGGAATCATCGGACCAGGTAACATTGCAAGAAAAATGGCTGATGCCATCAACAAAAGCGACTGTGCTTCTCTGTATGCGGTCGCGTCAAGAAATCTGGAAAAAGCAAAAACTTTTTGCGAAGCATATCAATGCGATTTGGCCTATGGCGATTACGATGAAATGCTTGCAGATCCTAATATCGACGCGGTATACATCGCTTTACCAAACGGTCTTCACATGGAGATGGCTTTAAAAGCCATGAAACAACACAAGGCCGTTTTGTGTGAGAAACCTTTCGCGCCATCTTACGGTTCCGCAAAACCTGTGGTAGATTACGCAGAAAAGCATGATATTCTTTTTGTGGAGGGAATGTGGACCAGGTGGCTCCCTGCGATTTCCAAGGTTAAGGAGTGGATTTCCAGTGAAAAGATTGGAAAGGTTCGATTAATAGCAGCGTCTTTTGGATTTTACTCCGAAGGGGATCTCAGCAACCACAGATTTAATCCTCAATTACATGGTGGGGCACTGATGGATGTAGGATGTTATTGTGTAGATACGATTTTGTATCTTGTTGGGGAAAAACCTAAAACCACTTCGGGGATACTGGATTATGGGGATACTGGAGTGGATGTGACAGGGGTTATGTCTATGTCCTTCCCCAGCGGCGTTTTGGCTCACGGAGATTTTAGCATCAAAACTCCCACCGATGATGATTTGTGGATCTACGGCGAAAAAGGCAAAATCTTATTGAAACATTTCTGGAGATGCAGAGAAGCTGTTTGTTTCAATCAATCCGGTGAAGTGACGGATACATTTGCAGACTCTGAGGAAAACGGCTTTATTTACGAGTTGAAAGAATTTTGTGACTTGTATCAAAAGGGTAACAATCAGAGTGCTTATATGAGTTGGGCAGATACCCTTTTGTGCGCGGAGAATTTTGATAAGATTCGGTGTTCCAACTAACGGGGGGAGCCATATGAATATGGATAAATTGGGCATTTGTCAGTGGTGTGTCCATTCAAATCTTCTTTTGGCAATCGAGACAGCCCGCTGTTTGGGATATGAAGGAGTTTCCATTGATACAGCGTGCGATGTTGATGGTCGACCCATACTGGATGAGACCGCGAGAAAAATAGGACAGTCATACGCAGAGGACAACCATATTGAAATAACCACCATTGCAATGAATGAGCTGTGTCAAAAATCCTCCTGGGATGGTGTCACGAAATCATATGAGATTGACGCTTTGGACGAACAGGCTGTTGAAATTGCAGTAAGTATGGGAATCCCCAAAATACAGGTACCGGCCTTTGTAAAGAGTGCTATCCAAACAGAAGAAAATTTTCTGGATACGGTCAAACACTTAAAAAGATTGTGCCGGTTGGCTGAGGCACACAACATCATGGTGATGTCGGAAAATGCTCTGACAGCGCAAGAGAATATCCGATTGGTCAACCTGGTGGAGAAAGATAATTTTTCTCTTTTGTACGACACGGCCAACTTGCATATGAGCTCTTTGAACGGACCCGAGGTTCTAAACGAGATCAAAGAATACATATCGGAAGTGCATTTAAAAGATATGAAGTATGATCCCGTTGCTTCACGATATGTTTTTGCCCCCTTGGGAACTGGTGATGTGAATCTCCCGGAAAGCGTTCGAATCTTAAAATCTTTCAACTTTTCGGGCTGGTATCATAACGAAAACACCTACTCCATTGAAGAGTATAAGCGGGATATTCTTTACTGCAAAAATCTTTGACTCAAATACAAGAAACAAATACATTCCAGGATAAGTCGGTAAGCTCAGTTAACACAGGATGTCAATTGAAAAGCAGAGGTGAGAAAATGCTCCATAGAAGTGAAATTCACATAAGGGATCCCTTTGTGGTTGTAGAGAATGGGAAATATTATATGTTCGGTACCACAGGTCCTAATAAGTGCACTGCAGAGAATCAAAGTTTTTTATTGTATGTATCAGAAGATCTGGAATACTTTAACCCACCGATAAAAGTGTTTGAGAATTCTCCTGAGTTTTGGGGAGAGAAAGATTTCTGGGCTCCAGAGGTTCACAAATACAACGACAAGTATTATATGTTTGCGTCATTCTTTGGGAACGGTACACGGGGCAGTCAGATCTTGGTGAGCGATTCTTTGGATGGGAAATATGTTCCCCACTCTGACGGAACCATAACTCCCAAGGATTGGATGTCTTTGGACGCCACGTTTTACGTGGAGGACGGAGTGCCTTACACCGTGTTCTGCCATGAATGGGTGCAAGTCGGAAATGGAGAGATCGTTCTCAGTCAGCTGTCGGACGACTTAAAATCCGTAGTTGGTGAGCCAAAAGTGCTTTTTACGGCGAAAGACGGACCGTGGGTAACAAAATTACAGCACAATCAGCGTGAAGGTTATGTAACCGACGGTCCGTTTTTATACAAGGCATCTGACTCGCTTTTGCTAATGCTGTGGTCCAGTTTTAGTAACGGAAACTATGCCATTGGGATAGCTTATTCAAAGCAGGGGATACACGGACCGTGGCATCAAGTAGAAAAGCCTGTGTATTGTGGTGATGGCGGCCATGGTATGATATTTAGGACGTTGGACAACAGGCTTTGCCTCACCATTCATACGCCGAACAATGCTCCAGAAGAAAGAGCGATTTTCATTGATGTAACAGACTTTATGGAAGATACCATTTTGAAGTTATCTCAACCGTAAAATGATTTTCTGGAAAATATGATTCTGTCATACTATCGCACCGACAATAATCCGGTGCGATAGTATGCTATTGGTAAAGGGGGAGAAGTTTAGAAATATGATATTTTTCGGCTAATTCCTCAGGCTGATGTCGTGTGGTGATCAAAGAAGGCTTTCATAAATAGTGAAGACGGGGAGAATACCACACGTCGTTGGGGTTATGGGGTTATATAAAGTAGGTAGTACTGTCAAATATTGAAACAGAATTTAGAAAATTTAGTTTGGTGAAAAGGGTTAATAGTAGGTTTTTATAATTTATGCAAAAAATTTCATAAAATTATTGCATGTAACTTTTTGACGTGATACTATATATTTACAGGATGTGGAGGTGAGATCATGAATAGGCCGAATGTATTAATACTTTTATCAGACCAGCAACGGTATGACACTGTTGGGGCGGCGGGGTATTCCCATATGATTACGCCAAATCTGGATCGAATCGCGAGGGAGGGGGCGTTGTTTTGCAATGCCCACAGCGCAAACCCTGTTTGTATGCCTGCCAGGCATGATCTGATTACTGGTTTTCCGGCACGGATTCATGGATACTACGGAAATGCGGAAAGTCAGAGAATACGTGATTATAGGACACCTACAATCGCCAGGATTTTTTCTGACTATGGGTATCGAACTGTGGCAGTCGGAAAAATGCATTTTAGTCCGTGCAAGGAGCATCATGGTTTTGACGAAATGATCTCCATGGAAGAGTTGCCTGTGATACGACAGCAGGATGAATACCTGATGTACTTAAAAGAAGAGGGTTTAGGTCATATTCAGAACCCTCATGGCGTACGTCCTCATATTTACCATATACCGCAAACAGCTCAGCAGGATGAAGCGCATCATGGGACTACTTGGGTGACGGACAGAGCGATCCAATGGCTGTCGGAAAATGAAGATAATCCATTTTTCATGATGTGCGGATTCATTCAGCCTCATCCGCCGTGGAATATTCCAAATGAGTGCAAGGGTTGGTACGATGAAAAACAAATTCCTTCGCCTATACCAGTTTCCCGGCTGCCCTTTGAAGATGAGGGAAGGGCGGAATGGTTCGGAGATCTTGACTCTAAAGAACAAAAGGAAAAGATCCGAAAAGCTTACTATACCGCGGTATCCATGGTAGATAAGCAGGTAGGGCGAATATTGGACTACCTAAAAGAAAGTGGCCAGTTGGACAACACATTGATCATCTATACTTCAGACCATGGAGAAATGTTGCAGGACAAGGGGTATTACAGCAAGGAACTTCCCTATGACTCCGCGGTAAGAGTTCCCATGATTGTTCGATACCCTGAAAAGTTTACCCCGGGGGAACGCCGTGAGGAGTTTGTGGATTTGCTGGATGTGTTGCCAACGTGTTTGGATGTATGCGGCATGGACTACCCAGATCCCAATGTGGAGCTGTACGGGAAAAGTTTGGTGCAAAAGGAGAACCGGGACTATCAATTTGCGGCGACAGGCACCATGCCATTGCGATGGGTGATGTGTAGAAACAAACAATATAAGTACATATACCATTATTTGGGCGGCTACGAAGAGCTATATAACATGTCAAAACCTGAAGTCGAAAACCTCCTGACCAGTACCATGGAGAAGTCCTTGCGGACCATCTATGAGGATCTTAGGGCCCGAGCCATCTCCTATGAAGAAAAATGGGGGATTGAAGGCGGTGTAGTAGATGGTGAATTTACAAAACAAGCGGTTCATACCATTCATCCTTCAGTGCGTGGGAAATTCCATTTCTGGTCGAACTCTCAGATGCAGAAATATTATGAAGCGAACATTTATGATCGGGGAGAAGCACTGGAGAAAGAGATGAAATACGCGCTGAGCGACCAGACCCTTAGCGGCGTAAAACTTACTGATGTGTTCAATCAGGCGGAATGGAAGGATCAGTTTCAGGAATGTTTTTGTCAATATACAGACAATGACTGGTTTAATGATTTTCCATTCGACAAAAAAGAGAGGAGCGAGCGCAATGAATAGACCGAATATATTATTCTTTTTTTCAGATCAGCAGCGGGCGGACACCATTGGCTGTTACGGCCAAAAACTTGATGTAACACCGAACCTGGATCGAATGGCGCTAGAGGGTGTTCGTTTTTCAAACGCGTACACATGTCAGCCTGTGTGCGGACCGGCAAGAGCGTGTTTGCAAACAGGGCTATACGCTACGCAAACCGGTTGTTTTCGAAATGACGAGCCTCTGCCCTTGGACGCGGATACCATTGGGAAGCGGTTTGCTAATGCGGGTTACGAAACGGCTTATGTAGGGAAGTGGCATTTGGCAAGTGGCAGAAGACATGGGATCGACTATCAAACAACAGCAATTCCTGAGGAGCGCAGAGGCGGTTATAAGGATTACTGGGTAGCGGCTGACCTGTTGGAATTTACCTCTCACGGATACGACGGGACCGTATATGGTATCAACAATGAAAGACTGGATTTTATTGGATACAGAGCGGACTGCATTACCGATTACGCAATTCATTATTTGAGGACGAAGCAATCAGATAAGCCGTTTTTCTTGATGGTGTCTTACATCGAACCACACCACCAAAACGATCACAACTGTTATGAGGGGCCGATCGGTTCTAAACAGAAATTTGCGGATTATGAGGCGCCGGAAGACCTGGCGTGTCGAGAAACGGCAGGGGATTGGCGGGAAAACTATCCTGATTATTTGGGTCAGTGCCACAGTTTGGATTATAATTTGGGGCGACTGATAGACGTTTTAAAGGATCAGGGCATTTACGATGACACTGTTATCATTTACACCTCTGACCATGGCAGCCATTTTCGCACAAGAGATGGTGAGTATAAACGTCAGTGCTTCGATAGTTGCCTGTATGTTCCTCTGATTATCAAGGGCGTCAAAAACGGCGAGTTCGTAGGGGGAAAAGTGCTTGACGAGATGGTCAGCCTTATCAACCTGCCATCTACATTGATGCGATTCGCGCAGCTGCCCAATATTGGATGTGAAAATGAGCTTGCGCTGCAAGATTTGTGGAACAACCCGGACCATTGGCAAGAGGAAATCTTCTTCCAAGTCAGCGAGCAGGAAGTATCTCGGGGCATTCGGACCAAACGATATAAATATACCGTGACAGCGCCGGACAAAAAGCCGAAAGTTCTTAGAGAGCCGGGAAAATACTCTGAAGAGTTTTTGAACGGGTTGTCGGCAGTTGAGCGGGAGGAGTATATTTTCAGCGAATTTGCGGACAGCGATGTTTATGAGGAACAGTATCTGTTTGACTTGGAAACCGATCCAACAGAAAGCTGTAACTTAGTTAATGTCCCTGAGATGAAGCAAATAAAGGAACAACTAAAAAAGAAACTGCTGAAAAGAATGATCCAAGCAGGGGAAATAGAACCTGAGATTATTGAAACATAAAAAGGAGTATCCACCTATGAAAGATAAGAATTTATTTGCTCAGACCCCTCCTATGGGCTGGAACAGCTGGGATTGCTACGGGGCATCTGTCACGGAAGAGGAGTTGATGGGCAATGCTGAATACATGGCGAAATATATGAAGGATTACGGTTGGCAGTATGTGGTGTGCGATATCCAGTGGTATGAGCCGGGGGCTGTTTCCACGGAATACCGTGATTTTGTCCCCCTGGAGATGGACGGATACTCTCGGTTGATCCCTGCGGTAAACCGTTTTCCGTCTGCCGCTAACGGGAAAGGTTTTTCTGTCATCGCCAAAAAGATCCACAAGATGGGCCTGAAATTCGGTATCCATATTATGCGAGGGATCCCCAGACAGGCGGTTCATGCAAACACCCCTATCAAGGGGACTGACGTGACCGCGCGACAGATCGCACAGCGGTTTTCTGTGTGTTCTTGGAACACTGACATGTATGGAGTTAATCCCAATGTCCGGGGCGCTCAGGAGTATTATGATTCCCTGTTTGAGCTGTACGCCTCTTGGGGTGTGGATTTTGTAAAGGTAGACGACATTTGCAACACCTTCTTTAAGCCACACGATCTCTATTCCGCAAAAGGGGAAATCGAGCTGATCCGGAACGCCATTGACCGTTGCGGAAGAGATATCGTCTTAAGTCTGTCTCCTGGTCCGGCTGACATCGCGCAGGTTGAGCATCTCTCTAAAAATGCCAATATGTGGCGCATGACCGGGGACTATTGGGATGAGTGGAGCGATTTGAACGCGATGTTTGAGCGGTGCCATGCATGGAGCCCTTACGTAAAACCGGGCTGCTGGCCGGATTGTGATATGCTGCCGGTGGGACATATCAATATTCGTGGAAACGAACACGGGTTGATCGAGCCTAGATATACTAGGTTTACCCATGACGAGCAAAAAACCATGCTGTCACTGTGGTGTATGTTCCGTTCGCCCTTGATGGTCGGTGGGGAACTGCGATATAACGATGAGTTTACACTGTCCTTGCTGACCAATGCCGAGGTTTTGCGCATCCTGAATCATTCGTACGGAGCCAGGCAAATTTCCCGCACGGGCGATGGCGGTCAATATATTGTATGGAAAAGCTATGATGAAGATGGAAGTATCTATGTCGCCATATTTAACACCCATAACCTGCCTATGGATTTGCAGGTGACTTTCCGCGCATTGGAAATCGAGGGGAATTACCGAGTGCGTAATCTGTGGGACCATACTGATATGGGCGTGAAAAGAGAATCAATCCATGACGTGGTTCCGACACATGGAGTGCTGCTTGTAAAACTCACAAAGGTGTAATAGGGGGAGTGGCCTGTCAGTCGGCGACTCCTATGGAGAAAACAGACGTATCAGATTGGGAGATCGAACATCATGAGAAATTTACAGCTAAAGACTCCTCCGATGGGATGGAATAGTTTCGACTGCTTCGACGGATCTATCAATGAAGAGCATGCGCTTAAGAATCTGGAGGTTTTCATTGAAAAGTTTAAACCTGCTGGATATGAGTACTTTGTCATCGATATTGCGTGGTACAGAAAAATCTTAGACCCAAAGCCCAACCAATATGGCCTTCTGCAAAGGAAGTGGAAGATCGGGAACATTGATTGGGAGCTGGATGAATGGGGGAGGTTTATTCCCTCAAAACAATGCTTCCCCAACGGGTTTGAGCCGATTATCAAAAGGTGTCATGAAGCGGGGGTGAAGTTTGGGCTTCACCTGATGAGAGGCGTGCCCCAAAAGGCTGCCGACGAGAAATATCCTATCAAAGGGACCAATGGTATTACTGCGGATCAGATCGTCAACAGGGATCCCGAGGACAGATGCGAATGGTCAAATATTTGCTATGGGATCGACATGGCAAAACCGGGCGCCCAGGAATATTACGATTCCGTGATAGAGCAAATGGCCCAGATGGGCGTTGATTATCTGAAATACGACGACATCGAGGGCAGCCAAGAGGAAATGGAAGCGGTATATCGTGCCATAGATAAGGTGGATCGCACGATCACCCTGAGTTTGTCGCTGTTTAGTTACAGTTACATGAAGCGTCAAATTCCTCTATCCGTTTACGCGAAATCCAATATGATGCGGATCACTCACGATATTTGGGACAAGCAAAGTCATATCGAGTCTTCCTTTGACGCGTGGATGCAGAGAAGTCTGCAAGACAACGAGCGTCCCGAATGGTTCTTTTTTGATCTGGATATGATTCCTTTTGGCCATCTCCGTTTGAATTACGGGGAAACAGCGGATGAGGAATTCACGGACACGTTCAACGAGGAAGGGGAACATTGGTGCCATTTTACGCCGGAACAAATGCGAACTTTTATGACTCAGCGCGCTATGATGGGTTCTCCTTTATTCATGGGCGGGAATTTGCCCGATAATGATGAATTGACGGATTCTATCCTTCTAAACCCCTATATGATTGAGTGCGATCAGAACGGAGTGGTTGGTCACCCTGTAACGCATAAAGGAGATCTTCATGTTTTCCGCACCATGGGCAAAAATGATGCGGAAGGGTATGGTTGGATTGGAATTTTCAATCGGGGGGATTCGCAGCTTGACGCAGAAGTTACATTAGCGGATATGGGATTGATTCCCACGAAAGCATATGACTTTTTTGACGTATGGAATCGAATGCCGGTAGAAACTCATGCTGGATTGCTATCGGTGTCCCTTTCGGCGCACGATGTGCTATTTGTTAAATACCAAATGAATAAGTAATTTTCAAAATGACCGCCATCCTGATTGGTATAAAACCATTCGGGATGGCGCCTTTTTATTTAAAACTATTTAAGAAAATATTTGCATTAATTGCAGGGCTTTTTCTTGAAAGTTGCATGCAACACAGGAAGTAAAAAGAAACCCACTTTGAAAATATCGCGAAAATATTTGCTGAAATTTATAAAATAACGTTGACATTCAAAGAATTTAGAGGTAAAATGGCACCATGTTAGCAGATAACTTACATTTTCGGCAAGAATTTGATGAGTTATTATTGCAAAGTTTTGCGCAAAACACATGACCGAAAAGAGTGAGGATTTTGCAATATCGCAGCTTGCCAGATGCTTTCTTGAAATAATTTGCATTCACATCGTGGTTTTAACAAAGAGCTGAGCATGCAGCATATGACAGAAGATTTCACTCGAAAACATCTCTAAAAGGGCGAATTAAATCCAGTCAATCCATTAGGAGGTAGAGAGTATGAAAAAAGTATTAGCCATGTTGCTGGTTTTTGCTATGATCGCGAGTTTTGCCGCTTGCGGAAGTAGCAGTAATTCTTCAACAGTGAATGAGGAAAGCAGTGCGGTCAGTAGCGATAAAGTTTCGTCGTCTACCGAAGAGGAATCCTCCACAGGGGAGAAATTCTCTGGCTCGATTTCTATCGCATGCAGTTCCCAGGAAGCGAAAGCTCTTCAGGAAGTTTTGAAATCTTACAACGAACAGGAAGATGTGGACGAAGTAACCATTGATCCTATCACCGTTGAAAGTGTTGGAGATTTTGAGGGATTAATGACTTCCTGGATCTCTTCGGATACGTTGCCTGACATGTACATTTCTCAGGTTGGTTCTTTGCAGCAGTCCTATGCGGCCAATGGCTATCTGCTTCCGTTGACGGAATACGGATTCCTGGACCGGCTGGTTGCGGGCGACACGGAACTGATTAAGTACGACGGCGATGATTACGCTGTACCTATGAATCAGTCCATTTCCGTTATTTACGTAAATAACGCAGCATTGAAAGAAGCCGGCATCGAAATTGATGAAACCAACTATCCCAACACTTGGGATGAGTTCGTGGACATCCTGGATCAGCTGGTGGCGGCTGGCGTACAGTATCCCTTCTCTCTGGCTGGCCAAGATGCATCTGCGGTTACCGCGCTGCCTTTCCAGTACATTTATCAGGTAGTGTATGGCGCAAACCCCAACTGGTACGCAGATATGCTCAAGGGCGAAAACGGTGCGGCTTGGAACGATGAGTTGTTCTTGGGAATGTTCGACAAGTACGGCGAATTGCTCAAGTATGTTTCGGAGGACGTTCTTGGTGTAAGCAAGGACGAAAGACTTGCCCGTTCTGTTACAGGAGAAAGCCCGATTTACGTGGATACTTCCGGTGCAATGCCTGGAATTCGAGAGCTGGATCCTGAAGCCGATGTGATCATGCTGCCCTCTTGCTTTGTGGATGATCCTGCGGATCAAACCATCATTTCCTCTTTTGACAGTGCAGTGTCTATCACAACCGGAGCTGAGAAAAAGGGCAATGTGGAGCTGTGTGTTGACTTCCTGGACTATCTGACTACCGTAGAGGGTTCCACCATTTTTAACAACATCACTGGTTATGTTCCCACTATCGTTGACTGTGAGTCTGAAGTTGATCCCGCGTTTGATATCGTTCTCTCCATCCTGAACAAGGGCGAACTGCCCAACAGCCCCATGCTTTCTCGTGAATGGATCCCCGGCATCAAAGAGGTTATGAAGAACGGATGCCAGAACTGGCTGGCCGGCGAAGATCCCAAGTCGGTAGCGGATACGATCCAGGCCGAGCAAGACCGTTTGGAGGAAGCATCTCCCGACTGGGTGGAAGATTTCCTTGCAAACTATAACTATAAATAAAATTTGAGCGGATTCATTTGTAGTTGGGGATATGGGATGCTAGTATCCCGTATCCCCAACTCTATATTTTGGGTGAGGTGAATACAGATGAATGGAAAATCGCTGAGGTTAAAAGGCTCAGTAGCGGAATTCCTTTTCGTGGTACCAGCATTGATTTTATATCTGCTGTTTGTGGGATACCCGTTGATTGGCACAATTGTTCTTAGCTTGACAAGCTGGGACGGAGTAAGTCCCTTGGCTGATACAGCGTTTGTGGGGTTATCAAATTATATAAACGCATTTTCAGATAAATATGTGTTGTCCACATTGGGGAATACCTTTGTGTACGCAATTTTATCGATGATTTTTCTCAATGTGCTGGGGTTGCTGTTAGCAATCGGCTTGGAGCAGGTTGGCAGAGGAAAAAATTTTTACCGCGCTCTGTTTTATTCTCCGTCTGTTTTAAGCTCGATTATTGTTGGCTTCATTTTTAACTTTTTGTTCTCGGGCCCTATTGCGGACTTAGGAAGTGCACTGGGAATTTCTTCGATAGCCAACAATGTTCTGGGAAGTAAAGATACAGCGTTATTTGCGGCTATTTTTGTGGCAATGTGGAAAGGTGCAGGCTGGTACATGGTCATTTACATTGCCGGACTGCAGAATATTGATCAATCCCTGTATGAAGCGGCCGATATTGATGGCGCTACTCCCTGGAAGAAGTTTCGATATGTGACGTTTCCGCTGATCGCGCCTGCGTTTACTATCAATATGGTTCTCTCTCTTGAAAGAGCGTTTAAGGAATATGATCTTATCTTTGCGTTGACGGGTGGCGGTCCTGGTAGAGCCAGTGAGCTGTTCTCGCTGACAATTTATAACGAATCTTTCGTATATAAGCATGCGGGTTATGGATCTGCCCTGGGCATGATTTTGTTCGTTATCATTGTTGTTGTCACTCTGTTCCAGATGTTTGTTTTGAGGAGGCGCGAAGATGACATTACCTATTGAGAAACAAATTAAAAATAAAGCAAAAACCAAGAAGATACTTAAGCAGAGTCTTATTCATCTTATTTTGATCATAGCGGTATGCGTTCTTTTGTATCCTGTTGCTTGTACGGTTTTTGTGTCACTCAAAAGTACAAAAGAGGCATTGCTATCTCCCAATACATTCCCCACCGAATTCCATTTCGAGAACTTCGTTGAAGCGTGGAACGTGATGAATTATCCTCGGGTGTTCCTGAACACTGTGCTCGTAACGGCCGGTGGTCTGGTGGGCGTAGTCTTTATCTCCAGCGCAGCGGCGTATACCATCGCTTGGTCAAAACATATCAAGCTATATACATTTTTCTATGTGTTCTTCCTGTGTGGCATTATGATCCCCTTCCACACCTCTTTAGTGCCCCTGGTCAATTTGATGGCAGACATCAAGTTTAACGATTCTATTTGGGGCTTGATCGTGTTTTATTGGGGCAGAAATATTCCCATGTCTGTGTTTTTGTTCGTTGGTTTCATCAGAGGTATTTCGAGAGAGATTCCAGAGGCTGCGAAGATCGATGGCGCCAATCTGTTCCAGATTTACCTGAAAATCCTGTTCCCGATGATGAAACCCATCACCTCCACCATCATTGTTTTGGACGCGCTGGCGTTTTGGAATGACTTCCTGTTCCCCAGACTTATGCTGGTCGCGTCTGATAATAGGACCATTGCATTGGCCCAGTATTACTTTAAAGGTGAATACTCAACCCAGTACAACATTGCCTTCGCGGGCTATGTGTTGGCTGCGCTGCCGGTGTTGATCCTGTATTTCTTCATGCAGAAATACATTGTAAAAGGCATCGCGGCTGGTGCGGTTAAAGGCTAAAATGATACTATCAGGAAAGGAACTTGAACTATGGTTACCGTGTTAAACAAATTTTCACAAACTGAACCCATAGAATTCGCTTTGAAACAACTTGAAAAAAGCGCGCCGGTTTCCCTGGAATTTGAACTGGACCGGGATGATGATATTCGCTCTCAGGGATATAAAGTGGAAGCCACCGACGAAAAGGTGCACATCCTGGCGTCAGATGAAGCAGGCATGATGTATGGCATTTTGGATGTAGCCAAGCTTCTCAAGCAGGGGCAAGAAATCCAGGATCGTGAGGTCACGCCGTATCTGGAAAACAGAGGCATTAAGTTTAACATTCCTCTGGACGCTCGGACTCCCAGCTACTCGGACGCTTCTGAAGTAGCTGGCAGAAATATCGAGAATATGTGGGACTTCCATTTCTGGACAGAATTTATTGATAAAATGGCCCTCAATCACTACAATGTTCTGTCGCTGTGGACCTTGTCTCCGTTTCCGTCACTTGTCCGTGTGCCTGAATATCCCGAGGCGTGCATAGATGATGTGAAACGAAATCTGCGTCCTTACAGGGCTACGCTGCAAGGGGTTGGAATCTATTCTAAAGACATGCAGAATCGGCTTGTAACAGTGAAAAAAATCACCATTGACCAAAAAATTGATTTTTGGCGTTCCGTTATGGAATACGCCAAGAACCGCTGTGTGAAGGTTTTCTTGTTTACATGGAATCTGTTTGTGGATGGAACCGAAGGGAATCCCTACGGCATTGTGTGCGACCAAGATAATCCTGTTACCAGGGACTTCTATTACTGCGGCACGAAGGCCTTGATGGATACCTATCCTTTATTGGCGGGTATCGGTGTTACCACGGGCGAGAATATGCATCTGGACGAAACCGATGAGGATTTTGTTGCTGATACATACGGCAGAGGTATTACGGATTATTTAAAGGAGCATCCGGAGCGTGAATTCCGGTTTATCCATAGAATTCAGATGACGAAGTATAAAAGCATCATGGATAAATTTGCCGATTTCCCCTGCCCCTTTGAAATCAGCTTTAAATATTCTCAGGCACACATGTACTCCAATACGGATCCGTCGTTTATCAAAGAATTCCTGGAAGAAAAGGATAAAGATCTGAAGATATGGCTGACGGTTCGGAATGACGACTTCTACATGTATCGTTGGGGTGATCCGGACTACGCCAGAGAATATCTCCAGAATATGCCGGTAGACGACATGCTTGGCTATTATATGGGCGCTGACGGATATACATGGGGAAGAGATTACATGGACATGCGGGATCTGAGTCACCCCATGTTCGTGGATAAAATGTGGTATATGTATATGATATGGGGAACCTTGTCATATGACATCAATTTGTCGAAAGAGTTTTTTGTCCGAGAGCTGGCAAGTAAATACCATGTTGATGGAACCAAGCTCTATGAAACCTGGAAGAGCGCGTCGGAAATCATTCCCCGATTCAACTGCACCCATTGGCATGATTTCGACTTCCAGTGGTATCCGGAAGGCTGCTGCATGTACGAGGGGTTGACAGATAAGCTTGTATTTGCGGATATCCATGAATTTGTGGAATGCGAGAGTGCGCCGGGCAGCAACTATTATTCTGTGCGTGAATACTGTGCTGCAGCTGCAAAGGGTCACCAGCTTGAAAAGATCACTCCCATTGAAACGGCTGATTTCCTGTATGAAAAGGCTTTGTTGTCGCTGAGAGGGGTAGAAGAACTCAGGCCGCTGGCTTGCGGAAATGATGAGTTGAACTATGCTCTTGATGATATGCAGGCTATGTCTTATTTGGGAATTTATTATGCGCAAAAGCTGAAGGCGGCCGTAGAGTACTGTATGTATCAAACGACAGGTGATACATCCTGTAAAGAAAAAGCCATGGAATTGCTGAAGCCTGCGGGAGCTATGTGGAAAAGATACTCCGCCAAGTCCCGCAGCATGTATAAACCTCAGCTTTTGACCCGCATGTGTGGAACGGTAGACGTGCAGGCTTTTGATGAGTTGGCAGAGATGGATCAGTACTTGGTGGCTGAAGAATAACGAAAAGAGGGAGAATCATGAGAGAATCCATTCACAAATACTTCCAAGTGGGGACTATCCAGTGGATGAGTCATCCCAATTATGACGTGATTGACTCTATACGGAAAATTGCAGAGGATGAGTATTTTGACGCAATCGAAATCACTCAGTTTAAAAGCGACGAGGCGAGGGATCAGGCCAGGGCGCTTTTGCAGACCTCTCATTTGAAGGTTTGTTACGGAGCACAACCCCGGTTGCTGGGACCAAAGCTCAACCCCAACGATATCGATGAGGAAGGAAGAAAAAAAGCAGAACAAACCCTGATGGAAGCCATTGATGAGGCGGAATATCTGGGGGCAAAAGGAATTGCATTTCTTGCAGGCAAGTGGGAAGAAGAGACAAAGGATCTGGCGTTCGCCCAGCTGTTAAAGACCACTCAAAATCTTTGTGCATATGCCCGCACAAAGGATATGTGCGTGGAGCTGGAAGTGTTTGATTACGACATGGATAAAGCAGCACTGATCGGTCCGGCGCCTTTAGCTGCTGAGTTCGCTGCCCAGATGAGAAAAACGTGCAACAATTTTGGACTGATGGTAGACCTGAGCCATTTCCCAACAACATATGAAACGTCACAGTTTGTTATCAGAACACTGCGTCCCTATATTACGCACTTCCATATTGGCAACGCGGTAGTGGAGCCTGGATGTGAAGCGTATGGTGACCAGCATCCCAGATTTGGATTCCCCAACAGCGCCAATGACACTGCGGAATTACTGGACTTTTTCAAAGTCCTGAAAGAAGAAGGTTTCTTTAACGCAGAAAATCCCTATGTCTTGTCTATTGAAGTCAAGCCATGGGGGGATGAGGACCCTGAAATCGTCATGGCAAGTACCAAAAGAGTGATCAACAGGGCGTGGGCTTTGTTGGAAGAATAAAGGGAAGAGGGGAAAGAGAAATGAAAATCGTGGTGTTAGATGGATATACGTTAAATCCCGGCGATTTATCATGGGATGCCCTAAAAGAACTGGGGGATCTTACGGTATATGATAGAACTCCCGAAGATTTAGTGACGGAGCGCATTGGTGACGCCGAAGTGGTGTTTACCAACAAGACGCCCATCACAGCGGAAGTGATTGCCAATACCAATATGAGATACATCGGTGTTCTGGCTACCGGCTACAACGTAGTGGATGTTGATGCTGCAAAGCAGGCAAATATTCCTGTAACTAATATTCCTACCTATGGAACTACCGCAGTGGCTCAGTTCGCCATGGCTTTGCTGTTGGAGATGTGCCATCATGTAGGTCATCATTCAGACGGAGTATTCCGCGGAGAATGGGAAAATAGCCTTGACTGGTGTTATTGGAATTACCCATTGGTTGAATTGGCTGGTAAAACTTTCGGTGTCATTGGGTTCGGAAAAATCGGTCAAGCCACCGGAAAAATTGCTTCCGCTTTTGGAATGAAGGTCCTTTATTATGATCAATATACTGCAAAAGATTGTGATTTCGCTAAGCAGGTCAGTCTCGATGAGTTGCTCGCGGAGTCGGACGTGATTTCTCTTCATTGTCCTTTGTTTGATTCCACTAGAGGAATCATCAACCAGAAAACGATTGGGCAAATGAAAGATGGTGTGTTGCTTTTAAACACATCACGTGGACCGCTAGTCGTAGAGGAAGATCTGGCCGAGGCACTGAAATCGGGTAAAGTCGCTGGAGCAGCTTTGGATGTTGTATCTACTGAGCCGATCACGTCGGATAATCCGTTGTTGAAGGCACCAAACTGTATTTTGACCCCTCACATTGCCTGGGCAACAAAGGAAGCAAGAAGCCGTTTGCTGAATATCGCTATCGATAATTTAAAAGCTTTTCAAGCTAACAATCCAGTAAATGTGGTTAACAAGTAAACGAAACACTCCTTAAAACTTTTCTCACAACAAACGCCGCTGAAACACTTCTGTGTTCAGCGGCGTTTGTTATTGCTATTTGATGTCCATGAAATGTTTGAAAGGCACTCGTTTTCTTTGCTTCAAAAAGCTTAATGCTTATTTCTTTCTGGAAGAAACGGGTGCGGTAGACTCTCTCTGTATCAACTGGGTGTTATAAAGAATTTGCACTTTTTTGATATTCTTATTTTCGATCAAATCGATCAGACTACGAAACAGAATAGGGGAAATATCACTTGTGTATCTTTTCACCGAAGTCAAAGGAGGACTCACGAAACTGCAAATTTCCATATCATCGAATCCAACCACGGATATATCTTTGGGAATATCGTAGTTCATGGATTTTAAAGTTGCCATAGCGCTGATCGCTTGGCGGTCGCAAAATGCGAATATAGCGGTGATATCACCTTTTGCGACCAGTTCCCTGGCCCCGCATTCACCTCCCTCAATAGTGTAGGGAGTAAATACAGTTTTGATGTTTTTTTCATCCAGTTTCAAATCTTCAACGGCTTTGTAGACGCCGTATAGCCGGTTTTTTGTGATCTCGTGATCCTCAGGACCTGCGATTATGCCAATGTGGGTATGACCTAAAGAATGCAGATGTTTGATTACTTGGTAAGCACCATCCACGTTGTCATAATCAACATAGCTCTCAGAGGGATCGAGACCAATGCCGTTTGTGTTGATAAATGGGACATTGTGTTTGAGGCACAAAGCCTTTGTTTCGTCTTGGTCACAGAAATCGCAGATAATTACACCGTCGATTTCTCCATTTTCAATTTTAGTAAAAATCCGGTTATTTGATACATCCTGAGGGGAAGGCAAAGTTGTGACTAGCGGGATGTGACCGTTCTTTTCTATTTCTGAAACCACAGCGCTCACATCTACTATGACACGAGAGCCTTCGTCGTCTAGATTTGAATTTCCGGGAGCGAAAACGCCAATTTGATAGGACTGATGACGAAATAATTCACTGGTTCCCGAAGGCTTGTACATGAGTGTGGCGATAGCTTCCTCAACTTTTTGTACGGTTTCTTCGCTGATGTTACCCTTTTGGTTAATCACTCGTGACACGGTGCTCATGGAAACACCGGCGTAATTCGCAACGTCCTTTAGAGTTATGCTCATATAAATTCACCTTAAAAGCAATTTAGTGGATATAAAAATAATAGCTGAAAAAATTTGCATTGTCAACGAAATAATAGAATCATAGAAAAATAGTAATATTTTTTGAACGATCATAGGACCGGCGATTGACGCAGTCTCGCTCAATATTGAGCAAGCTAAAACAAAACAGGGCGATTATTGTTATTTTCTCAGCGGAGAAATGAGTGGAGGGGAGATCATGTTACCAGAGCGATCCTGCGGCATGCTGATCCAGAAGAACTACCGATTCAGTAATCAACAACAAAAACGCACCTGTATCTCAGCAAATACTGATGAAACACAAGTACGTCTCTGTTTTTCCGATGCTCAATGAATGTGTTTCTCTTTGGCTCTTGCGCCTTTCGACGAGGTTTTCAGATGTTTGGCTCCGGAATGCTTTTTTCTGCGCCCTAACAGCACAATGACTACGATTATGGTCAGGGGAATGTAAACGGCCAAGCATATCGTAATCGCTTTTCGGTATTCTTTTTCCCACACGCTGGTTTCCTGAGACATATCGCTTTGAATCTGCTGTTGTTCCAGCGCCTGCTCATATGGGATCCGGGATCCACGCACTAACAAACGATGGGTATTCAGACCATAGGGATGGCAGGTAACCAAGGTGACTAGGTCCTGCCCCGGCTCTACCACCAGATTTTCTGTCTGATCCGGCTCCACAATACTAATTTCTTCCACCTGGTAAGCCAGGGTATCCCCTAAAACGTGGAGATAAAAAACGTCTCCCTTATCCATCAAAGACAGGTCCGTGAACAGGCGTTTTCCAGCCATTCCAGTGTGGCCGGTGAGTACACAGTGTGTGCTTTCTCCCCCTACCGGGAGAGAGGTGTTTTGCAAGTGCCCGATTCCCTGTTCCAAAACCTGAGCAGTGGTGCCGTGATAGATTGGAAGATTGACGGAGATTTTAGGAATCTCCACATAGCCCATAATGCCGTCTCCTCCCAGGTTCAGCAAGCTTGCGTAGGGTTCTACCGTGGGATCCAGCACCAAATCCGGATCAAAGGGGTCGGTGAGAAAGGCTTCGCTCTCCAGAAGACTGCGATTGTACTCCTGAGCCGCCTGCAATTCCGCGTCTAGCGCTTCCTTTTCCATTTGTTCAATGGTCTCATCGTATTGGGCGGTCACATGGGATTGATTTTTTTCATACAGCTGATTGCTCACCACTGGATATACCACAATGATGATTCCCACCAGAAACAGTATGATAATCAATAAGGGGATGAAAGATCGTTTCATAATCTCTAATGACCAAAAGAGGGGGTATCAGTCCCCCTCTTTTGTTACTCCTTCGGATAGAAAATGGAATCAGGTGTTTTTACGTCCCTTTTTGCGGTAAACCACCAGCAGAATCACACCTGCGCACAGCAGTCCTAGGCCAATCGCGGTGGCTGTCAGTGTTCCCGGACCGCCGGTCTGGGGCAGGGTAAAGCCCATATCATTCTTGGTGTTCTCCACAGAGAGGTAGACAACACCATTCGTCACCTGGGCATTGGCACCGTTGACAGTGGCGCTGGCTGTACCATCCTTGTCATCATCCGAAATGACAATGGTAATGGGCTCTGTCAACAGGGTGTAACCACTCATGGTAGCGGTCTCTTTCAGGTAGTAAGTACCCGGTTCCAGGCCGTAGAGATTCAACTTGCCATTGGTGCCAACGTACATAGTGTATGTATTGGTTTCGGGGGTGGCAGCGTTGGCAGCCTGCCAGTAGCCGCTCTTCCCGCCGGTAGCAGAAGTCACCGGGATCTTGTCTCCTAACTGCCCCTGATTATCTTTGTACAGCTCAAAGGAAATGGTGTCTGCGGCAATACTGCCTTCCGACAGAGTTTTGGTTAGATCGATCCCGTAAGTATACAGGTCAACCTTAACTTCCTCTGTGTCCGCGCTGGTTGCCATACCTTCCCGCTGATAGGTCGCTTTTGCGGTGTTAGTCAATTTGGTGGAGAAGTCCACATCGGTAGCCACAGTGGCGTTGTAAGTAACGGTGATGGTTTGCTGGGTGCTCAAGTTCTGGTTCAGTTTTGCTAAGCCGCCGGTGGTTGCGGTATCTGTCAGGGTGATGGTGAGGACGCTGTTGCCTTGTACATCAGAATAAGTAACAGTATAATCCTCCGTCGGTGTAAGCGCAGTTTCTCCCAACTTCACTTCCACAGTGCTCAGGTCAATATCCAACGAGCTTCCGGTGTTGGTATCGGTAATGACAAAGCTGGTGAATCCGTTGGCATTGCCATTTCCGGAGGCTGCCGCGGGAATGGTGGTAGTGACCGTGTACTTCAAAGTCTGGCCGGCATTGACGTGGATATCATCTGGATAGGCCGTGCCGTCCTGATCGTCCACAGTTTTGCTGATGGTAATATCGTCGGTGCGCACCTTAGGATAAGCGTAGACAGTGCTCTCCCAAGCATCGTTCACATACATGGGCACAGACACCAGGAAGGGTAGCAGATCGGTGGTGGCGTCGGCAGGCAGAGCGCTTTTTGCCAGCAGATAGAGACCATAGGTCAAATTGTCAAAGGTGGCAACGCCGTCAGCGCCAGTGATTCTGTTAGTGGCTCCATTTTGATCATCGTCCAAGTATGCCTCAATGTCGGCCTGTGCTGCAGTTCCTAACGCAGTCTGCACAGCTGTGGGAGCAAAGTAGTAGGTGCTATCCTGGCTGGCGATGGCGTTATCGGTATCCAACCCCAGCAGGTTGGTAAAAGTTTCTTCCAGTCCAAAGGCCACCTGGGTGGAAACAACACCGTTATCGGTGCTGGTCAGCTCCACCACGGAACCGATTCGCAGGGCGTTAATACCCACGCCCTCCACGGGTTCGCCGGACATAGATGTCTCATCACCGGTGCCCGCTGAACCGGGATCCTGGTCGTAGACCGTAACCACGATGCGGCCGTCGCTTCCGATCTTCTCCGTTACGGAATTTACGGTGCCTGCCGCCAAGGCACTGGTGCCAAGCAGACCCACGCTCAAGGCCAGGGTCAGACCTGCAGTTAAAAGCCGTTTTGCGAGTGTAAATTTCATGTTTTTCCTCACTTTCCATTTCAAATGTTACTATTTCAATGCAGATGAGAGCGCTTTTTCTTTACATGCTTTCCGGAGTAGCACCCTCTTTTCCATAGGAAGAATCCACTCCCCATAGCGCCTGTCATAAGGCCAACACCCAGGAAAATGGTGGTATACACTCCGCCGAAAACACCTGCAGCGGGAAGATAGGCAATGCCAGTGTTCACCACTGTGTAGGTGACGGAATAATGAGTTTCTTCCTCCACGGTATAGGGTGCGGTGACGTACAAAGGCTCCGCTAAACAGTTATATCCCTTGGGGGCCTGGGTTTCGGTCAGGCGATACAGGTATCCCTTGCCATCCTCCAATACTCTGGCGCTCAGATTATAGAAGATTGCCTTTCCGTCTTCACCTGATATGGCTGTCATAGCTTCAAAGGTTGTGTCCACAGCATACTGTTTTCCGCCATAAGAAATCGTTCCGTT
>HF972641.1:33743-44859 GCA_000432995.1 Clostridium sp. CAG:1013
ACGTCCTCCACCAGCCGTTCTAATTGGAACTCCGCCCCTGCCAGGGGCAGCTGGCTAGTGTCCACCTTTTGCACGATCAGTTGGGACGCAGCTAGATAAACTTCCACTTCCGTTCCGTCTGACACTACCAGACTGTTGCCAGTAGGAGACCAGCTGTCCACGTAGTAGTCCAGGGAAAAGTCGGAAATTGCGGAAAGATCCAGCGTGTCAGCCACGGTCGTGTCTACCGTGAAATCGGTGCTTGTCCCGTTCTGAGTCAAGGTAACTGTCATCGCTTTATAACGATCATACAGAGTTTTCTGGGCCTCGTTGGCACTGTCGGAATAGGTGCTGTAGGTTTGGGCCATTGTCACCAATCGATCATAGGTGGATGCCAGATCGGTCAAAGAGATTATCTCGCCGGTAACAGCGGGAATATTGCTGATGGTCACTGTATTGTTCGGCGAGTAGCTGCCATCCACCATCATGTAATAGGTGATAGTGTAGTTGATCTGGGCGTTATCCCGAACGTAATAGAAGAAAATATTGTTGGCGGACGCATCCGTCTGTAACTGGAGCTCTTGACTCCAATCCTGATAGACAGTGTATCCACTGACGGTGGGGGCGTTTTCCACCACAAGCGTCGTCTGAATGTTGTCCACTTTCACCGATTTTTGTTCCATACTCAGGAAATAGGGATCGGAGGTATCCACCTGGAAGGAACGGTCAAAAGTGTCCTGATAGGAGTCCAGCACTCCTTCTGCCACCGCCACTGACAGGTCGATGGCGTAGACGTTGTAAACCACTTCATCGGTGGAGTTGTAAACAAAGAAGGCGTAGTAGGTGTATGTGCCATCCGATTGTTCCATTCGGTAGGTATTTCCGGTCACTGACCCCAAATCACTGTCTTTAACCGTCTGTGTCCGGTCATCGGCGTACAGATCGATGGTTGCCTGGGCAGGCAGCCATTTGGCACCAGCGCTGTCTGTGCAGTATTCCCAAGCTGTCTGGGTATAAGTGCTGCCAGTGTACAAACTGGCCAATTCTTCTGTGGACAGGATGTAATACTCCGTGCCGCCGATGATAATGGTGGAATTGCTGTCTATTGTGATTTGGCTCTCGCCCTTGGGGGTGAAACTGGTGATCGTATCGCCCACATCATTTTTTTCCACCAGGTGGTACACAACGGCCTTTGCGTCACCCTTGGGTTCCCAGGCCGCGTACAGCTGCAAGTCACGGACCACGACGGAAGCGTCGTTGGCGTAGCTGAACCGATAGCCAGTCTGTTCCGGGTAGTAGAATAGCTCGCCGTTTTCGTCCTCATACAGGAGAAATGCGTCTCCCACATGATTGAGGTACACATAGTCCTCTTTATAAGAAGCTATGCTTTGACTCCCGGTTAGCACATCCTTCAGGTAAGTCTTAGTCCCGGATGCGGGCTCATCGTCGAAGTAGAACCACCCGCTGAAGGTATAACCTGTGCGAACAGGCTCTGCCGGCTCATCCAACACCGTGTTGACAGCGGCGTTGATGTTGATGTAGTGCTCGTGGTTATACGCAGGTCCCGCACCCATGTAGCAGTAATAGTGATCTACCAAGCGGGTCCCCTGGAGATCCTCGCTGCTCTTTTCCAGCATTGCCTCAACAGTAAGATCCTCATTCAGCTCCCAGTGGGCTCCTGTCTCATCCTTGTGGGCCACATCCCCTACTTCGCAGACATACAGTGTATCCACAAAGAGGCGGTCATTGTCCTTGCTTTGGATGTACCAATAGAGGGGAGCGGTTGCCGCTTCAGCATGATGGGGATAATAGATGTAAACGGTGTGTCCATCATTGGTCTGGCTGGTCGTCAGGGTGTAGTCGATGCTGTCCGTCCAGGTGCCGCCGTTGAGAACATAAGAGGTAGTGTACCGCGGGGTAAACCACCCGGCATATAGGGTCTTGTTGGAGGTCATTGTCTGCATTTCATTGTCGGTTTCCCATTCGACGGGGATCGTCTGCATCTGGTTGCGGTACCAGCGCCAGAAATAGTATTGGCTCTCTCCGGCGGACTGATAGGGGTACTCCAGCTGACCGCCGGTTTCATCGGTGAGCCAGGTGATGATTTCCTCATCGCTCAAAGGTGTCAGACAACCACCGTAGCGGACGGAAACAGTCCCATCCGCGTTGACGGATTCCCAGCCCAGCTGTTGAAGGGATCTGGCGCCCTCCTGATACTGGGACAAACAGTTGAATTCTGTGGTCAGCAGGGAAGAGGGGATGAGATATCTGCCGTCCACGTTCTGAATATCCAGGGTGTAGGTCTCCCGGGTATAGAAAAAGTAAATATTTCTGCCTATCTCACCAGTCCCGGAATAACTTTTCCCAGCAGAGGCAAAGCCCTGGCGGGAAGGCTGATTCTGACCCGATTGGCCGGCTGTGGAATACTGGATATCGTAGTCAGAGGAGTACACATAGACTTTCCCGTTCCAGGAAACGAACTGCCCGTCCCAATAGTTATTGCTGTTCGCCGCATCAGGGGAAAAAGACGTCACGTTGGTGTCGGAGACCAAAACGGTAGTATCCAGTACCTCGTAGAGAAAATAGTAGTGATACGCCGAAGCCCCGCTGGCCCAGTAGGCCACCATCTGATGGGCAACCGTACCGTTACCGCTGTCTTCCGTGGCGTTCCAATCAGTTTTAGTGGTGCCCTCTGCCACCACATTTATATCCATGGTGGAGTAGACATTTAATATGTTTTTCTGGGTGTTCGTGCCAGTAAATACATTGCGGTAGTAGCTGTCCGTGTCCGTACCCATGCTGATATAGGTGTAATTGCTATGGGTTCCAGCGATATTATCCACCGTTGGCCAAAGGGAGGAGATGTCCGCCTCGAACCGTGCGGTGAGGGCATAGACGTAGCAGGTGTAGCTTGTTGGCCACCAACCGCTTGTGGTAATGGTTTTAGTACCGTATCGTCCCACAGCGGAACGGGAGTCCCGGTTCATGGCCTCGGTAATCTGATAGGTTTTTTGTACCGTCAAATCGCCATAGGTGCCGCCATTTGTGGTTGTCACACCATCCTCTGCCTTAAAGTCCGTAAAGGTAAAGCTGCCCGTCCCGACATTTGTCCAACCGGAGCCACCAAAGGTACCCGGAGTATTATTGGCCACCTGCAGGTTGTTACCATTTTGTCTGGCCAGCACAAATTCCAGGGTATACAGGTTGCGGGTGTAATAGATATTGATGGTGGTAGTGCCGTCGCCGTTTACCTTCACTGTGTAGGAATCCGCAGTAATGGCGCCGTCGGTCACGTCTCCAGATCCTGTGACCTGAGCATTGGCTACGTTGCCGGGACTGGTCTTGGTGTTGGCCTCACTGTAGGAGAAAAATGTGGTGTAATCTCCATCGGTTCCATAGTGGCCGGAAATCAACGTTTCAAAACCATTGGACACCACGGCGTTACCGTCGGTTCCGCTTGGCCAGCCACCACCGCTGATTGTCACCCCTCCATTCAGGCTTACCGTCAATTCTGCCTCGGTGGTGACGCCCTCAACAGTCTCGGTATAGGCGTTCTGGAAGCTGGCTGCGTTTCGGCTCTCCACCCAGTACACTAGACGAATGGAGGTGGTGGCCGGCGTCCATGTCACCACAGCGTACAGGTCATAGGCCGGCATTTTTCCGGTAGCATTCCCTTTGTTTATCTCCACCAATTGCCCCGACTCATCCAGCCGGTACCAATTGATATCCTCTGTGGTTACCGGTTCATATCCTGTGCGGGACAGCCGCTCACTGTACTCGTCCAAAGCGGGCATCGTCCCCCCGTACTGCACTTTGATGGGATCTATCTGAACCTCGGTGGTACCGGTTTGGAAATAGATAAAGTAACTAGCCCTGTCATAATAGACACGGATCGTGGCGTTTCCGTCTGCGGTAAAGTCAACGTTCGGAGTCCCTTCCCGAAGTAATACCCCCTCGTTGACAGCAGACTGAGAGTCGGCTCGGACTTGAAAACCATCAAAACTTACGCCTTCAAGATTCGGCCGGTCCTGAATAGAAACTTTGCTGCCATATTCAATACTTTGCGCACTGGTTGTCCAGACTAATGCGTAGGACTCCGCATTATCTGCCGACTGCTGATAATACTCCACCGTATAAGTAATTTGAGCAGGTTTATAGATCACGGTGAGGGCCAGAAAGTTCGTGGAGGAGGTATTGTCTGCGCCGAATACCGTATCTAGGTCCACGGTCACTGTGCTGCCATTCCAGGTAACACCGTTTTTTTGATTTGCGATTGCTGTGTAATACGGGATATTGGGAATCTCAACATCAAAGGTAAGCTGACCTGCCTGCACATCAGCTTCAGTCTTTGTAATGGCAAGGGTATCGCCTGCTTTGGTGCCGTTTTCATAATAGAAGTACACATTGAAGACATAGGACTTTTCCGCTTGAAATTGGGCTGTAAACACAGCGTTGCCTGTCACGGTGAAGCCGCTGCCGCCGGACATCAGTTTCCAGCCTGTAAAATGCTGCCCGTTCTTGGTGGGGGTGGCTCCTCCGTAGGTGAAGTACGGGACGCCGTCAATGGTAAAGGTGTAATAATACGGCTGAGAATCGGCGGATTCAACCAGATGTCGGGTTATAGTAATGCTGTCATAGGTAGTGCCGTTAAGGGTAACGGACATTGTGGCCGTATTATCATCTGCCCAGCTTACGCTGTCGCTGGTCCAGGGGGTGTTGGCGTCCGTCCAAAGCATTGCACCATAGGGGACTTCTACCGACCACAGTTCTCCTGCGCTTCCTTGAAAGGAGACAATGTAGGTGGTGACCTGCCACTGGGCGACAATCGTGGTATCCCCTGTAATCGTTACCCACTGAGAATCGCTTGCCCCATATACAGTATCTCCCACTTTCCACCCGGTAAAGCTATAGCCAGCTCGGTAGGGTTGTCCGGGAAGCAGTCCGCCTAGTGTGCCATCCAAAGTCAGGAGAACTCCCTGACCTGCTTCTGCTTCGGATATAGAGCGCGTCCATTGGTAGGTTTGGTAGGAGGACTGAGTCCACCCGGCGTTTTGCAAGGTGTTAACCTGTCCGCCGTCCAAATTCAGCGTTAGGGTATAGGATGCGGGTTGTGCAGGAGGATCATTTGACAAAACCTGAACCGCTCCGCTGGCCTCAGGAGTATCTCCCTGCTCGGCGGTAACCGGGGAGCCGTCATCATTCAAAGCGCCTGTGCCCTCCCATTCGGGCTCAAGATCGTTTGATTCTTCTATCTTTTCTGGTTCCTGGGCTGTGTCCAAGGACAGAGTGTCTGTATCTTCTCTGTACGCCCAAGCGCTGAATGGAAACGTTTGAAATATCAGAAAAAGGGACAACCCAAACGCTAGACACCTATGGAGTGTTTTTCTCATTTTTATCCTGCCTCCTTTCCTGGCAGCTTTTTTTCTTCTTTGGAGGCCAGATCAGAATCACAATTGACAGAATGACAAGTGGAATTGCCAAAAAGGGCAGCCACTGCTCCAGCTGGATCCTCCTTTGGCTGGAGGAATTTCCTGCCTGTTCCCAATCTGCGCTGTGGGCAGTATCGGACTCCACTTCATCGGAAGTTTGTACTCCGCTAATTGGCTCATTGTCTGACGCTCCTGTGTCTATTGCCGTACAGTAAACGATATAGCGATGGGTTGCTTCCACATAAGGGTGGCAGGTTACAAGAGTGAGCAGCTCTCTGTCCTCTTGAATCAATATTGCTTCAATGTCATCAGGGAGTATAATTGCCGTACTTTCAACCTGATAAGTTTTTTCGCCCCAATATGTGGTCAAGTACACGTATTCTCCCGGATGCAGTTTCTCAATTTCGCGAAAAAAGGCTGCACCGTTATACCCACGATGTCCGGCAATGACACAGTTTGTGTTCGTTCCACCCACGGGCATGCTAGTCTGTCCTAAAACGGCAACACCCTTTGCCATGTTTTCTTCTGTCGCCCCCAGATAAACGGGCAATTCCTCATCCATGGCAGGGATATGCAAAACGCCCATCACTTCTGTGGATAGTCCGTATTCGGTGAAATCGAACGCCGCTTGTTCGTAGTTCCAAGCGTCGGTCAAACCGCTTTGCCCGCTTTCATATAACTTCTTATTGTAGTTTTGCATATCCTCCAGCAAGTTTTGGTATGCACTGGAGAATTCTGTTTCTTCCTCTGAAACCTGACTCTGGGCACTTTCTATTACTTGATCAAATACAGTGATCTCTCTCTCCATGTTATGCTGGGATATCCAGGTCAATAGGGGATGATACAGCAGAGCCACAACTCCCAAAAACAAAAATATCCCCGCCAATATTCCAGTGATTCGACGCATTTTTAAAATTCCTCGCTTTACCGAGACCTCCATTTTTACAAAAATATGCTATTCGTATTTCTCTTTTCTATTACGTAATCGCTCTGCATATTTAAAAACTAAATTCCTCAAAACAGTGAATATCTAAGTTCATATTGCAGTACGGAATAAATTTTATCATATCTGATGTCCTGTTAAAGGGATTTGCCTGTAAATTGACGAACCCTTGACTTTTTCAAAGAAACATTTTTCCCAAATTAAGCAAAAAAAGGATATAATAATTGAAAAGCAGATCTGCGGAAAGGACAGAAGTGAAAAATTATGAAAAAACTTCTATTTATAGATGACGACATGGATTTTTTAGAAAGCAACCGGCTGTATTTCTGCAAGAAAAATTATCAGGTTTACTGTGTGAATAAACCCCAAGAAGCGATTTTGCTTTTGTCCTCCACATCCATGGACTGCATTATTTTAGACATCGATATGCCGGACATGTCCGGCTTTGAAGTCTGTCAAAAGATTCGGAACCTTAGCGGCACGCCCATCATCTTTCTTTCCGGTCTTACGGATACGAAGAACCGTATTGCCAGCTTTCAGGTAGGGGGAGATGATTTCCTTGCCAAGCCGTATGATATTTTAGAACTGGAGTTGCGTATTGAAGCCAGGATCCGAAAAAACGAGCAGGTCTTCTTTTCGGATGTAATGCGTTTTGGAAATCTCTGTATTGATGAAAATCGAAGGATGATAACATACAAGGAAAGACCAGGAGAGTTTACGGCTTTGCAATTTGATATTATCGCCTTTATGGCCAGAAATCCCGGGAAGGTGTTTTCCTATGAACAGCTCTATGACCAGATATGGAAAGAGCCTATTATGAAAAGCCGCCACAACCTACAGGTGGCAGTGGCTACGGTCCGACAAAAACTGGCCCAGCTGTGTGACGGTAAGCAGTATATAAGGACGGTTGCACGAAAAGGATATTATTTTACCTCCGACGAATCGTGCCCGACTTAAACAAATGAAAATAATTTGAAGTGAAAGCCTGTACAATAAAATAAAAAATATCGGCTTCTACACGGTGGTAAAAGCCGATATTTCTATTTGTATTCATTTATCTTTTACGCTTAAAGACGAAAAACGCGATGGAACCAACCAGAATACATACAACTATCACTATGCCTGCAATTTTTTCGGCATCTGTACTGCCCAAATTGTCCTCGTCTGTTTTTGCCGGTTCCGAGTCCTCCTCAAAATCCGTCTCCTGAACCATCTCTTCGCTTTCTTCCGGTTGTAGGTCCGTCATGGTGCCGCTTGGTGGTGAAGTACTGGCTGGAGGTGTAGGATCATTGGAATTCGAGGATTGGTCCGTGTTTTCTGCGCCGCCATGGCTCTCCGATTCTGGCTTCGATGATGGATCCGGAGATTTCAAAGGTGAAGTGTCGTCTACATGATCTGTTTCCGGCGTGCTGCTAGAAAGCTGGTCTTCGCCTTCGTTGGGACTGGTTTCACCGCCCCGGCCGCCTTCAATATCAGCCGAGGTAAAAATAAGATCGTCGCTTAATTGGAGTACATCGGAGTAAAGCTCTGTACCGTCATCTAAAATCTGAAGCAGCTGATAATATTTGGGTCGCTCCTGTGCGGGATCCGATTTATCATAGGAAAGTATCCAGGAAAAACTTTCGTTTTCCGCTACTTCAACAGGCGCATATCCATCTGTGCCTGTAATATCGGTCCAGTTTTTGCCGTCATCAGAAGATTGGATATATATGGTTCCCGCCTGAGAGGATTCACCATACATAAATACCATATCGTACCATTGTGTCGCAGAGTCCAGATATACGTTCAGAAAAAACGGGCGTGTATCCGACTCCCAAACGACAAGACACTTGGGCGCGTAGTCCCCATACTGAGAATATCCGTCTGCAAATTGACCTTGCACCAGGGTCCTTTTGTGTTCGGTGGGGAATGTTGTTTCGTCCCAAATAACAGGAACCTCTTCGTCATATTCCTGATGGTCACGATTTACGACGGACATTACTTGGTCGGGAAGCATGTCAGCAGTAAATTCTGCGCCGTCCGGCACACGGACAATGGGCAATTTTTCACAGTCATAGCGCCAATATGCCGCGGCAGTCATTGTTTGCGGAGAAATAATTTGACCGGTACAGGAAAAAGCAGGAAGTCCCATATCTTCTTGGCTTCCGTATACCAGAAAAGCCCCTTCTTCCTGTATCACAGCGATCCCATTTTCACCGGCGTCAAGACAAAGACTGATAAGCCACAGTTCTCCTCCCGGATAAACATGAAGGAGTTCCTGTTGACTGCCATCCCCCCGAATCGTTAAAAACGGCCAGAGTTCCAGATACCCTTCTACATAGATCGTATGCCCTTGGGTTTCAATGACCACTTCTTTGCGGTACCTTGCGTTATTATACGTGAAAGACCCTTCGGCAGGAACGGTAATATCCTGTGTCAAAACAAGAGTGCCGCCAGTGCTTTGCATTTGATTCAGTGATGAAGTAAACTCATCAAAGGAGGAAACTTCCACATATTTTTCCCCATCCTGTCCCTGTGCATAAGAGACAAAGGGGAAGAAAATAACAATCAAAAGAGACACAAGGCATGGTATAATCAATTTGTGGTACCGAAAAGTTCGCGGAGTTTCCATCCTATTTTCCTTTCAAATCTGTGAGGTATTCTATGATCAAAACTATGACGTTCCGAGCTTTTTTAACGGTTTTTCTTGCCTGTATTATGGCATCCACGCTGTTTGGCCTATTATATCATTTTGATAACAAGTATAACACGAACGTCGAAATATCTCAAGACGGCGCGGTTTTACTCCCTGATTTTCAAAATGAGCATGGCATGCATTCTGATGAAATCACCTGGCTGGTACAAGGATGGGACTTTTACCCCGACCAGATGATCTATCCCGGTGACTCCGCGGGAGAATCGAAATCCATATACATTGGACAGTACTTTAGCTTTGCCCAATTTCACGAAGACGGATCCCCTTATGGCACCGGTACATATCGCCTAAAGGTACGTGGAAACGGAAATTATACTATGCTGATTCCGGAAGTCTTTTCCGCGTGCGTTGTATATGTAGACGGCGAACAAATAACATCCTCCGGTTCTATTTCTCCCTATAAGCCGTATATAAAAGACCTTGTGTTTTCTTTTGTAGTAAATGGAGAAGCAGAAATCCTGATACAAACAACCAACTATTCTCACTATTATTCCGGCATCACCTATCCTCCGGCGATTGGCAGCAGTGAAGCGATAAGCCGTCTCATCACCATACGCATGTTATTTTACGGCTTTCTCGTTTTCACCTCGCTTGCATTGGCGCTGTTTGCTGCTGTGATATGGTGCGGTACAAATAAAAACAGGGCTTCCAATGAAAATTGCTGGCTTGGGCTCTTGGGATTATCCTTCTCGCTGAGGGTATGTTACCCGTTTATACACATGCTGGGAATTTCCGGAGGGAATCTGGCATATGTACTGGAGACAACCATGGCGTCATTTGGATTATTCTGTATTGCACGCACAGTTTCTCTGATCTGCCTAAAAACAGATACTTTACCGGAACGTATCCTCAAGGGGATTACCGGCGGATTTGTTTTGATAGGATTGGTGTTTTCTTTATGGATGACGAAATACTTGCCAGGATTTGTACCGGTATATGGCCAGATACTGTATTGGTACAAGGCGCTGATTGCCGTCACCATGACCTTGCTTGTGGTCCGCCAGTTTCTGAAAAGAAAATCCGGGCAAATACTCCTTTTGCTTACAGGTTTGCTGGTGTATTCCCTGTCCCTTATCTTTCACGCGCTGTGTCTTGGTCATTTTGAACCGGCTTATACGGGGTGGTTTGAAGAGTGGGGGACATTCATTCTGGTTATGTGTTTTGCTGTCCGTATGGCTTTGAGAAATATGGAGATTATCCGTGAGAACCGCCATTTAAACGAACATTTACAGGAAGAGATCGCACACAAAACGGAATCTCTATCCAAGCTGCTGGAAGAAAGAAGAATGCTTTTATCCGGGTTTGCCCACGATCTCAAAACACCAATCACATCTATCACGACATTTACACGCCTTGTAGAGCTGGATAACACCCAGCTGGATGAGGAGTCCCGGCAATATCTCGATATTATCCGTCGAAAGACAAAAGAGATCCAGGAACAACTTAGTACAATCAATGAATTCACTCAGATTGACTCCACGCCGCCGGCCTTTGAAGCTCTTGATCTACGCGTGCTACTGCGTGATTTTTATTCCGGAAACAAACCGGATATCAACGTTAGCGGTGTATCTTTTGAACTTTTGCTGCAGGACGATAAACCGGTCATGATATACGGAGACAAACGAAAACTAGTGAGTGTATTGCAGAACCTTGTGTTTAATGCGGTTAGTTTCACACCGGAAGGAGGAACTATCAGCCTTTGCCTTAATCAAGAAAAAGAATTTGCAATACTGCGTGTGAAAGATACTGGTTCTGGAATATCTGAAGAAGATATTCCCTATATATTCGACCGTCTTTTCACAAATCGGATCCATGAAAACAGCAACGGAATGGGACTTTTTATTGTAAAATCTATTATTACCGAGCACAGAGGAACTATCGAAGTTGCTTCTGAGTTGGGGAAAGGTACTGTTTTTACCATCAGGCTGCCAGTCATGCAGTAAAAAACGAAACATCTATTTGCTTTCAAAAAATTGATAGATTACCTTCACAGATAGATATAACCCGGCCGCTTTCTGTCTTTTTCAATGCTGAAAATGCTTATTTTCATATTCGATGGAGCCTTTCAGC
>HF972642.1 GCA_000432995.1 Clostridium sp. CAG:1013
GTCTGACGCCACTGGGCCTGGGCTGCGGCTGTGGCGCAATCTGCCGTTTGGACAGCCAAGAGTAAGGATTGCATTTCCAGTCCTCGACGAAGCTGCTGTACCTCATCAAAGTTGCTCTGTTTTAAAAATAGCAGCATGGAAAAAACACTGCTGAAACTCTCGCCGATCTGGTTGACCAGAAAATTGCCCTTGCCATGGACACAGGAGATCAATCCCATGTTTTCTAGGGTGCGCAGCGCCTCCCGGATAGAGTTGCGGCCCAGTCCCAGAGTTGCCATCATTTCTCGTTCAGAGGGCAGTTTGCCGCCAAATGCCAGTTGTCCGTCTTGTACCAGTTGCTTGATGTACGCTATAACCGTGACGTATGCTTTTTCCTTTGGGTATTCAGTTTCCACAATCTCACCTGCCCATCGTTATTGGACGATGCCCCGGATCTTTAGGTAGGCTAGAATCACCTCTACGGTACCTTCTACCCCTAAGATCCCGCTGTCCAGGCAGAGGTCATAGTCAGCTGAGGCGCCCCATTCCTCTCGAGTGTAGTATCTGTGAAAAGCCGCGCGGTCACTGTCTGTTTGCTGGTTTCGTTCCATGGCTTTTTTCAGCGACAGACCGTAGTCCTGCATCGTCCGCTGGGCCCGAATGTTCTCATCAGCGTGGAGAAAAATACTGACTGCCCGCTTTTCTCCCCGGAAGATGTAACCGCCGCAGCGGCCGATTAAAACACAGGAGGTTTTGCTGCACAGCTGCCGGATCCTCCGGAAGGGGATGTGTCCCATATCTTCTTCCACATTGCTGGTTGCAATGGCGTACAGCAAGTCGTCCACTGGCTGTTCTTCGTAAAAGGACTGGACCTCTTCGTAATCCGGCGTTCCTTTTGCGATCTCCATCAGTTCTTGCCGCCCATAGTAGGGAATACCAAGTCGTTGAGCCAGACGCATGCCGATTTCCCGTCCTCCGCTGCCGGCCTGTCTGCCAATGGTAATAATAAAGTTCTCCATCATGCGATCCCTCATTTCCATCACATAAATTGCGCAAATACAGAGGCACTGACCACAGTCAAAAGACCGGCGACTGCAATGGCCAGACTGCTCATTGCTCCCTCAACCGGACCCATCTCCATGGCTTTGGAGGTTCCGATGGCATGTGCCGCGGTACCCAGCGCCAGACCTTTGGCAATGGGTTCTTGAATCCGGAACAGCTTGCAAACGATTTCCCCAATGACGCTGCCCAGCACACCGGTAATAATAATGACCGCAACGGTGATAGTCACAATTCCACCCAGTTCTTCCGATACGCCCATGCCGATAGCCGTGGTGATGGATTTGGGCAGCAGTGTCACATACTCTTCGTGGGAAAGCTGGAAAAGCTTGCACAACAGCAGCACGCTGACCATACTTGCCAACACGCCGGAGACAATGCCTGCTGCCACGGCCACAAGATTCTTCTTTAAAAGGGAAAGCTGTTCATAGAGCGGAACAGCCAGACAAACTGTGGCTGGCGTTAACAGATAACTGATATATTGACCACCAACGTTGTAGCTGTCATACTCGATATGGAAAATGGACAACACCCCAATGACGCACAGAATGCCGATCAGCAGGGGGTTAAAAATTGCCTTTTTAAACTTTTTCCGCAACAAAAGACCAACTTCATAGGCCAATAAACTGATTGCCGCACCAAAAAATAGAGAATTTGTAAACACTTTTACGCCTGCTTTCCTTCCTTTTTCTTTTTCTCAGCCCGGATAATTGCCTGTGTGACGCGACCGGTCACAGCCATGACGATCACAGTGGTGGCAACGGTAATGATACATACCGGCAGCCAAATGGGCTGTAACACGCCCCAGGATTCCAAAAGTCCTGCCCCCGCCGGAATAAACATGACCGGCATAATTTCAATCAGGAAAACAGCGGTCTCTTTGAC
>HF972643.1 GCA_000432995.1 Clostridium sp. CAG:1013
CCCGCATGAAACCTGGGTTTCTTCTTTGGCGTCCTGATAATAATGATCATCGGGTTAAGCTCAGCTAGACTATGAACAGTTACTTTTCAGATAAGTGAATCTAATATCAGAAAAAACAAACGGTACCATGTTTTCCCACTCTTTACAGTAAAAATATTGGGCCTTATACTGTACATTCTTTTTTGGTAAAATTGTAACCGGATTTCCTTCCCCACTTTTTAGAGATAGAAGAACTCTTATTTTTTGAAAACGAAAAAGAGGTAATTAGCTCTGTCCTAATTAGACATACTAGAAACTTTCTATACTTCTCGAACTGCTTCATTTCCAGATATGTGCTGCTCATATCAAAGTCTACATTTTATGATCGATTTTGGCAAAAAACCATCAAATTCATAGAAAATATTGATTTAGATTACGATTAGGCCTATACTGGCACTAAATAGTACAAGATAATTTTCGATTCTACTTGTGCTGGTGTCCCGCTTTGTAAAGGGAATCCGCTCTTGGTATTATAAAGAGTATAGCCATGTGGAGCAGAATTAACAAAAGGGAGACATCAAAATGGATACAGATATTCTGAGTAAAGCCTATAAAAAGTTTAAATCAAGTGTCTACTATGATAAAACCAATTTGATCTTGCGTGATGAAGTTGTGAGATTTGAAAGTAGACATGGCCAAGGCCTAAATAACTATCTCCAGATGTTTTGGCAAGATTTCAGTTTAGGAAGTGCTGCGTGGGAAGAAAAAAAGCAAGAAATACTCAGTCAGATAGACGTGGTACTTCTACCAAAAAAAATCAACAAGCAGAGCAAACAAACGACTGAAGAGAGAACGCCAAAAGTTATCACCAATTTTTTTGCGAGCCAGAAAATTGACGTGGAGGAAATTCAGTATTTTATTGATATGCCAATTGAAGGCCATATTTTGGGAATACTATGGGTTTTTCTCGTGGGATGGAAGCTCGATCAGAAATTGCAAAACTGTTATGGAAACCGGATTAGGAAGAAGTTATACAAAGACAATTCTTTGACTCCAACATACTCTCCGTATCTATTTGAGCCATATTTCGAAAACTATGAAAGCTGGAGAGATACAGCTTTAGAGAAAGCTCAGGAGTATCTGAGACAGGGCGACGATGTGCTGATCATGTCTTTGGATTTCAAACGGTTTTTTTACTCTGTTGATGTTACAGAAGAATTCATGGAAACTCTTCTAGAGAAGGCGGCAATTGATTATTCGCCTGAGGATAGAGTATATGCAAAGCGAACCAATGATTTTGTCATGGATGTAATCCATGCGTATCATGTTAAGATTTCAAGGTTTTGTTGTGAATTTGGGAATGTTCTTCCGATTGGTTTTATTCCCTCTAACATTTTGGCAAATTGTTGTCTGCAAAATTTTGATAAGGCCGTCACTGTCGGATGGTCACCCTTGTATTATGGCCGTTATGTGGATGATGTTTTGATTGTTGATCGTGTTGAAAAAAGTAGCGAAATTTATCAAGAAGCTCACAATGGTAGGTTAACGATTGATAGGGCGATTTCGTACTATTTGGTACAGGAAAGTCGGTGGCCCTACAACAGTTTTTCAGAAGATTACGGAAAGGCCGTTCTTCAAAAAAGTGCTGAGGGAGGTTATCGTGTTTTGCCTGAATACACGAATCCTCTCGGCAAAAACACTAATCTTATGATACAAAACGAGAAAGCAAAAGTGTTTTACTTTGATACCAATAATACGGATGCAATGATAGCTTGCTTTCGGGAAAAAATCAGTAGAAATAAGAGTGAATTTCGTCGAATGCCAGAGGATGAGGCTGTTTTTCAAAAGGATGACTATCAGTCAATTTTCGAGTTGGAACAAAGCGGTATAAATAAATTTCGTGACGTTGAAGGGGTTAGTCTGGATAAATTTCAATTATCCAAATACCTTGGTAAATATCAACGAATTTGCGGATTAATAAGCGATGCTTCCAAGATAGGATTTATACAGAATATTTCAAAGATTTTTACACCCTCAGCCATTATCGAAAACTATATTTTGTGGGAAAAAGTATTTACCATTCTTGTTACTAATGAGGCTTTTGAAGATCTAAAGAAATTTACAGAGTTAATTTCGGCCGCAATAAATGCAGTTACATATTTTAATAACACAGCAGAAGAACATATAAAGCAAGCTTTAAAGTCTTTTTTGGCTTCAGGACTTGCTAGGGCATTTTCTCTATATTGGACGGATGATAATCTCAGAAATTTAACAAGTGAATTAAACTTTTGCCCCGAAATAGGAGAAATGGCACACCTGTATTGTCTGACTCGGATGAGCGACAAATCAATGTTTGCGGTCTGGCCGGAGTTATTGCTGGAATGTCTGCAAAAAAATCCTTCAAGTACGGTGAAACATCTCAACTGCACATCACCGCAACAGGTCTATGAGTTTCTGTCTACACAGTGTTCCTCAATAAAGTTGTTTGAAAATAGTAACATATTTAAAACAAATTCTGAGATAATAAAAAATCAATATACCTACTATCCTTACATGGTAACTATGTACGATTTATCTTTGGCGTATCAGATCGTATTGATGTGCAGTGAGCCTACTGGCTTAGGAGTAAATGATATAGCTTGGTTGAGTCAAAAATATATTGGGCTAAATTACAGAGTACAGGGAGATTCGAAGAAATTAAACATTACATCGGATAAATTTATACGCCATGAGTATGTCGCGGAAGAGCGTACAAGGACACAAGAACCTGATAACAAAGTCTTTTGTGTAGGAGTCAAAACCTTATCGGAAATTCGTGTAGCCATTTCGAGTATAAAAATGGAATATGATAACTTTGATAAGCTTATTCATGGAAATCCAAATAGAAGCTATACCCGTTACCGTAAAATTTCCCGGCTTGTAAATGAGGCAATTACCCAAAAAGCAAATTTCTTGGTGATGCCTGAGGCTTGTATTCCCTATGAGTGGTTGCCCACATTGGCCCGAACTTGTGCAAAAAACCAGATGGCAATCGTGACTGGTGTAGAACATATGATTCAAAATGACCGTGTTTACAACATGACAGCAACTATTTTACCATTCGAAACAGATGAATATCGTTGTGCGCAGATTTTTTTCCATCACAAAAACCATTTTGCTCCAGACGAAAAAAGACTGATTCGTGGGTATAGGCTTCACCCGGTAGAAGGTTCCGGGTATGAACTTTACCGTTGGAATGATTTCTATTTTTCTGTGTATTGCTGTTATGAGTTAGCTTCCATCCGTGATCGTGCTATTTTCCAGTCTTATGCAGATGCTATTGTTGCGGTTGAGTGGAATCACGATGTGAATTACTACAGCAATATTATTGAGTCTCTTAGCAGAGATATCCACTGTTATTGCATACAGGTAAATTCATCTGACTATGGTGACAGCCGAGTAACCATTCCGAGTAAAACGGAAAAGAAAGATGTGCTGAGAACAAAAGGCGGTGAGTTCCCGACAGTATTGGTGGCAACGATTGATATTAACAAATTAAGGAACTTCCAACTTAAAGAATACGAGCTGCAGAAAGAGGATAAAACATTTAAGCCCACACCGCCCGAATTCGATGTAAAAGTAACAGAAGAGAAAATAAAGCACACCCTATATGGGAAAGAATAGTGAAGCATACAACAGAAATTTCCAGGGTTTGTCGGAGTAGATATAAATCATGGCTTTAGACTACTTCTTCCTTCTAACAGGGCTCACCAAATTATGTGCAACATCCTTTCCGTTCTGTCACAACAAAAAACGAGGATTTTTCTATACAGCATATATTTTGTCTTACCATGGTTGCATTTCTTGTCCGTGCTTATTTTTTGATTCTTCAGGGAAATGGTCAAATACAGTAACCTCTTTTGCCAAACTGATGGATCGTAGAACATTTATTATCCAATTTCCCCAAGACTGTGCAGAAATACATGGGTAGAACTTTACCCTCCGCTGCATCAATGGCACAGAATTTGTGGACTTGATCTTGAAATGTTACGAATAGCCTAGCGTCAGACGGCGTAGAATGATTCTTCTAAAAAATCTCAACTTAAAAAACGAGATTTATTGTGCGATAGAAATGCATGATAAATTGTGGGATAGTGTGGAACCAGCCCAGCATAAAGCAGAATTCGGTGTTCTACGTCGATTGTTTTTTGTCCATCTCCTGGCTACTGTTTGACTACTATTTCCCCAAAACCGGAAAAACC
>HF972644.1:0-2321 GCA_000432995.1 Clostridium sp. CAG:1013
TGTTTGTGCGGCACGTCTGCAAACTATCTTAGATTTTTCTCTTCTTACACTGAGATTAGCAATTCCAATGCCCCATCTAGCTGAAAAGAGTCAACTTAAGGCAGATCCTTTCCGGCGGCAAGGTACAGCTCGTACCACTCCTTACGAGTGAGCTGGAACTCGCCGGCTTTGCAGATCCCCTCCAAGCGCTGGGCGCTGGTTGTACCCACGATTGCCTGGATGCCCGCAGGATGACGCAGAATCCACGCCACTGCGATGGCATTGGGCGTTGCGTCGTATTTTTCCGCCAATTCATTGATCTTGGCATTGAGTTCCGGGAATTTCTCACTGCCCAGGAAAGTTCCCTGGAACATACCGTACTGGAAGGGAGACCATGCCTGGATGGTGATGTCGTTTAACCGGCAATAATCCAGCACTTCCCCGTCTCTATCCGCCGCTCTGTCGTTGGCAATGTTCACATTCAAGCCCGCGTCAATCATGGGACAATGGGCAATGCTCAACTGGAGCTGGTCAATGATCAGTTTTTCTCCCAAAAAACGTTCCAAGAGAGCTATCTGTCTGGAGCTGTGGTTGCTGACGCCAAAATGCCGCACCTTACCGGAATTCTTCAGAATGTGGAAAGCCTCCGCCACCTCTTCCGGTTCCACCAGAGCGTCCGGACGGTGGAGCAGCAAAATATCCAGGTACTCCGTGTTCAGCCGCTTCAGGATCCCATCCACAGACTCCAGAATGTGCTCCTTGGAGCAGTCATAGGCCACGCCCGGCAGGATGGAACACTTGGACTGGATCAGAATCTTCTCCCGAATGGACGGCGTCATAGGAAGGGCCTGGGCAAAAAAGCTCTCCGCCTTTCCCCCACCGTAAATGTCCGCATGGTCAAAGAAGTTCACGCCGTGCTCCAAAGCCGTATGGAGCAGATGATCCGCTTCTTTCAGTTCCAGGGAATTGATGCGCATACAGCCCAAAGCAATTGCCGGAGCCTGCATCACACCGCCCAAGGAAATCTGTTTCATAAAGTAACTCCTCCTTAAATGTCCGCTGCGGCCTCCACCGCGGCTTTCAGCCGTGCCCAATCAATGGTGGCGGGAACTGTGCAGTCCGCTCCCAGCATGAAGCCCTTCTTGCCCATGCTGCCAATGATCCTCTTGGACTCCTCTCGGATCTCTTCCAAGCTGCCCTCGATCAGCACGCCGTGATTGTCCAAGCCGCCCAGGATAGGCTTCTGGAACACAGCCCGGCCTTCTTCCAGGGGAAGATCGGTGCGGTGAACGTCCCAGTTGAACAGGTCGCCGGGATATCCCTCGTACCGCCGGGGAGAGGACTGGAAGCCAAACTCCACTTCGCCGCAAATATGGACGATATTGTACTTGTCCGTGAATTCCTTGGTCACGCCCAGCACCGCCAGATCCGAGGGCTTCACCAGCCGGGACCACACTTCCTCATCAAACCGCTGGGGTTCACTGAACTGTCCGGAATAGTAGATGCCGCTGCTGCCCAGCTCCAGATAATCCCGGGTCCACTCCTGAAGAGTCTCTGCCAGGGCTTTCACGCCCTCCAGCACGGATTCGGGATCTTCCTTGCAGTGCTCCATGAACTGCTGATCCGTGCTGCCGGAGCACAGGTAGGTAAAGGAGGCGATCTTGAAGGGGCTCCACATGGTGGGGAACACCATCACTTCACCGCCGGCCTTTTCCAGGATCCGCTGAATCAGCTGGGTCATGTTCCGGTAATGAGAGCAGTCCTTCCCGGGCAACTGAATATGCCGCCAGTCGGAAGGCTTGTCGATCTTGATACCCTGGGTAAAGAATGCCCCAAAGTTGTCATCCATCACCTTCACAATGTCTGTGCCAACCTTTTGGCAGAGATCCACATGGGCCTGGGCCCGCTCTTCCAAAGACAACTCCTTGGGATAGTGGAACCAGAAACCAACGGGGACGCGATCAGGCTCACGATTTTCAAATACCGCTTTCATTCTATCAACTTTATTCATGTATCTCAACTCCTTTTTTTATTTCCGCTTTTTCAGCAGCATGTCTAAAATCACCATATTGGTGCCGTTCATCCCTACTGTACCTAAATCACCCAAATTTCTCAAGGTGTTTTCCACGTCCTGCTCAACAATTCCGTCATGGCCGCCGGCACCTCGTCCTGCTCTCGCCATGGACGCCGCCCGCATGGCCGCTTCCACCGAAGTAGCGATCTTCAACGCACAGCCAGGTTTCGCACCGTCGCAAATCATGCCGGAGATGTCAGCTGTCATGGTCTTGATGGCCAATTCCGCCTGCTCCTGTGTGCCTCCGTAGAGATACACCACCGCCGCT
>HF972644.1:2378-15087 GCA_000432995.1 Clostridium sp. CAG:1013
CACAAAACAGACAGCTTACCTAGAAATTCCTTAGCGTGGACCGTCACCAAGATGCTCAAGGCCAGCGCCCTGCGCTTCTTCTCCCGGAACTCCTCCGGGCCTTCCTCTGCCACCACAATCACCGGCAATGTGGCAGTCAAGCCCTGGTTACCGCTTCCGGCCACGCTCATGACAGGCTTTTCACA
Organism: Clostridium sp. CAG:1013; assembly: GCA_000432995.1. Lineage (GTDB taxonomy): Bacteria > Bacillota > Clostridia > Oscillospirales > Acutalibacteraceae > Acutalibacter. The sequence goes on from HF972644.1 coordinate 2,564, forward strand.
GCCGGACATTCTGGCGTCCGCTGCTGCGGCTGTCACCGCCGCTGCCCGGTCCGCTAAGCTGTTCCCCAAAAGCCCGTCTTTTTCTCCCCCAAGGATACTCTGGCCTACCTGAAGTCCATAAGCACCGCTCAGTCCTTCTTGTGCAGCTCCCTTGTTCAGGGCAATGGTTTCTTCCAAAAAGGAGAAATCCTCTTCTTTGGACTCCTGGATAAAATTCCAGATCCCCTCAATGGTCATTTGGAAGGAGGACGCAGCAGGGGACTCCGGGGTACTACCGGGAAGCATGTCCACGGAAAGAGGTTCTCCGTCCCGCAGAAGCTGGGAAAAATGGCCATGGCTTCCGGATATGACTGCTTCTCCACGATGTTCGCCGGCCACTGCCACGGCGTGCAAGTAGATCTTTTCCCGTGTGTCAGCTTTTCCCACGGTCACACGGCCTTGGGCCACCAACCGTTCCGCAAACTCCTTCCGCTGCGGGGTGACTCCTTCTAAAACCAGCAGCCGCTTTCCCGGATCCGCCACGGCGGCGCCCAGAGCGCAGGCCATTTCCAAACCCACCTCTTTTGTCCCGGGGATACCTACATTCATAGCGTTTTTCAGAATGTACTCGCTGGCCTCCAGTTCCATATATTCCGGCTCTTCTCCCAGTACCGACGCGGCCCCTGCCGCACACAACGCGGCAGCTACCGGCTCGGTACACCCAAGGGCCGGAGAGATCTCCCTATGGAGGATCTCCAGATATGCTTCTCTCACTTTTTTCCTCCTGAAATCATTTCGTCTGACAGCGTAAAAGTATCTTATTAATATGGTTTCCCCATGTTTCTCCGTCCCTTTGATCCCAACAGACTCCGGGATAGAAACGGAGTGGGCAAGCCTCGGGTGTTCCCTCGTTCTTGCCCATTTCCGTCCAAACTGCTATGGATTATTCTTTGATCGAGCCGATCATCACGCCTGTGACGAAGTATTTCTGGACAAACGGGTAAATGCACAGGATGGGCAAAGTGGCTACCACAATGGAGCAATAACGCATCAGGACTTTGTACATCTCCATCTGCTGGTTCACCATATCGCCGGAAAGACGATCCGCTTTTATGGTGGTCAAGTTGATCAGGATATCACGCAGCACCATTTGCAGCGGATATTTGCTTTCATCGTTCAAATACAGCAGGGCCGAGAACCATTCGTTCCATTTTCCCACCGCCACGAACAGGATGATCACCGCGAAGGTGGCCTTGCTCAAGGGCAGGATGATCCGGAACAGGATGGTCAGTTCTCCCGCGCCGTCGATACGGGCCGACTCTTCCAGGCTGTCAGGTATTTGGGAGATAGAGGTTTTCATGATGATAATATTGAACACACTCATGGCTCCCGGCAGCAGCATGGCTGCGTATGTATCGATGAGCCCCAACTTTTGAACCACCAGATAGGTGGGGATCATGCCGCCGTTAAACAGCATGGTAAATGTGATAAATCCTGAGATAACGTTCCGATAGCGGAAGCGCTTGCGGGAAAGCACATAGCCGGCCAGCAGCACCAGCACGCAGGAGATCAGGCACTGGGCGATCACGTAAAAGATGGTGTGAGCATAGCCTCTCCAGATCTTGGGATATCTTCCCAAGTACAGGTAGCCGTTGATAGAGGGTTTACCCAGAGGCCACAGGATGATTCCCGAGTGTGCCTCCACCATGCCAGGATCACTGATGGACGCGATAACTACGTGCCAAAGGGGGATAATGCAGCACAGCGCGATGATGATCATGAGGATAACATTGATGATGTTAAACAAGATCCTCCCTGGGGTCCGTTTTCCAACCATAAATCTCTCCTCCTCTCAGAACAAGCTGGTCTCTGTGTATTTCTTGCAGATAAAGTTCGCAGAAACCAAGAACACTGTGTTGACCAGGGAATTAAACAATCCTACTGCCGTACTGAAGCCATAATCATAGGTCTCGAAGCCGTTGCGGTACACATAGGTGCTGATGACGTCCGCCGTTTGATAAGTGGCGGGTGAATACAGCAGCAACACTTTTTCCGATCCCACCGAAAGCATGGTGCCCATCTTCATGATGAACATGATGATAATGGTGCTGGAAATGCAGGGCAAGGTCACATGGATGGTTTGCTTCCATCTTCCGGCGCCATCGATCCGGGCAGCCTCGTACAGGTCCTGGTTCACGCTGGAAAGGGCCGCAAGGTAAATGATGCTGCCGTAGCCCAATCCCTGCCAGATACTGGAGACCGTGTAAATGGTGCGGAAATAATCTTTGTTGCCCAGCAGGTTCTGGGGATTGGTACCTGTAATAGCCGCCACCGCTTCCGAGATGATACCGCCGCTCTGAGTGAAGTCCACAATGATACCGCACATAACCACCATGGATACAAAGTAGGGCATGTAGCTGATGGTCTGTATGGTCCGCCGGAAAGCGCGGTTGCGGATCTCGTTTAAGAGCAGTGCAAAAATGATGGGCGCCGGGAAATTGAACACCAGATCCAAAAGACTGAGCATGAATGTGTTTCGGATCAACCGGAACGCGTATTCTCCCGTGAAAAATCGGATAAAGTTATCAAACCCGATCCATGGGCTTCCGCTTAGACCTAATGCAGGGGTATAATGCTGGAAGGAGATCACGATTCCTCCCATGGGGATATAGTGAAAGATAATATACCACACGACAATAGGAATACATAGGAAATAAATTACTTTATTTCTCCGAAAGTCCAGAGAAATATTGCGCAATAATTTCATGATGATCTCCTGTTCCCATAGGTGTTTCTAGTGCTTAACGGGCGTTGTAGCGATCCAAAGCCGCCTGCTGGATCTCAATGCAGCGCTCAATGTTCATGCCCTTCAGGGTCTCCACGAAATCATCGAAAGTATCCAGGGATTCGGAGCCCATGATGTAGCTGGCGGTCTTTTCCTGAACAAAGGTCTGGATATCGGTGTACAGAGCATTGTACTCGGTACCTTCGTCAGCAGTCATCTCGATCTTGGGCAGAACCAGATCGGTGCCGTCAGAGTCGTACACTTCGCGAGCTGCCAGACGCTCGGCAGGGTTGGTCAGGTCATACACTTCCCAGCTTACCAGACCCGGGAAGTCCTTCCGGCGATAGCTGAACTGCTCCACCTGAGGAGTAACGCCATGCTCGCCGTTCATGATCTTATCGGTAAAGGCATAGTTGCCCTCGTCGTCTACGGTATAGCACTCGGAGTCGCCAAAGCTGTTGGCAATGAAGCCGTCGTAAGTATACTGATAATCCAGCCACTTGGCAGCGATCTCAGGAGTCTCGCAGGCAGTGGTCACGGAGACGGGAGTCTGAATGGCAATGTAGCTCACGTTGCGGGCCTGGCACACGTCGCCTTCCTTCAGAACGGGGCCGGTGATGGGCTGCCAGTTGATCTCCGGGTCAGTGCTGCTGCCAGTCTCATACAGGTAATCGCCGGTACCTGCCCAGGAATAGGTAGCCGCGCCGGATTTGCCGGTTGCCACGTAATCCACAGGAGCGTTGCTGGTGATTTCATTGGAGATGAAGTTCTGGTCCACCAGGCCTTCCGCGTACCACTGAGACATCAACTCCAGATACTGACGGTAACCGTCTTCCAGGGGGCCGTACTTCACAGTGTCGCCGTCCTTGTAGAACTCAGATTTTACGCCGTAAGCGGACAGGAAGTAATCGTAAGGCATAATGCCGGTCTTGGAAAGCAGCAGGGGAGCTTCAGCGCCCTTCTCTTCCTTGAAAGCGGTCAGAACAGTGTGCCACTCGTCGATGGTGTGGGGCTGCTCCAGACCCAGATCGTCCAGCCAATCCTGACGGATCACCATGCCGATCCAGGAAGGCTCCGCGCACAGTTCCATGTCATTGTTGCAGAACAACGGATAAATGCCCCACATCTTGCCGGTATCGGAGATGGTCATCTTACGAACGGTCTCGTCAGACTCTCTCAGTTTGCTGTAAGTGGGCATGTATTTTTCCACGTAAGGTGCCATATCGATGTAAATTCCATCGCTGATGGCTTTTTCACCGCCGCCGGGATAGGCAACGTTGTTTTCGATCAGATCCGGCAGGTCCTGGGAGGCCAGCAGGATACCAAATTTCTCAGTGCCAACAGAAGATGCCACTGTGGTAAACTCGATCTTCACATTGGTTTTCTCTTCCATTTCCTTGTTGACCAGGTACTCATTGAAATCAGGAGTATAGTCGTTGGACCAGACTCTCCAATAAGTGAGGGTCACCTTCTCGTCGGAAATGGGAAGAGTCTGTTCCGTCAAGGCTTCTTCTTCCCCTTCCACCTGGGAAGTGGAAACAGTACTGCTTTCCTCGGTCTTGCTCTCCGTCGCCTGACTGGAGGATCCACCAGAAGTGCTGCCGCATCCGGCCAGCATGGCTAATGCGAGAATGCCGCTACAGATCTTTAACAAGCTCTTTTTCATTTCTTCATTCCGTCCTTTCGTTTTATATTGTTAGTGGGTTCGCTGATGTGTCTTTCCATCGGATTCCCTTTTCCTCCTGTTGAGACCCGACCAAGACTGGCTCCTTTCCTCCTCCTTTCTTTTTCGAACTTTTTAGATTTCGCTATTGTGCTAGGCCGATCCTTTCAACCTGCCCGAATTCTAGCATAAACAACATTTTTGAGAAAGAGCTACAATTTAAACTGTACGAAATATCTAATTCCTCCAATTCTTGTCCTGTCTCCCTTTCCGTTCGACAAAATTCGCCAGAATCATCCTTAATTTAACAAAAATACTGTATCTTTCGCTGTCTCTTGTAAAAAAACGGTCCTTCCCCTGTTTAAATTCTGGCTTTGGAAATGATAAAAACGAGTCTATCACCAAGAAAAAGAGCCTGTTTCCAAATCGGGAAACAGGCTCTTTGGAAAAATGCCGAAAATCACAGGCTTCTATTTTGTTCTCTGTACTCCGCAGGAGTGGTCCCTTCGATCCGCCTGAAAGCGCGCATCAATGGGCGTGAATCGTAATATCCCACGTTTTTGGCAATGTCTGAGACTTTCATCTGGGTGGAATCCAAAAGGCGTTTGGCTTCTTCCACACGCTTTTGTTGTATGTACTCCAAGGGGGAAATCCCCAGCTTACGTTTGAACATCAGTGAAAGGTTGGCTGTGGTCATTCCAAACCTCTCGGAAAGCGCTCCAACTGTCAGATCAGGGTCGGTAAAGTGCTCGTCAATGTAACCGCTGATGTCTTGGGCGCTCACCCGTTTTTCGCTCTCTTTCTTCTCACCGCCTCCTGGAATGGAACCGGAAGAACTTTCCGGAAGATCCTTTTGAACCAAGGGATCCAACTCATGGTGTTGAATCACATAAGCAGTACGCTTCAAATAATTCTGCCGCCGAGTGATCTCCTCGATCTCCTCGTAGCAACGGCGAATCTTATGGTACCCTGTGTGAACGTTACTGACAGCGATGGAAACAGTCACCCGGAAATCGGAATCCAACCGGTCCGCTGCCAAGACACAGCTGTTTTTGATCTCATCCAGGACCACCTCTCGGTCCAGTCGGGCGTTCACATTGACTACCGCGTAATAGGCGCCACGATATTCCGCTGTGAAGAAACTGTAATCCTCTGTGAACACGTCCCTCAACACATTGGTGATCGCCACAACAAGGAAATGAGACATGTCCTCGTTGACGCTTTCATCCTGCTTAAAAAACAGATTGCTGCCGTTTTCCACGGAAAAACCAATGAGCAGGAAGCAGGTATTCTCAAAGGTGATCTCACATTTGCAGCATTCCTCCAAAAAGACGGACTCTTTCATGTCGGGGGAGTTTAAGAGCCGAAACAGCAGATAACTGCGAAGTGCCATGGTGCGGTTATCCCGCTCCACTTCGTAATCCTTGTTTTTTTGCAGCAAACTGGTTAAGGAGGAACGGATAATCATGTAATCGTCGGAATCTCGCTCGTCCTGGGGCTGAGTAATGAGGGAAAGTATCTCCTGAATGGGATGATAACTCCTTCGGGCCACAGAAACCACCAGCGGAATTCCAAGTCCCAAACACAGGGCCAGAAACACGAAAAAGAGAACTCGCACAGTAAAGAAATGCTGAAAATAAATGGCAGATGGGACAAACCGGACATAGTTGATCTGGAAAGAATCATCTTCGGTCTCGATGCACTGATTCTTCGCATCGTCACCCTCCAAATACCAGGTGCCTTCGCTCCCTTTTAGCTGAGCGGTCCCTCCACTGGAAAGCGTATTCCCGGAAGCATCCACTATAAATGTAGCGCAGTCATCCGAGACGATCATATCCGCAAGCAAACTTGACTTCAGCCGCACCAGAACGGTGACCACTGCGTCCTCCCCGTTCCGGGAAGTGCCCTGGGTGGTGATAAATGCCGTGGGACCATAAATGGAATCGCCCAGCTGAAGTGTATAATTGTCAATCTGCTTTACCTGCTCCGCAAAATTGGAAACATCCAACCCTACCGTTCCCGAATAGCCTGTCATGCTCTCAATGCCGCTGAGATAGCTTTTGCTGCTCAGAACAAAATCCGACTTGTGAAAGTAAATGAGGATATCCTCCACATAAGAGTTGGAAAGCAGCGACATGGATATGGTTTTCTGCAAGTCACCCATGACACTGTAATCCTGAGTGGTATAACTGGACTTGGCGGAAAGGGACGTGATATTGCTGTCACTGAGTAAGGCACGCATCATATTGCTAATGCCGGAAAGACTGATATTCACGTTGTCCCGCACATTGTTCAGGATGGAGAGATTCGCCTCTTCCACTGTTTGCCGGGTAATTCCCAACGTAGTGGCAAATAAGGATATGCCAAAGGCCAGAGGGATGGCCAACACCATGAGATAGGAGACGATCATTTTAAAGAAGGTACTTTTGGATGAAAATAATCGCACAGCCACCCCTCCTGACCACTGAACATACAACTTAATTTTAAATTATTGTATCATATAACCATAAAAATAGCAAGCTAGTAGGATTTTAGATAATTTTTATATACAAAATTCCCACACAAAATTACCTAAAAACAGGCTTTGGTTCTATGTAACTCGGAAGGGGGATCAAACGCAGATCAACTCTTTGGGGCTATGAGTCAGATTTTCTCCACCATTTTCTCCCACATAGATCATGTCCTCGATGCGGACACCGAATTTCCCAGGAAGATAGATCCCAGGTTCTCCTGTCATCACTACGCCGGGACGAAGAATACTGGCATCGGTTTGATTGAACCTGGGTCCCTCTCTGCCACCGCATCCCACGGGATGGCCCAAACCGTGGAGAAAATATTGGTCGTATCCCCTGTCGTCAATGATCTTTCGGGCAGTTCCATCCACTTCACAACAAACGGCGCCGGGCTGAACGGCATCAATGGCGGCATTCTGGGCCTTGAGAACCAACTGATAAATCTCCTGTTTTTCCTGGTCTACCTGGCCGATGCCCACCATTCGGGTCATATCGGAACCGTACCCTTCCACCTGCGCGCCGATATCCAGCATGACGAAATCACCTCGCTTGGCGATCCTTCCGGAGGGCCTTACATGGGGCAAGGAAGTGTCTACACCGCAGCCGGAAACGTGGTTGAAAGAATCCATTCGAGAACCCATTTCATAAAACAGAACGCCTACCATTCTTTGGATCTGGACATCGCTCATCCCTTCATGGATATAGTTGAGCGCCTCCATAAAGACCCGGTCTGTGATCTCTTGAGCAGCCCGGATACGCTCTATCTCCTCCCAGCCCTTTACGCTCCTGCGGCGGTATATCCTCTCCTCCAGCTCCTCGCTGGGAATGACGGTACAGGGCAATTCTTTCCACATATTTATCAAATTCAGGGGAATACCCCGCTCTGTGTAAACAGTGTGGATCTTTTCCGCTTTGATCACTTTTCCCAGCTGACTCCACTGTTCCTTCGGAAGGAAATCTACACCGGGGATTTCCGGATCACTTCCGCCCAGAAGGAGGATCTGCTTCCCATCATAGAACAGCCATCCTCCCGGACCAGGATCCCTGCCAAGATAATAGTAAAGGTTGGGGCTGCTGGACAGTAGAATGGCACTGCCGCTTTCCCACAACAGTTCTTTCAGGAAATCCCGTCTGCTTTGCACAGGGATGGGCGGCGTTTCTTTCACAGGAAAGCTCATGGTCCACCACTGAGAAGTCAATCCTACCACAGGCTTAAAGCTGACTTGAAGCTCATCTCCGCCTTTAAGTCGCCCATTTATCCCTGCTTCTTTGCCGTTTATCCGAAACTCTGCGGCAAAAGTATGACTTTCGTCCCCCTCCTCTCCTCGCAGTTCTCCCAGCTTACGTTTCAAGGTCTCAAGGGAGATCCCTTCCGTCACATACCGAGAAAAGCGCTCTTCCACCTTTGCCCCGATCTTCTTTGCTTTCTGCTCATTGACAAGCTCTTTCTCTGTCTTATGAAGCTCCAATTCTCGTAATAAAGCGGAAAGCTGACCGCCTTCTTCCAAGTGTCCCGGAGCAACAAGGTCACGGAGGCTTTCAAAGGACTCCAGAGTCAGGACTTCCACGTCCGTGAAAAACTCTGTGACCCCGTTCTCCTCCGCTAAGGCACCCAGTTGCTGGGAAAGCTGATCTTGTAGGATCACCTGGAAGCCGTTTCCGATCCTGCCGGCCATTTCGATATAACGAAAATCCACCAAGAAATAGCGGTTTTCCGCTGTGAGGAAAATGGTCCCCGCGGAAGAGGGAAATTCCAAGAAAAACACACGGTGACGGTACTCTGTCAAAAGGACTCCCTGGCCCGGTTTCAAAAAACTCTGAACCTGGGCGGCTCTGTCCGCTAAATTCATGCTTCTCCCTCCTTTGAAAGCTCCTGTCCGTCCAGAGCAATGACGCCGCGGATATAAATGCGGAGGGCCTCTTTCAAAGCCGGGATAGACTGGGCTTCGTCAGGCATATGGCAGTCCCCATGGCCTTCCGGGAACACGTCCCGCTTTCCGGGATAATAGGATTGGTCCGGAATCCCTGGTCCGTATGCCACCGCATTGGGAAGTTTTCTGGCGTGAGTACCCGGAGTGAAGATCTGAGGCTGAAGCCCCAGACCGGTCACTTCATTGAACACATTGTTCAAAATCTGTATCACCGGACGCTCCTTGGGGAAATAGTTGGAAGGCAGCACCCGCGTTTCCACAGGAGAAAACCCTACCTGCTCTCCATAGCGCACCACCCGATCCAACACCTGACCCTCATCCAGGGAGACAGGGCACCGGAGATTGAAAGAAAATTGCAGGCATCCCTCTTCCAGTTTGGCGATCCCGCAGCCATACCGCACATCATCGGCTATCTTTTCATCCTCTGAAAGGCCAAAAATTTTTCCACAGGGGCTGTTGAACATTTTTTCCGCTTCCTGGAAAATGGCTTTATCCTGCTGGTCCTCCAGCAGATCTGCTTCCAATAAAGTTTTGAGCAGCACTCCAATGGCGTTAACGGCGTCTTGGGCTGCCGCGATGTGACCCGCTTTTCCTCGTCCGGTCACCACCAAGGTATCGCCTTCTTGGCGCGCCTCCAGCCCCTGAGCCTTTTTCCACTTTTCCATAAGGGATGGCGTCAAGCGCAAGGTGGCCTCTGCCAGGTCAGGCACCTGATTGGTTGCGCTGCCTCCGTGAAAGTCCACCACATTTTCAGACAAGCGGTCCGATCTCAGCCAGCCACTGGCGATACCCCGCTCCCCGTAGCAGATGGGGAAACCGCTGTCTGTCACAATCACCAGATCAGGCACCCCAGGCTGCTTGGAAAAATACTCCGCGTCTGCCATGCCTGTCTCTTCGTCAGCTCCGGCTAAAGCGCAAACATCGTACTGCAAATCGATACCAAGATCCCGCAGACAGAGCACCGCATACATAGCTGCCAAGCAAGGCCCTTTGTTGTCTTGAGAGCCCCGGCCAATGATCCAATCCCCTTTGACGATCCCCTCATAGGGCGGGCAGATCCAGTTGTCCCCTTCCGGTACTACGTCTAAGTGCCCCATCAAACCGATCTGCTTCGGCTTGCCCTGGGTCTCGGGAACATAGAGTTTGACCACGTAGTTTTCATAATTCCGGGATGCCAAGCCGTAGGACTCTCCAAGTTCTATATACTTTGCCAAAACGTCCCGGCAGCCTTGACCGAAAGGCTTCACATCACTGGTTTTGTCGGACACGCTGCGGATCCGAATAAGCTTGCAGGTGTCCTCCACCAAACGGTCCATGTGATCCTCCACCCATTGGTCGATTTTACCCTGCAGTTCTTTTGTCAGTTCCATACTAAATAACCTCCATCCCAAAAATAAAAAAATCCTTCCAGCATAGGAGAGCATGACAATTCTGCTCTCCTATGGCTGAAAGGATCTATCCGTATTTTAAAGCACAATTTAAAGCGAAATCAGCGATATATACAGCATATACTCATTCCACCCGTTTGTCAAGGCTGGCCTGTCTCAAGGTAGTCCTTCACACCCTGGGGCACTGTACTCTCCTCCCCCACCGTCAAAGGGAACTGGGCAAAAAAGACCGCCCTTACGGACGGTCTCCTTTTTATATCTATTATAGTCAGCGCTTTACGGACACTGGGATGCCAAGATCTCCCGGATCTCTCCTTCCGCTTCACGCACCTCCTGCTGAAACGCCTGAGAGGATACTCGAAGCGCTCCGTTTCCCAAGATGATGATTTGCTCCGTGGCATCGGAGGTGACCACCCGAGTGTAATAGTGCTTGGCAATCTGATGGGTCACCTTCTCAATGTACATGTCCGCCGTTTCCGCCTCTTTGGTGTAGACCACATGGAGATTGTGATATTCCTCCACTTCCCGGCCCTTTCCCTTCACCTTGTAGGCGTCAAACACAAGGATGGGCACGCAGCGGCGGTACGCAGCGTAGTTGCACAGGATATCCATCAGACGGCCCCGAGCGGCTTCCATGTTTTCCTGTGCCAAGGCTTTCAGCTCATCCCAGGAGAAGATCACGTTATAGCCGTCCACCAGCAGATGCTCGGGCCCCTCGCGTCGGGTACTGGAGCCTGAAACCGTTCGGGGTGAAGCTGACTTCCGCTCCGGGGTCCTTTTCTTCACAGGTTCCATGGCCAAGCGGGGATCACGGCGGATAGGACCGTACGTCCGCTCAAAAATGGCCATCAATTCCTTGTCCTGAGCCAGAGATGCCCGGTACGCTTCCCCCCGGCTCGCCCAACGCTCCGAGGGGTTCTCTGACTCCTCCGCTGCTTCCTGTTCCCGGGCCACCCACGCCAGACGCTCTCCCCGCGCTAAGACACTGGGAATATGCATCCAGTCCGGAACCTTGTCCCAGCGCACCATCACGCCGGCTCCGTGGCTGCAAAAGACGGAATCCGCTGTGTTTTCCAAGTCACCGTCAATATCGTACCCCACCGACGCTACCACTTCCTCCGTGTTGTGGCAGGGGGCATACCCTGTGGGGAGACAGTTTAGCTGGCCCCGGCCTTTGGTGTAGGCGGCTACCTCCCGGGCATAGCCCCGCAGCGCTGCCACGGGAGCCTTGCCGGTGATAACGGCGTCCTCTCCCTCTGTGGCAGGAGGATCAAACTCTGCCCAGAGTCGGGGCATATCCGCCAAAGCCCGTCCCACAGCTGTCTGAGGGATGCGTAGGGTAAACTGATACCAGGGTTCCAGCAGTACACATTCTCCGGCCGCTTGAGCACTGCGTAGCCCCTGGCGCACCGCACGGTAAGTTGCCTGGCGGAAATCTCCGCCTTCTGTGTGCTTCACATGAGCTTGACCCGCCGCCAGGGTGATCTTCACGTCCGTCAAGGGCGCACCAATCAACGGCCCCAGATGGGTCTTTTCCGCCAGGTGGGTCAACACCAGCCTCTGCCAGCTCCCCGCCAGCTCGTCCTCACGACAGGAGGTGTCAATCTGCACGCCGCTCCCAGAGGGGCCTGGCTCCAGCACCACATGCACCTCCGCGTAGTGCCGCAGGGGCTCGTAATGGCCCACGCCCTCCACCCGACTCCGGATGGTCTCTTTATATAGGATGCCCCCCTCGTCAAAGGACACACGCAGTCCGAACCGCCGCTCCAAAAGGCTTTGGAGCACCTCCAACTGCACTTCTCCCATCAGCTGTAAGTGAACCTGCCCCAAACGCTCGTCCCAGACCACATGGAGCAGAGGATCTTCCTGTTCCAGCTCCCGCAGCTGCCGCAGCGCTGTGTGGACATCGCACCCCTCCGGCAGGATCACCCGGTACCGCAGCACCGGTTCCAGCACCGGTGACGCGGCGTCCGGCTCAAAGCCCAGTCCCTCCCCGGGATAGGTGTCCGCCAGTCCCGTCACGGCCACCACTGTGCCGGGCAGAGCGGTCTCCATCAGCTGGGACTTTGTCCCGGAATACAGCCGCAGTTGATCCGCTTTTCCAGTCCAGGCTTTCCGGGCGTCGGGCCGGGCGGAAAGCTCCTCTTTCACGTTCAGTCTGCCACCGGTGACCTTCATCCAGGTCAGGCGGGATCCGGAATCGTCTCGGGTCACCTTGAAAATCCGGGCACCGAAGTCCTCACGGGGCGGCAATGGCTGGGTCAG
>HF972644.1:15104-23587 GCA_000432995.1 Clostridium sp. CAG:1013
CGGGGTCAGACGGTCCAGGGCGTCCAAAAGATCGTCCACCCCTTCCAGTTTCAACGCCGACCCAAAGAAACAGGGAAACAGCGTTCTCTCAGAGATGGCACGAGCCAGCTGGTCAGGTGTGGGGTTATTTCCCTCCATCACCGTTTCCAGCAGCTCTGTGCTGCACAAGGCCAGATCTTCCAGATTGTCCGGGTCGGTCATGTCCACGCACCCGGAGCCAAACCTCCGGCGAAGTTCTTCCATGCGGGCAGCTCGGTCCGCACCTGCCAGGTCCATTTTGTTGAGGAACAAAAACACCGGCACGTGATACCGCTCCAAAAGCCGCCACAAGGTATCGGTATGGCTTTGGACTCCATCTGTGCCGCTAACCACCAAAATGGCGTAATCCATCACCTGCAAGGCCCGCTCCGCTTCCGCGGAAAAGTCCACGTGGCCAGGAGTATCCAGCAGGGTCAGCTGGGTATCTTCCAGTTTCAGCACCGCCTGCTTGGAGAAAATGGTGATCCCTCGGGCGCGCTCTAAAGCGTCCGTATCCAGAAACGCATTGCGGTGGTCCACTCGTCCCAGCTTCCGCAGCGCTCCTGCCCGGTACAGCATGGCCTCGCTCAAGGTGGTCTTGCCAGAGTCCACGTGAGCCAGGATCCCTATGACTAGCCGTTTCATGTTGTCGTTCCTTCCTGTGTGTTCTATACATCCACGGCAGCGCCGTTTTTATCGTATGCCTTCTTATTATACTCTACCGAAGGAAACATGTACAGTGGAACAGGGAAAAGATCACAGACTCAAACAGCGTTCCCATGGGCCTCCACTCCCAAAAAGCGCCCATCAAAACAGTGAAAACAGACAGGTAAACGGAAGAATTATGGCCAAGTCGTTAATAATATCACGATTTTACCAGTAAAGTGTTATAACTTGTCACATTCTAAAATTTCTTGATTTTTCCTGAATTAATTATAAAGAACAAAAGAAAGGTACTTCACTTTACACTATCTCATTTGACACGCATTATCTTTTGTGAGGTCCTTCAAGGAAGTTTTAGTACAAATCTGCTTTCGCCCTTCACGAGAGGGACAGACTACACCAACATCATGGCTACGAGAAACGGGGCGCCGGGGATTTTCTTTTCTCAGTCCCCGCAAAAGATAAGCAAGAACAGGGTAGGCCAGCAGTGGAACAACCATTTCACAGAACACGAAAAACACCTGCATCCCCTGGGGCTGCACAGCTACTTTCCCAGCGGAAGGGGCCGCATATTGGAACACTGCCATGCCTGCGTTGAGAACACTAATGGCGATCCCGTTGGTAATGGTCAACAAGGAGTTGTAAAGAGAGGAAGTGAAGCCATCACAGCGGGCTCCGCTTTTTTTCTCTACATCGTCCAGGGCTTCCCCCAAAAGGACACTGGCCAGATAGCCTGACGGGATAGTTCCACAGGCCTTGATAAACTGCCCGGCAAGGACCACCGGAAGATTTCTCGGAAAAACCAAACACACTCCAAGCCCTATGCAGGAAAGAATCAGTCCCCCTACCATAGCCCTGGTCCTTCCCAGTTTTTTGCAGATGGGATTGCAAAGAAACACCCCGATCCCCATGGGAAGATTACCGATTGCATAGAACATGACCTGGGTAATTCCATCGTTATAGGTTCCCAACACCCAGTTACAGTAATAGAAAACAGCGGCGGAACTTAGTGCGTTAGCCAATCCCAACAGGGCAAAATAGGCCATCAGGGTCACCCACATGGAGCTTTTCCGGCAGCAACGGAGCTGCTCCCTCAACCCCGGACGCGTTTCCTCACGTTTTTGTTCCGCCTGCTCTCGCTCCGTCACTCGCTCTCTGGTAAAAAGATACTGGAGCACCAGCAGCGGCACGGCTACTCCTGCGGTAATTACCATCACTGTGATCCATTTTCCTTGGTCGATCCCGATGCAGGGGAGGATCACCGTGGGAAAAATCACGGTTACCGTCATACCAGTAATCAGTCCCTGGGCATTGACTACTACCGCCAGCTGACTCCGTTCTTTCACGTCAGTGGAGGTCAAGGGAACCATCAGGGTGTTTGCCGTCCCGTAAAGCGTGGCCACCACCGCGAAAAAGAAAATATTGCTCGTCAGAACGGCTCCCGCCGTAAGAACACTGTTCCCCTCAGGAACCAGGAACAGGAACAGGGCACTGACAGGCAGCAGCAATGCGCTCATCAACAAATAGGGTCTGGCCTTTCCCTGTTTTGTCACCGTACGGTCCACCAGCCATCCCGCCAGGATATAGGTGACGATGTCCAAAGATTTCACCAGAATGGGGTACACGCTCATGAACGCTCCACCCCAAAGTCTGCCCAAGCCGCAGACGTCTGTGTAGTACACATTCAAATAGCTGTTGACCATAATGGAGAGGAATCCAAACCCCAGGGGGCCAATTAAATGACCCAAGTAGCGCTCCGCTTTTCCAACTTTTTCGCTCCTGCATAAACTTTTCGGCAGCCATCCGCCCTTCATAAAGATCACGCCTCCTACTATTATTCCAACACTTGTAGTTTTCATCTGATGTCAGTATAATGAAATCAGCTTCACAAGTACACCACAACTAACACTCATCTTGTTGGGATAATGGGAGGACCCTCCATGAACACGAAAAACAACCAACGTTCTCAAGAGACACGGCAGCGGATCAAGGAGGCCTTGGTGACCATCCTCCAGCGAAAGGATATTCTGGATCTTACTGTGAGCCGCCTATGCGAAACGGCTCACATCAACCGCTCCACCTTTTACAGCCACTATGACAGCATCGGAGACGTGATGGAGGAATTGGAAAAAGAGATCGGCGTGAATCTTATGTCTCGTTTCAGTCCGAACTGCTATGACCCTGACCAACCCTTCTCTATGGACAATTTAAAAATTGTGCTCATACATATCCGTGAGAATCAGACCTTCTACCGAGCCTACCTCACCCAAAGCACCTCACAAAATCGCCTGGATTGGGCATTTTCCCAGCTTCTCCAGCACATCGTCCAACCTATGATGCGCAGGCGTCATGTGGACGACACCGCCACGGAATACTACTTCTCCTTTTTCCGGGCAGGTTTTGTAGCGATTATTCAACAGTGGCTTAATAATGACTGCCGTGAAGCTCCTGAGGTAATCCTCTCCTATATTGACAACATTTTGGGGCATCCCTACATTCGCTGAAACTTCTCTCCCCTTTAAGACCTATGATTTCTTTGATATGGAGTTTGGCCCCACAAGAAAGAACATCCATTTTCTTCCATCAAATCTCTATTGAAGTTCTTTTTAAAGCTATGATATAATTTATCAATAACTAATCTTTGTTTTTCATGATTTTCATCATTTAATATCTTGGCTCCTGTTAGAAGATTTTCAGGTAGCCCCCTCTGTGTTTTTATCGCCAATCTTTGAACGCTTTCAAAGGAAGTGGGTCGCGTGCCGGATCAAAGCATCTTTGAAAAAGTGGATATCAATGGGATCGTTCCTGGGATCATCATCCGACACACCCGGCCTGGAAGTGAGATCATAAAAAGGCACTGGCATCCGGAACTGGAACTTGACCTGGCCTTCAAAGGTACTACACGTTTTTTTATTGAAGACCGCATGGAGGACGCCACGCCCGATCATCTGGTGCTGATCAACAGCAGGGAGGTCCACTCCTCTATCCCCTATTTTTCCAAGGAGGGAAATGTCATTACAGGGATCACCCTCCAGATCAGCTATTCTTTCTTGAAAAGCCTTTTCCCTCGGTACGACGAATGTTATTTCGTGCCCACAGATGAAGCGCGAATCCAACTCCAGAATCTGGTCATCCAACTGAGCTCCCTCTACGACGATCCCGATCCCAACACGGTTAAGGTGATTACTATTCGGATAATCTGCGATATCACTTATATTCTCCTCTCCCAATGCAAACAGATCCGGGTGGATCTTGGGGAGCAAACCACAACGAATCCTTTTCAAAAGTTGGAGGGTCTACTGCTTTATATCCACGAAAATTACAGTCACCCTCTCCACACTGCCGAGGTTGCGGAAAAATTTGGCTTTTCCAAGGAGTATTTCTGCCGTTTTTTTAAAAAGCATACTGGTGAAGCATTTCACCAGTATCTCACAAAATGCAGGGTGCTCCAGGCAGAAAAACTGCTTTCCAAAAGCAGCATGAAAATCTCCCAGATCGCTCAGGAGACCGGATTTTCCGATGAGGTCAGCTTTATCCAATATTTTCGAAAGTACTACGGCTGCACTCCGGGAAATTATCGCAAGGAGAGGCTTTCCCCTCCACCTTCTCGAAACAACCCATTGTCCCACGGCTAGTTCTCACTGCGCAATAACCACACGCTCTCCCCACACTTCTATTTTTCCGTTGCCATCTCCCCCCTATCAAGTGTATAATGAATACCATCCTCTAGGGAGGATGGTTTTCTTAGAAAGAGGTGGGAACCTTGCCAGTGGACATGAAACGAGTCATCGCTGAGACCCTTGCCAAAATGGTGGAAAAAACAGACGTAGATAAGATCACTGCC
This sequence comes from Clostridium sp. CAG:1013, assembly GCA_000432995.1. Classification (GTDB taxonomy): domain Bacteria; phylum Bacillota; class Clostridia; order Oscillospirales; family Acutalibacteraceae; genus Acutalibacter. The sequence goes on from HF972644.1 coordinate 19,630, forward strand.
ACCGCTCTGATCCGGGAATGCCATATTTCCCGCCAGACGTTTTACTATCACTTCAAAGATCTGATGGACGTATTCCAATGGTCCGTCCGGCAAGCTACCCAGGAAATGGTGAAACAAAGCCTTGAAGCGGAAGACACTCACGCCGCCCTGCAAGAGTTCATCCGCTTTTCCGCGGACCATTACGGAGTGATGAAAAAACTGCTGGAATCCCACAACCGTGCTCAGTTGGAAAAACTCCTGATCGAAGCTGTGGGTACCTATCTATGGGAGGTGGCCAGGCACAAGCGTTTGATTACCTCCGCGGATCCGGAAGATCTGGAAATCGCCCTGCAATTCATCACTTACGGCTTGGTAGGTGTTTTGCTCAGCCGCTGCGGAGATTCCCATTTGGATCAGGATAAATTGGCAAAACAGCTGGAGCCTCTTTTGATCAATCAAAGACTTTTTATGGAAAGGCAGTCCTAAGTTTAGGACTGCCTTTCTTTTTTGCGTCGGCAGCGGATTCTATTTACATAACTTTGCAAACGTAGCTTATCTCGCTTCAAAAAAATTTGGACAGATCCTGGGGAAGTGTCAAAAAAACTGACACTTTTCCAGGATCTGTCCATACAGAAAGAAAATTCTGTCAGTGGTGTTTCTTTCCCATTCCTGCTATAACAAGAGAGGAAAAACAAAGCACCCCCTCGGGGAAAGGAAACATGCTATGGGAAAGTTAAGCGAGGATCTTTTCGCCATCAAGCTCTACGAAATGGAACAGCAGTATGGCCGGCTGCAAACAAAGCTGCGGATCTGCAGCCAGGAAGATCACCAGCAGATCCGCCAAGAACTGGAACAGGCCAAGCGAGAATACCGTGAGAAAAATCTGCTCTTACAGCAGAGCATTGAAAACGGCCGTTCCAAAGCGGTGTCGGCGTTGGCCGCCGCCCAGCTGGAATATCAGCAAAAGGCGGAAAAACTGCTGAATTCCAAGCTGCCTGAAAGCCTTCATTCCGAGGCCAACACTCAACTGGAGGACGAAGCGGAGGCTGCCGCTCTGTATGCGGAATACGCCATGGATTTTTCCACACAAGCCATGCAATACGCGTTCCTTTCAGCGCTGCGGGCCTTGGATCTGCAGCTGGACGCGGAAGAACAAAAGGAGGAACATCATCATGAAACTGACTAAGAAACAAACATTGGCGGCTCTGGTATCCTTGGGCGCTGTTTTAGGAACGGCAGCTGCCGGTCTGGTATGGAAGCGCCGCAAGAACAAAAAAGCCTCTTCTGAGGAACAAGCTCCGGAGGCAGTCCAGGAACCCCCGGAGGAAAACGGTCGTAACGAAAAGGAGGAAGAACTTCATGAATGAAGTGAAACGACCTAAAAAACCGTTGATCTTTTACTACGCAGTGGTATTGGTAGTGCTGTTGCTGCTCAACTTTCTCACCGTGCCCTGGCTGATGCAACGCCAGATCCACGAGGTGGATTACAACACGTTTTTGGAGATGGCTGAAAATCAGGAACTGGGACAGGTAGAAGTCCAGGAATCCGAAAACCTGCTGCTGTTTACCAACAAGGACAACACTGCCATCTACAAAACCGGCATGCTCCCCGACCCGGATCTGGCTCAGACTCTGAAGGATTCCGGGGCCACGTTCTCCGGTGAAGTGATCGAACAGGCCAATCCCATCATCAGCTTTTTGGTGAGCTGGGTGCTGCCTATCATCATCTTCATCGCCATTGGACAGTTCATGTCCAAAAAGCTGATGGAACGGGCCGGTGGTCCCAACTCTCTGAGCTTTGGAAAATCCAACGCCAAGGTGTATGTGAAGTCCTCTGAGGGCATCCGGTTTTCCGATGTGGCCGGTGAGGACGAGGCCAAGGAAAACCTGACCGAAATCGTAGACTACCTCCACAACCCCAACAAATACAAAGAGGTAGGCGCGGCCATGCCCAAGGGCGTGCTGCTGGTAGGCCCTCCCGGAACCGGCAAGACCATGCTGGCTAAAGCTGTGGCAGGTGAATCCAACGTGCCCTTCTTCTCCATGTCCGGCTCTGAATTCGTGGAGATGTTCGTGGGCATGGGCGCCGCCAAGGTGCGGGATCTGTTCAAGCAAGCCAAGGAAAAGGCCCCCTGCATCGTGTTCATCGATGAGATCGACGCCATCGGCCAGAAACGCCAAAACAACGTTGCCGGCAACGACGAACGGGAGCAGACCTTGAACCAGCTGCTCACTGAAATGGACGGCTTTGAGGAAAACAGCGGTGTCATCATTCTGGCTGCCACCAACCGTCCCGAGTCCCTGGATCCTGCTCTCACCCGTCCCGGCCGGTTCGACCGCCGGGTGCCTGTGGAGCTGCCCGATCTGCAGGGCCGCGAAAGCATTCTGCGGGTCCACGCCAAAAAGGTGAAGATCGCCGGAGATGTGGACTTCTCCAAGATCGCTCGGATGGCTTCCGGCGCTTCCGGAGCAGAGCTGGCCAACATCGTCAACGAGGCGGCGCTGCGTGCTGTGCGCGCCGGGCGGAAATCTGTCACCCAGGCCGATCTGGAAGAGAGCATCGAGGTGGTCATTGCTGGTTACCAGAAGAAGAACGCCATCCTCACCGACAAAGAGAAACTCATCGTGGCCTACCACGAGACGGGTCACGCTCTGGTTGCCGCCTTACAGAACCACTCCGCTCCCGTGCAAAAGATTACCATCGTGCCTCGAACCAGCGGCGCTTTGGGTTACACCATGCAGGTGGATGAGGGCAACCACTACCTTTTGAGTCAGGAAGAACTGGAAAACAAGATCGCCACTCTAACAGGCGGCCGAGCGGCGGAAGAGCTGATCTTCCACTCCGCCTCCACCGGCGCTTCCAACGATATTGAGCAAGCCACTAAGCTGGCTCGGGCTATGATCACCCAGTACGGCATGAGCAAGGACTTCGACATGGTAGCTCTGGAGGCCGTCCAGAACCGGTACTTAGGCGGCGACGCTTCCCTGGCCTGCTCCGCCGAGACCCAGGCTGAGATCGACAAGCAGGTAGTGGATCTGGTAAAGGGCCAACACCAGAAGGCTTTGAAACTGCTGGAAGAAAATCGTTCCAAACTGAATGAGATCGCCAAGTACCTGTACGAAAAGGAGACCATCACCGGCGATGAATTCATGAGTATCCTAGGACAGTAAATGTACTGATATCTGTATTGTTCCATCCTAATTTTCCACAGAAAGCGTCCGAGAACCCGAAAAACTCTTTTGGGACCGGACGCTTTCTTGTTCTTTTCAAAGCAAATTCGCGTCCTATTCAGCAAATTATTGACAATCCTGACAAAAACTTGGTATACTTGTTGTAAATGCAACTGTCCCTTATGGGAGAAAAGGGGAGAATGAAAAAGATGGCTAAGGAAAACAGCCAGGAATACCGCAAGACAAAAATGCTCACGGAGCCCATTCCAAAGATCATCACCAGTATGGCAGTGCCCTCTATCATCGCCTTTCTCATCAATTCCATTTACAGCATGGCGGATACTTATTTCGTCAGCGGATTGGGGATCAACGCCACAGCTGCTGTGAGCGTGAACACCTCTCTGGATCAGATCATCATGATGGCCGGCTCTCTTCTGGCGGTGGGCGCAAACAGCTACATCGCCCGGCTTCTGGGTGCTAAGGATGAGAAAAAGGCCAGCCAGGTTCTCTCTACCGCATTTATGCTGGCGGTGGTGTTCGGCGTGGCGGTTATGATCCTGGGAACTGTGTTTATGCGGCCCATGGTACGGCTGCTGGGCGCCACTCCCACCTGCGAGCAATACTCCATCGACTACGCCACCTACATCCTGCTGGCCGCACCCTTCATGGCTGCCAGCTTCGTGATGAACCAGTGCCTCCGGGCGGAAGGCAGCGCTATGCTCTCCATGATCGGCATGGGCTTCGGCGGGATCTTGAACTGCGTGCTGGACCCCATCTTTATCATGGGGTTAAACCTTGGCGTGGCGGG
>HF972644.1:23650-26540 GCA_000432995.1 Clostridium sp. CAG:1013
CTCATCTTCCCCTACCTGACTCATCGCAGCATCCTGCGGATCTCTTTGAAGTATTTCCATCCCACCAAGGATATTCTGTCCCAGATCGTCAAGGTGGGATCCTCCTCCATGTTCCGCTCGGGACTGGCAGTGGTGGCCGCCATCATGCTCAACAACATCGCCGGGCAGATCTCCGACGCGGTACTGGCGGGCATCGGCGTCTCCACCAAAGTGATGATGTTCCCCTTCGGCATCATTTTGGGCTTCGGTACCGGATTCCAGCCGGTGGTGGGCTTTTGCTGGGGCGCCAAACGCTATGACCGGGTGAGGGCTGCTTTCCGGTTCTCCGCCTGGACCGCTGCCATCGGCGGGGGCGTTATGGGTCTGACCGCGGCAATTTTCGCCGGGCCCATCATCGGGCTGTTTGGAAAGAGCTCTCAGGAGATGCTGGAGATCGGCGAGCTGTGCATCCGCTTGCAATGTTTGGTCCTGCCGGTACACGGCTGGGTGGCTGTAGTAAACATGATGTGTGCCGGTCTGGGCGACGCCAAAGGCGCACTGCTTCTCTCCACCGCCCGGCAGGGCACCTGCTTCATCCCCTTTGTCCACCTGATCTGCTACCTGTTCAAAGCGGTAGGCGCGGCCTCCATCCAGGCCTTAGCGGACGTACTCAGCCTGGTGCTGGCCATTCCCGTTCTGCGCCGGACCATGAAGCGAGTAGCCGCCGCGGAAAAGCAACAGGAATTGGAAAACGCCCCTGCAGCAATCCCTGTTCCCGCTATGGAATAACCACGCAACTGAAACACCACAACACAAAAAGGACCCCGCTTCAACAGCGGAGTCCTTTTTTATTGAATCACACAGAAAACTCAAATTGCGAAGTCCCCGTCCCGGAAGATCTCTACCTCTTCGCCGGACTGGGTGGTGCCCACAATCTTCATGTCGGGGGTACCGATCATAAAGTCGATATGGATCGTGGAGTCATTGAACAAACCCTCGTGGCCTTCGGGAGAACTGTTCAGGCCCCGGCCCAGGGCCAGGTGGCAGCTGGCGTTCTCGTCGATGAGGGTGGTGTAGTACACCAGACCGCTCATGCTGATGGGAGAATGGTACTCTACCAAGGCAGCCTCGCCCAGGTACCCGGCGTTCTCATCGGTATTGATGAGAGCTTCCAGCATTTCCTTGCCTTCATCCGCCAGCACTTCCACCACTTTGCCATTTTCAAAGCGGAAGCCGAAGTTTTCAATCTTCTTTCCACCCAGCACTAGGGGGCGGGAAGCGTACACCACGCCGTTGGTCTCCAACTTACTGGGGGTGGTGCAGATCTCTTCGGTAGGGATGTTGGGGCAGAAGGGAATGCCCTTTCTCCCCTCGTAGCCAAACTTGGACCAGGGGGTCAGGCCCACGGTCAAGTCCGTGCCGTTGGAGGCAGTGTAGTGAAGTTTGGTTAAGTGCAGGTCGTCCACGGCTTTGCCCCGGGCTGCCTTCTGGGCTTTCAGTTCCTCCCAGGTCTCGACCACGTCGTTGGTCTCATCAATGTAGCAAAGCTTCAGGAGGATCTCCCACAGCTCTTCCAGAGCTTCCTCTCCCTGCTTGTCCAGAATATACTCTGCCCACTCCACTGTGGGAACCATAGCGATAAGCCACTGGCAGTGCTTCTCACGGCTGGCTTTCCGCATCACGTTGCGGACGGTGTCCACGTGAGCGAAAATGGCGTTGGAGTTTTTCTCGCTGACGCCTTCCATCAGTTTGGGGTTGACTCCCTCCAGGCGGACGTAGCAGGCACCCTCATCCAGATAGCCCTGGTGCATGGCGTACTCCCAATCCTCCACATGGCGCATGTCCTCGTCAGAGCGGTACTGAGCCGCCACCTTCATATTGGGCAGATCCAGGTAGTGAACCACCACGTTACCGGCACCCAGTTTATAGCACTCTTCCGCAAAAATGCTGGTGAACTCCCAGCCTTCGATGGCCGCTTCCACCAGAACGGTTTGGCCTTTCTGGACATTCAGGCCCACTCGAGCCAGAGTGTAGGCGTATTTCCGTTTCATGCTTTCCAGATCCATGATCTTCTCCTCCTTGTGGCTTAATATTATTTGCTATTATATCCCTTTCCAATAGTGTTGTAAATACGGAGACACCGCCTGGATCTAAAGGTTTTTCTAAAGATACCCTCCCTCTTGACAAGAGAGAGGGTATCTAGTAGTATATAAACACATTCGGAATAAGTGGGTGGACGGTGGACTTGAAACCGTGGTGATTTGTCGCCACGGTCCTCAAGTCTTTTTTTCGCGAAAAATTAGGAGGAATGAAACAAGATGAAAAACAACGCCAACCTACTGGAAGGCAGCATTCTGGGAGGAATGGCCAAGCTGGCCTTACCCATCATGCTCACTTCCTTCATCCAGATGGCCTACAACCTGGTAGACATGATCTGGATCGGCAAACTGGGAAGCGCTGCGGTAGCTTCCGTGGGAGCAGCAGGCATTTTCCTGTGGATCGCCGACAGCTGCTACTCTGTGGCCAAAATGGGCGGTCAGATCAGAGTGGCCCACGCTATTGGCCAAGGAGATGTGGAAAAAGCCCGGTATTTCGCCGCGTCTGCATTTCGTCTGGGAGCCATCATCGGAGGCGCTTTTGTCCTGCTGGTACTGGTGAGCCATCAGATGATGGTGGGTCTGTTCCAGCTGACTGATCCCAAGACACACAACGACGCTGTGGCGTACCTACTGATCACCGGCACTGTCGGTGTGCTGTTCTCCATGGTGAACCAAATCTTTACCGGCATCTACACCGGCATTGGGGATTCCAAGAGCCCCTTCTGGGTCACCGGCGCCGGCCTTGTCCTGAATCTGGTGCTGGATCCCCTGCTGATCTTCGGTTTGGGCCCCATCCCCGCTATGGGAGTGGC
>HF972644.1:26567-29842 GCA_000432995.1 Clostridium sp. CAG:1013
GGAGCAGCCATCGCCACGGCAGGTTCCCAGGGGATCGTAACCCTGCTGTTCCTGTTGATGGTCTGGCGCCAAAAGGGATTTTTCAAGAACTTTCCCCTGTTCCAAAAGCTGGGCAGCGGTTACCTAAAGCAGACTTGGACCATGGGCCTTCCCATTGGTATCCAGAATGTGTTTATGTCCGGGCTGAGCCTCATCATCTCCAGTATCGTGGCCCGATGGGGCGCTGACGCTATCGCTGTGCAGAAGGTTGGCAGTCAGGTGGAAAGCCTCGCCTGGATGATCTCCGGCGGCTTCTCCATGGCTGTGAACGCCTTTATCGGCCAGAATTACGGCGCTAAAAAGCTGAAGCGTGTCAAGGGCGCTTACAAGACCGCCACCGTCCTGATGATTATCTGGGGCGCCCTTTGCACCCTGGCTCTCACCCTGCTGGCTGCCCCTATTTTCCAGATCTTTATCCGGGAGGAAGAAGTGCTCCCCATGGGAGTTTCCTATTTGCAGATTCTGGGCTTCTCTCAGCTGTTCCTGTGCATTGAGGCGTCCTCCACCGGCGCTTTCAATGGCCTTGGCGAGACCAAGATTCCCTCTGTGGTGAGCATCACCTTCAACCTGACCCGCATCCCCCTGTCATTGCTGCTCTCCAGCACCAGTCTGGGCCTGAACGGCATTTGGTGGGCTATCTCTATTTCTTCCATCTGCAAAGGCGTCATTCTGACCACAGCGTATTTCATCTATATCCGCAAGCATCACCTGTTTGCGGCGGCAACGGAATGATTGTAAGCAAGAGAATACAAATTATAAAAAAGGACTTCCCTATGTGGAAGTCCTTTTTTGCTGGCAAAAAGAACGCGAACCCCACAAACGTGAAGTTCGCCATTTACCTGGGGTGCAACCCCTGATCAAAATTACAAACCCGTTTCCCGTCTAAAACGCGGACATGTGGGGAAAAAGAAAAGGCCAAGCCCTGAACGCAACATGCGTCCAGGCTCAGCCTGGTCGAGGTGACAGGATTTGAACCTGCGACTTCTACGTCCCGAACGTAGCGCTCTACCAAACTGAGCCACACCTCGTAAAAAAGCCTCGGATCTTTACAAACCGAGGCTTTTTGGCAGCGGTACCAGGATTTGAACCCAGACGAACAGAGTCAGAGTCTGCTGTGCTACCATTACACAATACCGCTATATCTGCCGTTCATTTATTTGTCTCACGTCGAACAGCAGTATTTATTATAGCAGACTTTTCGAGAAAGTCAACACCTTTTTTCTATTTTTTTATTTTTTCTTTAAACTCTTCGAACAGGGATGTTTTTCCCCGCCAAATACTCCTTCAAATCCGGAATGGAGATCTCCCGGAAGTGGAACAGGGACGCCGCCAGAACCGCGTCGGCTTTGCCTTGGGTGAAGGCGTCGTAGAAGTGCTCCATGGTCCCTGCACCGCCAGAAGCGATCACCGGAATAGACACCGCTTCCGAAATGGCCCTGGTCAATTCCAGATCGTAGCCAGCTTTGGTACCGTCGCAGTCCATGCTGGTGAGCAGGATCTCTCCCGCCCCTAGGCTCTCCACTTCTTTGGCCCACTCCACAGCGTCCTTACCAGTATCTACCCGGCCGCCGTTAAGGTACAAGGTCCAGCCACCGGTCTCCCGTCGCTTGGCGTCCATGGCAACCACTACACACTGGCTACCGAATTTATAGGCCGCCTCCCGAATAATGGAAGGGTCCCGCAGGGCCGCAGAGTTGACGGACACCTTGTCCGCTCCCGCCCGGAGAATCCTAGTGAAATCCTCCACAGTGCGGATACCGCCCCCCACGGTAAAGGGGATAAAAATGCTCTCCGCCACCCGGGTGACAATATCCACCATGATGTCCCGGTCATCGGAGGAGGCGGTGATATCCAACAGCACCAACTCGTCGGCCCCCTGACGGTCATACTCGATGGCAGCTTCCACCGGGTCCCCCGCGTCCCTTAGGCCAACAAAATTGGTGCCCTTAACCACTCTGCCGTTTTTCAGATCCAGACAGGGAATGATTCGTTTGGCGTACATGGTCACTCCCCCTTCCCTTTCAGCATGGCAGCAAAATTCTCCAGAATAGCCAGGCCGGTTTTCCCACTCTTCTCCGGGTGGAACTGACAGGCCATCAAATTCCCTTTACGCACCGCCGCGTGAATGGTTGCGCCGTACTCCGCTGTGGCCGTGACCACGTCCTCCTCCGCCTGGAGATAGTAGGAGTGGACAAAGTACACGTAAGGCTCCTCCGGAAGGCCCTTGAACAGTCCTTCCCGGTCTTTCACCTCCAGGGAATTCCACCCAATATGGGGGATCTTCAAGCCGCTTTCTTTGGGCAGGCGGAGGATCTTTCCCTTCAGCAAGCCTAGGCCTTTCACCCCGGGAGACTCCTGACTTTCCTCAAACAGGATCTGCAATCCCAGGCAGATGCCCAAAAAAGGCATACCGCTTTCCACAAACTGGCGGATGGGCTCTTCCAGACCTCGGGCTCGAAGCTGATCCATGGCGTCGCCAAAGGAACCTACGCCCGGCAGCACCGCGGCGTCTGCTTGCAAAAGCATTTCAGGATCTGCTGTGACTTGACAGTCACACCCTATGTGCCGCAGAGCTTTCTCCACACTTTGAAGATTCCCCGCGCCGTAGTCCACAATGGCTACCATTTTCGCTTCACCTCACTAATACGATAAAGCAACTATATCATACTCTACTGCCGCTTGTCAAGGAACAATCCCTTTTTCTATGGCTTGGAAGTATAGTGCCGTTCTATCTCCCTGACAAAATCTCCGCAGATCACATTCCCACGCCTTTCGGCTGGTTCCACCAGTACAGCGTAAAGCCCTTCCCAATTTGAAGGCGCTTCCCCCATCCGTTCCCCACTGGGCGTGATCAAAGCGCTTCTGCCTAAAAAGTCAGCCTCTATCCCAGGCTGCACCTCCCGGCCGATACGGTTGCACAACACAAGGGGCGTTTGATTTTCCAATGCCCGCACCCGTGCCATCCAACAGCTTGTCTCTCCCCCAAAATTAGCCAAGGCGCACAGGATATCAGCCCCCTGCCTTACCTGGCCCCGAGCCACCTCGGGGAACCAAAGATCAAAACAGATCTGCACGCCAAGCGTGAATCCATCCAGTTGGAATACGCCGGGATCATCCGGGGAACCTTCCTCAAAAAAGCGCTTCTCATAATCGGAGAGATAAGTTTTGCGATAACGGCCCAAGTATTCTCCCCGACTCACCACCACAGCTGTATTGTACACTTTTCCGTCCTGGAG
>HF972644.1:29889-35616 GCA_000432995.1 Clostridium sp. CAG:1013
GTGCAATTCTCCTCACGGGAAAGTTCTCGGAGCACCGTCACGGAAGGACCGTCCGACACCGGCTCTGCCTCCTGCGCTAAGGCCTCCCTGCTTTCACACAGGTAGCCACTCAGGCAAAGCTCAGGGAGTACGATCAGGTCACAGTGGGAACCCCGCACCCAGCGCTGTATCTTTTCCAGGTTTTTGGCTTTGTCACGCCCCACATCGTATTGTAAAAATCCCGCTTTGATGGGTTTCATCTTCGCGCACCACCCTTATGGGAGTTTTACGGCTGGGACCAGCCCATGCTGCGGCGGACCGCCTCATGCCAGCGGTCCAGATCCTGCTGGCGCAGGTCCTCTCCATAGTGGGGTGTGAACACGGCGCTTTCCCGCCACAAAGAGGAAAGCTCCTCCAAGTCCTCCCACACGCCCACGGTGAGGCCGGCCATCATGGCGGAACCCAAAGCAGTGGTCTCCAAGCACTGGGGACGGCACACCTTGGAGCCCAAAATGTCCGACTGATACTGCATCAGGAACCGGCTGCGGGAAGCGCCGCCGTCCGCCCGGAGCTCGGGGATGGACACACCGCTCTCCCGTTCCATGGCCTTCACAAGGTCGCTGCTTTCCAGAGCGATGCTCTCCAGCACCGCCCGGCACAGGTGGGCCCGAGTAGTGCCTCGGGTAACTCCCAGCAAGGCGCCCCGGGCGTACATATCCCAGTAGGGCGCGCCCAAGCCGGTAAAGGCAGGCACAAAGCTGACGCCGCCCGCGTTTTCCACAGTCTCGGCCAGCTGGTCCGCTTCCTGGGCTGTTTTAATGAGTCCCAGCTCATCCCGCAGCCACTGGATGGCAGAACCAGCGTTGAAAGCGCTGCCTTCCAGAGCGTATGTGGTGCGGCCGTTCAGCTTCCAGGCAATAGTGGTCAACAACCCCTCCTTGGAGGCTACCGGTTTGTTTCCCGTATTCATCAGCACAAAGCAGCCTGTGCCGTATGTATTCTTGGCCATGCCCTCCTTAAAGCAGCACTGGCCAAACAGAGCGGCATGCTGGTCGCCTGCCATGCCCGCGATGGGGATCTCCTCCCCCAGCACGTCAGGACTGCACATGCCCACGATCTCTCCGGACTCAGCCACTCTGGGCAAAGCGCTGTGGGGGATTCCCAGCTCTTTCAGCATAGTATCGTCCCACCGCAGCTTGTGAATGTCAAACAGCATGGTGCGGGAGGCGTTGGTCACGTCGGTGACATAGGACGCCCCCTCAGTAAGGGAATACACCAGCCAGGTATCGATGGTGCCAAAGCGCAGCCGGCCTTTATCCGCCAGCTCCCGGGCAGCCGGAACGTTCTCCAGGATCCACTTCATCTTGGTACCGGAGAAGTAGGGGTCAATGATCAATCCCGTGGTATCGCGGATGTAATCCTCCATCCCACTGGCCCGCAGCCGCTCACATTCAGGGGCAGTGCGGCGGCACTGCCAAACGATGGCATTGCACACGGGGATGCCTGTGACCGCGTCCCAGGCCACCGTGGTCTCCCGCTGATTGGTAATGCTGATGGCGGCAATGTCCCGGGCATGGACCCCGGCCTTTTCCACTGCCTGCCGCATGGCATAGAGAGTTGTTTGGAGGATCTGCACCGCGTCGTGCTCCACGTAACCGGGCTGAGGATAGATCTGGGGAAATTCCCGCTGACCCATGCCTGCCACTCCTCCAAAGGCATCGAACAGCACCGCCCGGGAACTGGTGGTTCCCTGGTCGATGGAAAGAATATACTTACCCACCATCATGGCTCATTCACTCCTTTTTATGACAGAACGCCGACCAACTTATCCAGCAGCCGCCGCACAATTCCTTCTCCCTTTCCCACAACGTGATAGCTTTGCAGCCAGGCGGGCTCGATCTTTTCCAGCACTACCTGGGGGCATTTGTACTGAGCAGGTTTTTTCTGCTCCTTTAAGTCTTCCAGGATCTCGTTATACCGGCGCACGGTAAGCTCCTCGCAGTCTGGCCGCAGAGACTTATAGTTTCCGGGCTTGGTAAACTTAAAGGCATAGAGGAAATCCGCCCACACGCCGTATTCCGTTAGATGAATATATTTGTCCGGCACGTCCAGCATCAACCGCACAGAACCAGAAACCTTGCCGCCTGTATTTTGCTTGCGGCCTTTCAGTACGCCGAAAATGGGGCACTCGCACTTGAGGCCCAGCAGGTCAATCATGGCGTTGTATTCCCCGCGAAGGGTCAAGTTGGGCTTGGCGCGGTAAGTTTCCCCGGACTTGAGGATGCGCAGCACCAGCTTGGACTGATAAGTGATAACGATCATAAAATGCCGCCTTTCTCTTTTTCTTCTTTCTCCCTTTTCTTTCGTTCCTCTATCTCTTTCTTAGCCTGTTCCGGCGTTTTCACCGCCCAGTCGTACAGGAAGGTGTCAAATTCGCCCCGATCATTGGGCTTTATGAGGAACCGTTTCAAAATAGCTTCTTCTTCCAAACCTGTGCCGCCGTAAAAAGCATCGGCAATGGCACCGGCGATACAGGCCACTGTATCCGTGTCGCACTTGACGCTGAACACATTGCGGATACAGCTTTCCCAATCCTCCGATTCGTAAAAACACCGGATAGCCAAAGGCATGGTGCCCATGGCAGTGTCGTCAAACCGGCTGAAGGGCCTATACAGGCACAGGGGCTTTGTAATCATATAGCCAAACTTCTTTTGCATGAACTTCATCAGTTCTTTTTTAGTGGCGCCGGTCCGAGCCACAAACACAGCCTCCGCTGTGGCCACCGCCGCCTTTACCCCCTCCGGATGGTTATGGGTAACGATGGAACTGAGCACGGCCTGCTCCTCCACCTCTTCCATGGTGGAATAATGCCATCCAATGTAGCTGACGCGCATGGCGGAACCGTTGCCGTAACTGTTGTACCCCTTCTGAGAGGAGGCATTGAGCCAGTTTTTGAACATGGTGCCGTAGCCCACCCGGTTGTACCGCTTGCCAAACAAGCTGTATGCCTTGGCGTATGGCGTGCCGGTGAGCACAGCGTATTTTGTGGCTACCGTCAGCACGGTGTCGTCTGTGTACGCACTCATGCCGCCGAAGAAATCTGTGGTCCGCCAATCGAATCCCTGAGGTCGGCTGAACTCGAACCGGGAACCTGCAATATCACCCAAAATCGCGCCGTACATACAGCGCCCCCTTTCCACGCAGTGGGGCACAGCCCCTTGATCGGTTGTACTTACATTCCGCGCCCTGTGAGGACTGGTTTTTCATTATGTTCTATCGCTTTTCCGCACCATCATATCTCCGGAGGTGGTGGTAAATTGAATGTCAGCGCCTCCCGTACGATAAAGGAAGGTACCCTTTTCCTCAGCACCTGTGAAATCCGAACGGAACTTGCCGGACATGGTGGAGTACGCGGCCTGGAATCCCTCCTCCTGAGGCAGTGCCAGGGACAGAAGCCCGGACACCGACCGGAGATCCGCTTCTTTCAAGCCAGCGGACAAATCCAAATACACCTGGCCGGAAATGGTCTCCACAGAAAGTTCCTGGCCCTGGCCGGAGAAGTTTACATCCCCGGTGACCGTGGAGACCCCACAGACGCCTGTTTGGACCTGGTACAGTTTTACCCCGCCAGAGGTGGTCTCAAGAGAAAGGTCTCCCGCCTTCCCCTGGGTCCACTGGACCTCACCGGAAACTGTGGAAAGATGGACTTTCTCCCCCTGAAGGGAAAGGAGAGACAGATCCCCTGCGGCGGAAGTGATGTTTACCTCCTGGGCCGTGATATCACTGACATCCACATTGCCGGTGGCGTTGCCGCAGGAGAATTCCTCCAGCTGGGAAAGCACCTCCCGAGGCACCTCCACTTCCAGCTGCTTCTCCAGCCCCTGGAACACACTCAAGGGAAGCAGGCTGTGGTCCCACTGGATCTCCAGCACTCCGCCGGAAGAAGTCATCTGGAAAAACTCCTCTTCCTCCAAGGGCCGGCTGGCGTATTCCGTCACTGTGATCATGGTTCCCTCACAGGGCTTTACATATACCGGACCATCCCCCCAGGCGATCCGAATGCCCTCCACAGAGCTGAGAGACGGATCCCATGTGACCTGGCGCTCATACGTCCACTGAGGAGAAGAACCCTTTGCCAGCTGCTCCAGACCGAACCATTGGGTGGACTTTCCCACCGCCAGCACGCATCCCAGAAACAGGGCTGCCAGAGCTGCCGCAGCCCCGGTAAAAAACCAACGTTTTTTCACTGTCCTCTCCCCTTTTAAACCTATATACAGTATCTTACAATACCCGCTCCCGACTGTCAATGAATTTCACCTGCCTGCCGCTAACAGGGTTTAAGAGCTGGAAAAAAGAAATTGTTTCCTATCCTATCTTATGCTATAATGAAGGCACCTTTCAGGCGCATCGGGCGCCTGGATTTTCCCAAGGGGAAAAATCACTTGAAATTGGGGATGCACACTATGACCGATCTTGTTCTCTCGCTGCTGTGTGCGGCGGGCTTTTTCCTGATCCTGCTGGAGGACCGTTTTCGCCTCTGGGCCACGGTGGCCTGCTATGGAGTTACATACCTTGTCTCCCTGGGAGCGGGATGGATCGTTTCCAAGGTTCTGGGTCCCTCTTGGGCCGTTGCCGCAGGTACACTGGTGCTGTTCTTGGCGTCACTGGTCCTTTCCAAGAATAACCCCTTGCAAAAATTCTACCTGGTAGTGCTGACTCTCTCCTGTCACTTCTATCTGGAAGCCTACATTCCCCTGGCTCTGGGTGTGATGCCTTTTTCCACGGCTGGGGCCTTTGCCGGGTTCTTTACCCTGATCTCCCAGCTTCTGCTGGCTGCTTTGGTAGGGCTCTGCCTTTACCGGCCTTTCCATCACTTCAGTGACCGGGGGCCCTCGGCGTTTCTTTGGGGCATGTGTCTGATCCAGCTGGGCCTGTGCGCTGTGGCTAACGGCAAGGTTGATTTCCTGTTTCGGATGCACATCCCGGCGGAACGGCTCTTTGTCTCCACTGCAATGTTTGTGGCGGTGATCTTTGTGTTCCGTTCGGTGTACCAGGCCGGCCGGTTCCGCCAGCGGGCAACAGAAGAAGCTGCCCGGACCGCCATGTTGGACATGGAAGCCGGAGACTTTACCGATCTTCTGGCTGCTGTGAAGGAAGTGAAAGCTGCCCGGAAAGCCGGGGAATACGCCCTGGACACGGTGAACGTGATGCTTCAGGACGGCAATGGAGAAATGGTGCCCCGCTATGTTTCCATCTTTAAGAAAAATGGGGAGAACGTGCCCATTTTGGCCGCCTACAACGAAAATCCCTACCTGAACGCTGTGATCGCCGCCAAAGCTGCTTTTGCCGCGCAGAACGGCATTTCCTTTGAAAGCAACGCTGTCACAGGAAGCACGCCTCTCTCTTCGGTAGAGATGTGCGTCTTGGTCAACGATCTGCTCACCCGTGCCTGTTTGGACGCTGCCGCTTACGACGGAGATAAGCGGGTACGCTTTACCGTTTTTCCCGGGGAGGATTCCCTCACACTGGAAGCAGTGTATTCCGGTGAGCTTCCTCAACAGAAAGGCTTCTCCTGGAAAGGCAAGAACCTGACGCAGCTTTTAGAATGGCTGTTTGACGAGGACGCTCAAAACCAGGACCAGCTCCACGGTGTAAGTTTTCAGGATAGTTGAGAAATATAGGCCGGTCAAAGGGTTTGATATGAAATATCCCGTAAAAACACGGGAACTGGCCTAAAATCAAGGTATT
>HF972645.1:0-1162 GCA_000432995.1 Clostridium sp. CAG:1013
GGGGTGACTTTTGCCTGTGTCTGTACAATCCCAGTTCCCGCAAACGGGCGGATTATCTGGAGAAGGCCTGTGATATCCTTCTGGCGGAGGGAAAATCCCCGGACACGGTATGCGGATGGGTGCGGAATATCGGCCGGGAAGGGCAAAGCGCAGAGCTGCTTTCCCTGAAAGAACTTCGGAATGCAAAGCTGGATATGTTTACCACCGTGTTTATCGGATCTTCAACCACTCAGGAGATCTCCGGGCGTATGGTGACTCCCCGGGGGTACGAGAAAAAATGCGAGTGGTGATCTTTAGCGGCACCACCGAGGGCCGGCAGCTTTCCCAGGAGACGGTGGCCATGGGGATCGAGACCCTGGTGTGTGTAGCGACAGAATACGGAAAACTGATGCAGGAACGGGTGCCCGGGACTCAGGTCCTTTCCGGCAGGATGGACGCGGAGAAGATGGCCCAGGTGTTGGAGGGGGCGGATCTGTGTGTGGACGCCACCCACCCCTATGCCAGGGAGGTCAGTCGAAACATCCGGGAAGCATCAAGCAGGGTAGGCGTTCCTTGTCACAGGCTCCTTCGCAGGGAGAGCCAGTTGCCTTCTAGCTGTGTTTTGGTGGACTCGGCGGAAGATGCCGCTCATTTTTTGCAGGGCACTCAGGGCAACATCCTACTTACCACCGGGGCTAAGGAGCTGGCGGCTTTTTCTCCCCTGGAGCGGCAGCGGCTGTATCCTCGGGTGCTGCCTGTGGTGGAAAGTTTGCGAGCCTGTGAGAGCCTGGAAATTCCCCGGGGTAACGTGATCGCCATGCAGGGGCCTTTTTCCCAGGAGCTGAATGCGGCGCTGATCCGCCAATTTTCCACCAAGTGGCTGGTGACCAAGGACGGCGGCGCGGCAGGCGGCTTTGGGGAAAAAGTCCGGGCGGCCGAGGAGACCGGTGCTCGGCTGGTGGTGATCCGCCGCCCCAAAGAAGAGGGAGAATCCTACGAAACAATTCTGCGGATATGCAAGGAGATGATGGAATGCAGGTGACATTGGCAGCGTTCGGCGGGGGGAAACAAAACACCCTGACAGAGGATTGCCGTCAGGCGCTGGAAAACGCCTCCTGGGTGATCGGGGCCGGCAGATTGCTGGAAGGGCTTCCGGAAAACTGCACCAGCTGCCGTGTGGCGG
>HF972645.1:1255-1856 GCA_000432995.1 Clostridium sp. CAG:1013
GATACCGGTTTTTATTCTGGGGCCAAAGTGCTGATTCCTCTGTTGGAACAGGAGGGGGTCTCCTACACGGTGCTTCCTGGTATTTCCAGCGTACAGTTGCTTTCCGCGGCTTTGGGCAGACCTTGGCAGGATTGGCTCTTGCTCTCCGCCCATGGAGTGGACTGTAACCCGGTGGGGGCTGTGATGCAGGGAAAGCCCGTGTTTTTCCTTACCGGAGGGACGCTGGGTCCAGCGGAGCTGTGCCGTCTGCTGGCAGAAGCAGGACTGGACCAGCTGCCTGTGGTAGTGGGTGAGGATCTTTCCTATCCCCAGCAGAAGATCTACCAGGGTACGGCCGGGGAGTTTGCCGGCGGAACCTTTGGTTCCCTCAGCGTGCTGCTGGTGGAACCTGCGCCGTCTGTCACCCGGAGGACGCCCGGGTTCCCGGATTCTATGTTTGTTCGGGGAGAGGTGCCCATGACGAAGCAGGAGGTGCGGGCGGCGGTGCTGGCGAAACTGGCACCCGGTCCTAAGGACGTGCTGTGGGACGTGGGCGCGGGTACCGGCAGTGTAAGCGTGGAACTGGCGTTGCAAGCCAGCTGGGGAAGAACCTACGGGGTGG
>HF972646.1 GCA_000432995.1 Clostridium sp. CAG:1013
GTACGCCCAGATCATCATAATTGCAACTCCTTTTCTGTGAATTTTTTGGAACTTTTTATCTCTTAATTAAGGCTTGAAACGCTTCATCGTTTGCATTCGCCACATATTCTCTAAACTCTTCAAGGACACGCTTACCAAGCCCCATATAGTCAAGTGCGAATACCTTTTGAAGTTTTATCTGTCTTGTTTCTTCCGGCACACCGTATATGGCAAGAATACTGTTCAGTGCACCTGTAATTCTTGTTTCCAGCGGCACAGGATCACCGGCAACCATCAGCGTTGCGTGTTCAATGCCGGACACAAGGATTTCTGCTTCTGCGAATTGTTCATCTGTCCAATCGGGACGGTAAACAGCGAAAACCTCTTTTGCTCTCTTTGCATCATTCTTTCGGATAATATCAAGGCACATCGGACTGGAATACGCAGAAAGGAAAAAGTCCTTGATGGTTTCGTCATGTTCACAGGCACTTGCCATAGATGTCAATTCCAAGCAGATCGCCATAACAGAGCTTATACCGTCATTGGCTTCCTGTTCCATTCGTTTCCATTGATAATCGCAAAGCATATCAACAAGAATGGCAAGAAGATGCTCCTTGGTGGGATAATGGAAAGTCAGATTGCCTTGGCTCATTCCCAAAGCCTTTGCAACAGCATTGGCGGATGTATTTGTATATCCCTTTTCAAGAAACTGTTTTGTAGCTTCTGTGATGATCTCCAACTTTGTCAAAGCACCTTTGTCAATTCGAGCCATCGTTCTTCCTCTCTTTCCGTCAAATTACGAAAGGTATAGTTACCCAATCGAATGTTCAAACTATTTATATTATAGTACGTTACCTAATAAAAGTCAAGATGTTTGGAGAAATGTTCATAAGGAACTTACAAAATTTATGCTCCAAAACAGAAAAAAGCCCATCCCTCAAAGATAGAGAGATGGGCAAATAGCGTTAATCAAGCGGTTTATATTCTGTTACGGTTCTTAAATAGGTTTCGGGATCGCCGTTCAAAATAAGGTTGGCATATTCAAGCGGCGCATTGTAGATCAGATAATCAAGCTCTGACCGTTCGTACATATTACGGGCAACCTCATTTTCAACCGCAATCGTATCAATGGCAATCATACTACCATCGGTGAATTTCAGTTCCACACAGCAGTTATCGAAGTTATATTCGCAGGAAATCATCTTTTTCATAGGGTTTACCTCCAAAATTGTATTGTTTGGAAGTAATGTAAGCGTGGGTTTTAGTGTGGTATCTTTAAGTTTGGGAAACCCCTGTCTCCCATTTGGAGATGGTCTGACGACTGACTCCCAGCTTTTCCGCCACGTTCTCCTGTGACAAGCCGCTTTTCTTTCTGGCATAATACAAACTGCTTCCCAAACTCATGCTAGTCACTCCTCTCACTGTTTCGCTTACCAGTATACCTACCAGGGGTCAAAAAGTCTACCAGCGAAAACCGCCACTTCCGCCCGTTTTCTTAACAAGGGTGACTTCACCGTTAGCGAAAGAAACCGCACCGGACCTTGTCCGTGTGGCCCGGAACAGAACCTAGGACGCAAAAGTGATAGATGCTCCGCTCCACAAGCAGTCAGCAGACATATATCACCGCTGGAAATCCTGGGTGCAGTCCCAGAACTCCCCTCCCAGCCCAGTGGTATTCTTCATGCGCTCCATAAAAAACTCTCTGAAAGAAAATATCCTCTGTCCTAAGATCAAAAATATTGCAAAATTCCGCGAAATTTGTCATAATAGGGAAAAAGAAAAAAGGGTTATGCTTGGGAAAGGGGTCAATGGTAGATGAAACTTTTGGAACAGCGTATTTTGGAAGAAGGTCAAGTTCGCGCCGGCAACGTGCTGAAGGTGGACTGTTTTTTGAACCATCAACTGGACGTTGCTCTGTTAGATGAGATTGGCGGGGAGTTTTACCGGATCTTCCAAAACGACGGCATCAATAAGATCCTCACCATCGAGGCTTCCGGCATCGCCATAGCCTGTATGACTGCAAAGCATTTTCATGTTCCTGTGGTGTTCGCCAAAAAAGCAAAAAGCAGAAACTTGGACGGGGATGTGTTCACGTCAACCGTTCATTCCTACACATACGACCGGGATTACGACATCACCTTATCCAAGAAATTCCTCGGTCCGCAGGACAAAGTTCTGATCGTGGATGATTTTCTGGCAAACGGCAAAGCTATGCGGGGACTCCTGGATGTATGCGGTCAGGCGGGATGTTCCGTGGGCGGCATCGGGATCTGCATTGAAAAAGGCTTCCAAACCGGCGGTGCGGAACTGCGGCAGGCCGGATACAAACTGGCCAGCCTGGCCATCATCGACCAAATGAGCGATACCGGTTTGACCTTCCGGGATTCGGATTACTAAAACGAGTTTCTTCTCAAAACAAGCGACAAAAAGCGGCACAGCATACGCTGT
>HF972647.1:0-18701 GCA_000432995.1 Clostridium sp. CAG:1013
GGCACGTCTGAATGCCTTGATCATGGCCTCCACCATTGCCCTCTCCTCCCCCTTCGGCTATCTGGCTGGATGGCTCTCCAGCCTGGACCGCCGCCTGCCTTTCGCCTTTACGATGCTGTTGTTCATTCTGGCTATGGTGGTCATTGGACGTATTCAGGAACCCACCGTGGCAGAAGAAAATGCCTAACCCTGTTACCTGACCTACAAACAAAAACCGGACGGAAAAGCATGCTCATGCTTACCGTCCGGTTTTTTCTATTTTCTTGAATCCATCCGCCGTCTTACAGCCGCTATTCGAAATTCTGGGCTGATTTACAGACGCACACTATCCGTCAGGTTGTCGATCTCCCGGAGGTGACTGGCTTTTTCCCGTTCCACCTGATTCAACCGCTCTTCCAAGCGGCGCAGGACCTGGTCGATCTGATTTCTGGTGTCTTGCACGCGATCTTGAGATTGATGAATTCGGTCAAGAACCATCCAATCCGTAAAGATGCCATCAAAGAAATAGTCCGCGAACCGGAGGAATCCGTCGATGCTTACCTGAAAATCTTCATCCACAGTGACGTCAGCCAGTTCTGTTTTAAAGATCCGCAGCTGGGATTGCAAATGCTCCACAGAACTCTGGGCCGTGTCCAGATGACTATGCTTAGCCAAATCGGAGAGCATTCCTCCCCCTACCAAGTCCCAGGTCCCCCAGCCCTCCGCACTGTCCAGACTGGAAAGCACCTGATCCGCAACAGAAAGAGCTTTTTGTCCGGCGGAAATGGCTTCGTTCAGCTCTTTCTGCTGACCTTCCAAATAGGAGATGCGCTCTTCCAAATTCAAGATCTTCTCTCCCACCGGACCGCCTGCTTGTATCACCGCCTGTATTTTTTCCTTCCACAGTGCCTGGTACTGGCTTTCACTGTCCCAAACTTCATTCAGCTCTCGCTGGCATCTGCGGAGATCCTCCTCCGCTCCGGCAAGCTCTCGAGACGCCGCGTCGTATTTCACACGAGCGGCATAGGCTTCCTGCCGTTCCTTGTCCAGTTTCTCGCCCTTTTTTCCAATCACGTTGTAGAAGAACGCTGCCAGGCTGCGGCCTTCCAGGCGATCCACATCCTCCTGCTCATCCTGGAACCGTTTTTGCAGGTCCCCCGCCTGAGCCGCGTACTGATCTCGCTGGGCGGTCAGTTCCTTGATGGATGATTCCAATTTTCTTTTTCTGGCACACTGATCCAGAAGTTCCTTCAGCTGATCATCGTAGTAGTTCATGGTTCCTCTCCTCCTCAGCTCCTTACTTCCTTGTGGAGGGCCCCTCGCCGCTCCTGTGAGATCATTATCTCACAACGCTGCTTTCCCCGCAAGACAGCTGGCCATTCATGACCCGTATTTTAGTAACAAAACTGGGTCAAAGTGGGATCTCAAATCCGAAAGCCACGCCTTGTTTGGTGTTTTTCGCGAAACACCTTCCGCCATGGAGCTCCACGATGCTTTTCACAATGGCAAGTCCCAATCCCGTGCCTTCCTCTGTCTGAGCGTCCTCCGTTCGGTAAAATGGGTCCCACACTTTGCTCAATTCCTCATGGGACAAGGGGAGACTCGCGTTTTCCACGGTAAAGATGACTTCCGCCCCATCCTTTTGGATCCCCACTTTGATCCATCCACCTTGAGGCGTATACTTCACCCCGTTGGTGCAGAAATTTTCCACCACCTGGGCCATGCGGCTTTCATCTGCAGTGAGGAAACCCTCCTCTTGAGTGAGGAATGCTACTTGCAGTTGCTTGTCCTCAATAGACCGTTCCAATTTATCCAACGCGTACTGAGTCAGCGCCCGCAGGGAAACCTGATCCCGAGACAGCTTCACCTTGCCCGCTTCCAGACGGGACAAGTCCAGCATCTCCAGCACCATCTTGTCTGACCGCTCCGTTTCCGACAGGATCATCTCCACATAGTGGTCCCGCTTGTCCTCGGCAATATGCTCCCGCAGTCCTTCCGCATAGCCGTGGATTACCGCCAAGGGCGTTTTCAGCTGGTGGGTCAGGTGGGAGATCATCTGCCGTCTATTTTCCTCCGCTGTCCGGGCATAATTTAGAGCGGTGTCCAGACGGGCAAGCTCATTTTTGTCTTTTTGCAGCTGGTCGTAGATCTCCATGTACTGCTGGGCAAGCAGCCTGGGTTCCCGCCACTTGGGAGGTGACGTTTCCAAGGTAGGTAAGCGACTCCTGTTGGATGCCATGGTCTGGTTGACCTCCTCCAACGGCCGGATCAAATGCTTCTTCACACTGCCCCGTACCAGCAGGAAGCCCACCAAAGCCACCAGCCCAGTAATGAGATACACCTTCCAGAGGAACCCCATGGCGATCTTCAAGGGGCTGGCCTGCACGGCAGTAATGAGGGTAAAGTCCAGCTGGATCTCCACCTCTCCTGGATATTCATATCCAGTGTAATCCGTGAAACTCCGGGCACTGAGCACCACAATATTCCACAAACTTTCCTGGCTGCTGTCATAATAAGTGTAAAAGCCCCCGTGGCTATAAGTGGCCTTGTCCAGCAGCAAATCCATCAAACTGGGGTAGTCTCCTAGGTCACAGTGGACTTGGGGACCTTCATCGTAAAGCATCATGGAGGGAAAGGTGCCGTAGATGGTGACAAGCTCCGTATCCGGGTCCGCCTGATCGGTATGATCGAACAGCTGCTGCCACTCCACATCGCCCAGGCGGTCTGCCTCCGCCAGGGTGTGGTCTGGCAAGGCACCGGAAGAAGAGTTGGAATCTCCCTGAGCCTGTCCGTCCATAGCCCTGTGATAGGCATCGTAATCCAGCATCGCCATGGCGTAAGGCTCGAAGCGGCTGCCGTTAAAAGTTCCGGTCAAACGAAGGGCGTAAACGCTGTCTAGATTTCCTGTCCCCCCGTAGATATTTCGGAACATCTGGTATCGCTCATCTGACGGATCGCTCAGATCCAGCCAGGCGTAGCCCTCCCGGATGCTGTCCTCCCCGGACAACCAGATGGCTTCTGTGACATACTCAAAGGAGAGGAAATCCCCGCTTTTGTGGAGCACCTGGCCCTCACTGTCCACAAAGGCCACAGCCACCTGACATTCCACCGCTTGATTGTCATAGATGCTCCAACTTTCTCCCCGTTCTAGCCACAGTGAGGGGTTCCACACCTTCACATAGGCGTGTTCCACTGACTCCAACATTTCGTGCTCCAGAAATCCGGGGATCGCTTTAGCCTGTTGTAAGTCATGCCCATCGTCCATATAGTAGGTGTCCAACTGGCCCATTTTGCCCGCCTGTTCCGCCAGTTCTATTCCCTGCCCCTGCACATCCCGTAACACGTAAAGGGCTGTGCCAATCGTCAGCAAAGTCATGCACACAAGCCAGATCCCCAGCACCAGTGCACCCAGCCGCAAAGTGATAGCTGCCAGCGTGCCCATGGGTTTCCGTTTCATTTTCACCCCTCCCATCGGTATCCAGCTTTGATCACTGTCTTGATGCAGGAAGCGTGTTCTCCCAATTTTTCCCGCAGCCGCTTGATATGGGTATCCACCGCTCGGGATTCTCCCTCATAGTCGTAGCCCCAGCATTTCACCAACAACTGTTCTCGAGAAAGCACCAATCCACGGTTCTCCATCAGACAGCGGAGCAGAGCAAACTCCTTGGGTGTCAAAGTCACTTCCCGCTTCCCGGCAAACACCCGTCGGGTGGAAAGCTCCAAGATGATCCCACCAGACTCCATTCTGTCCCCAGCAAGCACTTTCCGCTGGTTTCGCTTGATTAGAGCCATGACCTTGGCATAGAGGACCGACAGAGTGAAAGGCTTTGTCACATAGTCGTCCGCCCCTAACTCATAGCCTAGCAGCTTGTCTTCCTCGTCAGACAGGGCTGTAAGAAAAACAATGGGCACGTCATTTTCCCGGCGCACCGCCCGGCAGACAGACAGCCCGTCTAACCCGGGCATCATGATATCCAGCAGGACAGCGTCGAATTCTTCCTCTTCCAGCATCGTCAAGGCTTGGATCCCATTACAGGCCTCGAAGGGCCGTTCCCCCTTGCTGGTAAAGTAGTCGCAAAGTACTTCCCGCAGCTTGGATTCATCCTCTACGATCAGAATCTTTTGATCCATACCTCACTCTCCCCTTTCGCCTTCATCATCCCACGTCCATATGTATTTCCTGTGTCATTTCAGGGGATCTCTCCCGTTTTTGAGCCGTTCGCCTCTGCTCAGACTGATAAGGGTGTCATCCCGCGTTCATGCCGGAGAAAAAAAGTTTTTCTGTATTATATCACATTCAAAGGTAGATGATCTGAGAGATCTTTTACCTGCATTTTCTTTTCTCTCTCCGGAGAAGCACAGGAAATTTCACTCATAGAGGTTGCCTTGCAAGGTCCATTCCATCTTGTGGAAAAGAATTCTCACGAAATAGAGCCTGAGTTGTCAAAATGAAGCCTATTTTCCCCGCAATAAACAGAAGAAACTATCTTTTCTCTGGATTTCCCTATTTTCCAAACCTGCATGACACGCAACAAAAACTCAAGTTATTAACTGGCTTTTTTACTATTATTTCTTGTATTATTGAAGAGTTTTTGCTATAATGAATCCAAAAAAGGAAAAGGGGGAGGCATGTAATACGACCCGAAAAAATGGAAGGACGATCCATGATCCAGAAACAAGCGGTGGAGCGATTTCAGCCTCCGCCCTCCAAACGATCAAAGGTGCTTTGGGACAGCCCCTTTGTTGAAAAAAACTCCAATGCCCCACACTTGCGTTCGTTTTAGATTTTGCGAGCACACGGCAAATACGCAATGATGATAGATCGGTGAAAGGAAGATTCGTTATGGCACGAAAAAAAGCAGATCCCGCAAAGAAGAAACCAGCGGCCAAAAAGACTCCTACCCCTGCTGTGGAGAAGGAAACTCCCACTGTGGTGACCGCAGCCCCTGCCCCCGCTGAGGAGAAACCCGCTCCCGTAGAGGAAAAGGCCGCCCCTGTTGCGAAAAAGGAAGAAACTCCCGTTAAGGAGCCCGCCGCTGTAAAAGCTCCTGTCGCCGCTGAGGAGAAACCTGCTCCCGTAGAGGAAAAGGCTATTCCTGCTGCGAAAAAGGAAGAAACTCCTGCTAAGGAGACTGCCGCTGTGAAAGCTCCCGCCCCCACTGAGGAGAAACCTGCCCCCGTAGAGGAAAAGGTCATCCCTGCTGCGAAAAAGGAAGAAACTCCTGCTAAGGAGCCCGCCGCTGTGAAAGCTCCTGTCGCCACTGAGGAGAAACCCGCTCCCAAAAAGACTACCCGGAAAAAGGCCGCTTCCTCGGAGAAAAAGGCGGAGACTGCTCCTAAAAAGACAAAGAAAAAAGCTGCTCCCGCTCCGGAAGAGCCTGCACCCGTTGCTGAGGAAACCGGTTCCGTGCAGGTGATGTCTGACCTGCCCCGCAGAAGCGTGGCGTTCATTGGTTCGGAGTGTCACCCGTTCGTGAAAACAGGTGGCCTGGGCGACGTGATGTTTGCTCTGCCTCGGGAACTTGTGCGCCTCAACTGCGATGTCCGCGTGATCCTGCCCCGCTACGCCTGCATCCCCCAGAAATACCAGGACAAGATGATTTACCGGGGCGAGTTCTACATGGACCTGGGAAACACCGGCCGGCAGTACTACGTGGGGATCATGGAGTACATCTGGGACGGTGTGGTCTATGACTTCATTGACAACCAGGAGTTCTTCTCCTCGGGCAATCCCTATCTCAACCTGGTGGACGATATCCCCAAGTACTGCTTCTTCAGCAAGGCCGCTTTGGCTGCCCTGAACTACATGAACTGGATCCCCGACATCATCCATTGCCATGACTGGCAGGCGGGCCTGGTACCGGTCTACCTGCGGACCCTGTTCCAGGATTCACCCGTGGGCCGGGCTAAATCCATCCTCACCATCCACAATCTCCGCTTCCAGGGCATCTACAACATTCCCACCATCCAGTACTGGTCCGGTCTGCCGGATGACGTGTTCAACATGGGAGCCCTGAAGCAGGATTACGAGGACGCCAATATGTTCAAAGGCGGTCTTGCCTACGCGGATCGGATCACCACCGTCAGCGGCACCTACGCTCAGGAGATCCAGACAAGCGAGTACGGTGAGCATCTGGACGGCCATCTGCGCTACCACAACTACAAGCTGAGAGGCATTGTCAACGGCATCGACTACGACATGTGGAACCCGGAGACTGACCCTGCCCTGGCAGTCAATTACGGCCTTGGCAATGTGCTGGACCACAAGATGGAAAACAAGCTGGCCCTGCAAAAAGAACTGGGTCTGGAAGAGGATGAAAGCAAGTTTGTCATCGGCCTGATCTCCCGGCTCACCAACCAGAAGGGGCTGGATCTTGTCAGCACCATCATTCCCCAGGTGCTGGACGGCAACACCCAGATCGTGATCTTGGGCACCGGTGACAAGCAGTATGAGGACACCTTCCGTTATTACGAAAGCGTCAACAAGGGCACCTTCGCGGCCTGCATCCAGTACGACGAAGCAAGAGCCCATCGGATCTACGCCGGCGCAGACGCACTGCTGGTGCCCTCCCGGTTCGAGCCCTGCGGCCTGACCCAGCTCAATGCCATGCACTACGGTACCATTCCCATTGTCCGAGAGACCGGCGGTTTGAAGGACACTGTGGAGCCCTACAACACCTTTACCGGAGACGGCAACGGCTTCACCTTCGACCGTTACGACGCAGGCCTGCTGCTGGACGCCATCAACCGGGCCAAGACTGAGTACTTCACCAACCGCTATCACTGGGACGAAGTGGTCCAGCGGGATATGGCAAAGGACGTCTCCTGGGAGAATTCCGCCAAGCAGTACAAGGACCTGTACCTGGAACTGACCCAGTGGTAAACACTCGTCAGGCACAATGATATCATAACCCCTGTGGGAGGCCGGCAGTTTTATCCTGCCGGCCTTCTCAGTTGGCCGCATTTCAGGGCAGCAGCGGCTTGAGACCCTTCTTTTCTTTTTTGTGGGAGGGTGGTATGATAAACAGGACAAGAGAGGAGGCCGCAAAGAAATGACAGGCAGTATTGTGTTTCTTCCGGTGGCGGACTTGACCCGCACCCGGCATTTTTACACCCAGGTGATGGGACTTTCCCTAGCGATGGTCCAGTCTGGTGGAGCGGAGATCTACGACACGGGATACGGTTACTGGGGTTTTTGCGCCTATGGGGACAGCCGCCCCGCCCTGAGCGGGCCCAAGGGCGTCTGCCTCTCCCTGAACTGTCGAGACAGAGCGGAAGTGGACACTCGATGGAAGGCCGCGCTGGATCGGGGAGCAGAGCCCATTTCTCCTCCGGCAGAACACAGCAAGTTCCCGGTATATTCCTGCTTTTTGGCGGACCCGGACGGGTATCGGGTAGAACTGCAAGTGATCGAGGAGGAATGAATCAATGGAATACCCTGTTTTGCCTGGACTGACGCCCGACGGCGTCATCTACCGCAACGAAAGCATGGGGACTCTGGAAGCCATGCTGCCGCCGGGACCTTGGGCCAGCGCCCACGCTCCCGCACTGCTGGAAACTCCCCAGGGCGACCTGCTGTGCGCCTGGTTCGCGGGGACCTTCGAGGGAAACCAGGACGTGAGCATCGTCTGTTCTCGGCTGCCCAAAGGTGGAACCGCATGGACAGCCCCTGTAAAGCTTTCCCGCGATCCGGAGCGGAGCGAGCAGAACCCCTCCCTTTTCCAGGCATCGGAGGAGGAAATCTGGGCTGTTTACACCGCTCAGCTGGACCGGGTACCTGGCAAAGACAACATGCAGTACACAGCGGTGATCCGCCGTCAGCGCAGCCTGGATGGGGGCCTTCATTGGGGGGAGGCAGACACCATGTTTTCTCAGGAGGGCAGTTTCTGCCGCCAGCCCATCCAGAAGCTGGCAAACGGCCGGTGGATCTTCTCCAACTGGCTGTGCAGTGACAGCGGCGACAGCCTGGCCGGGGATCCCACTGTGTTTCAAATCTCGGACGATCAGGGAAAGACCTGGCGTCAGGTGAAAATGCCCAACAGCCGGGGTAGGGTCCACGCCAATGTGGTGGAGCTTTCTCCGGGACGTTTGGCGGCTTTTCTCCGCAGCCGTGAGGCGGACTGGATCTACCGAAGTCTCTCCCTGGACAACGGGGACACCTGGACTGCTCCGGAACCCACACCGCTGCCCAACAACAATTCCAGCATCAGCGCCTTGAAGCTTCAAAGCGGGCGGCTGGCCATCGCTTACAACCCCACACAGCAGCCTGGAACACAGCCTGGAAAAGCGGTGTGGCCCGGACTGCGGTGCCCAGTGGCGGTGGCACTTTCTCAGGACGAGGGCCTCACCTTCCCATGGATCCGCTATCTGGAGCTGGGAGAAGGTTTCGTCGGGACGGAAAACAGAGGGAATAATCTCCAATACGAGTACCCCTGTTTGATCCAAGCGAGAGACAGCGTCCTTCACCTGGCCTTCGCCTACCAAAACAGGCGAGGGATCAAGTGGATAGCCTTCCGGGAAGAGGATATTTTGGGGAGAAGAAGCCGGGAGGAAGCGAGGGAATACAACCCCACAGCGGCTCAGCTGTAAGAAATAACCCATAAAAAAGCTGAAATTTTCCCATTGACATTTTATTTTTTCTGTGCTACCGTATTACCAAACCGTTGAGAAAGAGTAAGTAACCTCAGGGTACCTGTTTTCAGAGAGCCGCGGATGGTGGGATCGTGGCAGCCGGAGCTGAGGTGAATGGGCTTTTGAGGGCAAGCTGAAACAACAGTAAGCAAGCCGGAGAACCAACTCCGTTACCAAAGAGAGCATATGATTTGTATGCGTGAGTGGACGCGGATACCGCGTCAAGCCGGGTGGCACCGCAGGAGTGTGTTGCGCTCTTGTCCCTGCATATTTTTGTAAGGGACAAGGGCGCTTTTTATTTGCCCCGTCCCGGAAAGGGGTACCTATGAAACTGGAAAACTACGAGGTCCATCTGCCGAGCTACTCTATCGGTGACAAGATCTACGACAAGATCGGCCCGGTGTGTGAATCCTACGGCAGGAAAGTGCTGGTGATCGGCGGACGGAAAGCGCTGGACGCCGCCTACGAAAAGATCGCGTCTTACGTGGAACAGACCCAGCTGGAGATCATCGGCAAAGAGATCTACGGGGAAAACTGCACCTACCAGACTGTGGAGCGTTTGCGGGCCATGCCCCTCTATCAAGAGGCGGATATGGTGTTCGGCGTGGGGGGCGGCAAAGCCTTGGACACGGTAAAATGCCTGTGCATCACCGATGACAAACCGGTGTTCACCTTCCCCACCATCGCCTCCAACTGCGCCGCTACCACTTCGGTGTCCATCATGTACAACGAGGACGGCACCTTCTTAAAGCCCAACTTTTTTGTCCGTCCCGCCATGCACGCGTTCATTGATACGGAGATCATCGCCAAAGCCCCCAGCCAATACATGTGGGCTGGGATCGGCGACACCTACGCCAAGTATTACGAGGCCATGATCTCCTCCCGTGACGAGCGGTTGGAGCACTTCACCGCCCTGGGGGTGGAGGTCAGCCGCATGTGTCGCGACCCTCTGCTGGTTTACAGCGCCAAGGCTCTGGAGGACCACAAACAGGGCATTTGCTCCTACGAAGTGGAACAGGTGGTGCTGGCCATTGTGGTCACCACCGGCATTGCTTCTATCTTCCTGACTAAGGACTTTACCCCGGATTACAACAGCGGCTTGGCCCACGCCATTTTCTACGCCCTCACCTCCTATCCCGTCATCGAGGAACGCCATCTTCACGGAGAAGTAGTGGGCTTCGGGATCCTGCTGGCGCTGCTGGTAGACGGCCAGAACCAGGAGTTCCAAAATATCTACCAGCTGAACAAATCCATCGGCTTGCCCACTCAGCTGGAAGATATTGAGATCACTCCGGCTCAGTGGGAGGAAGCTCTGGATCGCATCCCCACCATGTCGGATGTGGCCCATTACCCCTATCGTGTGACTCGTCAGATGCTCGAGGATGCCATGACGATCCTGACGGAAAAGGCGGTGAGCGAATCATGAAAAAAGCAAAGACAGGTGCTCTTGTGATGGGTGTGGCTTTCGTGTGGTTCACCACCCACTTCGGAGGCGGATTCGCTTCCGGCGCTCAAATTTACAGCTATTTTGTACGGTACGGCGCTTGGTGCATCCTGATGCCGGTACTGGCCATGCTCTACAACGGGATCTTTTTCGCATACAGCCTGCGGTTCGCCCGGAAGCATCAGGTCTACGACTACCGCTCCTACAACAACGCGTTCTACGGCAGGTTTGCCCCTATCTTTTCCAACCTGTTTGAGCTGTTGTATTTGTGCGTCATGTGCGTGGCCCCGGCAGTTGCGTTCGCCACGGGAGGAGCCACCCTCAGCCAGCTTACCGGCCTCCCCTACCTGCTGTGCACCTTATTGATCGGCGTATTCATTTTTGTGGTGGCTATTTTCGGCACGGACCTGGTGCGGCGAGTGGCGTCCATCCTGTCCATCTGCATCATTGCTGGATTGTTGATCGTCTACCTGCCCAACATCGCTCTAAATGCCGGGAAAATCTCCGACGCTATCGGGGCTATGAATCAACAGCAGCTTCCCCTGGGTCCCGCTCTGTACTCGGCGTTCCTTTACGGTACCTTCCAACTCTCCAATATCGCCGTGTTCGTCCAGCACGCCAGATCCTTTGAAAAGCCTGGCGATGCGGTGAAAAGCATGGGCGTGGGAGCGGTGGTCAATGCCCTGATGATGGTAATGGTGGTGCTGGGCCTGATGACCATCTACACCAACCCCGAAGCCGCTTCCCAAAGCGTTCCCACCCTGTTCATGGTGGAAAATGGCGTGGGTGCTTCCTTTATGACTCCCCTCATTTCTCTGCTCATTATTCTGGGAGCGGTTTCCACGGCAGTGAACATGGTGGCGGCCATGGTAAAACGAGTTTGCGGCGACCGTGAAAAACAAGCTGTTTCGGGAAGGTTCCACATCACAAAGAAAGAGATCATCGCAGCGCTGGTGTGCTGTGTGGTAGATTTCGGCATCGCCCAGTTCGGCCTGCTGAACTTGATCCAAAAAGCATACAGCGGCATAGCTTACTTGGCTATCCCAGTGATCCTGATCCCCTACATCGTCCACATGATCGTCACCCGATTTGACACAAAAGATCTGGCACAAAAAGATAACAACTGATGGTAAGGCCTCCGTCTTTTCAGGCGGGGGCTTTTCTTGTACCTGTTGGCTGATGAGACAGAGTTCGTGTTCTGTCCCTTTTGAGGGACTGGGAAAGGCCACAGAAAATTCACAAAATAAATATTGACCGATCAGTCTGTTTTGTTCTATACTAAAACACAGACCGCTCGGTCAATTTTATTTGCTAAGGTGAATTTTATGACCCAGGAAGAAAAGACAAGCCGCACAAGAGAACGGATCTTAACCGCGGCCATGGAAGAATTTGGGACCAAGGGCTACACAGGGGCTACCGTGGGAGAGATCTGCGGAGAACACAATATCACCAAAGGATTGCTTTACCACAATTTTGCCAGCAAAGAGGAACTTTACTTGGCCTGTGTCTCCCGATGCTTCGACCAGGTGACAAACTATTTGCAGGGACAGGAATCCGGTGCGGAACTGCAACGGTACATGGAACGGCGTTTTCAATTCTTTTCCGCGTACCCACTTTACGCCAGGATCTTTTTTGAAGCAGTCTTGCAGCCGCCAGAAAAATTGAAAGCTGCCATCCAAGAGCGCAAAAAAGACTTTGACGCTTTCAATCGGACGGTCTACCGCAACGCGTTGGAGAATCTGACGCTGCGGGAAGGCGTTACCGAACAGGACGCCCTGGATTATTACGAGATCATGCAGGAAATGTTCAACGGCTATTTCAGCAGCTCCGCCTACGCTGGAAAGGATCTGCAATTTCTGGGATCCGAACACGAGAGCCGCTTGGCGAAGATCCTGGACCTGATGCTGTACGGCATTGCGGAAAGGGGGACCAACTCATGATCTTATCCATTCTTCGGCTGCTGGCCACCATCGTCCTGGCCTATCTGGCGGGCGTCCTGCTTTCAAAGTTAAAACTGCCCTCGATTTTGGGATGGCTTTTGACCGGCATGATCTTAGGTCCCCACGCTTTTTCCCTTCTGGACGATACCTTGTTAAACGCTGTCTGGTATGAGAGTGTGGTACACATTTTGGAGTGCGCTGTGGGCCTGATGATCGGCACGGAGCTGGTTTGGAGAAAACTGAAACAATCCGGTCGAGCCATCATCATCACCACACTGACACAGTCCCTAGGGACTTTCCTGTTTGTGTCCTTGGTATTCGGAATCGTCTTTTACTTCTCCCATATTCCCCTGTATCTGGCGTTCCTGTTTGGCGGTATTGCTCTAGCCACAGCACCCGCTCCTGCGTTGTCCATTGTTCGAGAATACAAAACCCGGGGCCCAGTGACTTCTACCCTGATCCCCATGGCTGCGTTGGATGACATTGTAGGATGCGTTGTATTTTTCTGCACGGTGGCGGTGGTTGCCGGGAACTTGTCCTCTGGAAATCTTCCCACTCTGCTGATCCCCCTTGTTGTGATCCTCCCTCTGGTGATCGGTGTTGTCATTGGGCTGCTTGCGGGGTTGGTTCTGCGGAAGGAACGTCCTGCCTCCACAACGCTTCTGATTCTGGCAGTGTTCATCTTAATTGCCGCAGGAGCCGGCTTCCTGGGGAACAGCCTGCTTCCCCGCCCTGTACTCAACTTCATGCTCATCGGCATGGCGTTTTCCGCCACCTTTGCCAATATGGTCTCCGAAAAACGGTTGGAGCAGATCATGAAAGCCTTCAATCCCATTCTGGGTGTCTGTATGATCGTTGTGATCCTCAACCTAGGAGCGCCGCTGGATTATCACCTGATCCTAGGCGCTGGTCTGTTTACCGCTATCTATATTCTCTCCCGGGCCATTGGCAAATACTTCGGCGCCTTCTTCGGAGCGGCTGTGACCAAGTCCCCAAAAACCGTGCGGAATTTCCTTGGTCTTACCCTGCTGCCTCACTCGGGCGTGTCCTTGGTCTTTACCGGCATTGCCGTTTCCGTACTGAGCGGACCCGCTCCAGAATGCGCCAAGATTATTCAAGGCACCATTGCCGCGGCAGCTGTTATCAATGAGATTATCGCTGTGTTAGTCGCGAAAAAAGGCTTTGAATGGGCGGGAGAATTTCACAAAGGAGAATTGTCTGAGACGCCGGAAAGCGCCTCCGCTTCCTGAGTTTCCCTTGACAATCCAATTTAAAGGGTAAATCCTTTTAGGGCTCCGTCGGATATTGAGATAGTACACAACAAAAAGGACCTGCTGCGCAATGCGCCAGGTCCTTTTTTAGTTATACAGAAACTCTTTGTCAATAAAGTTCCTTGAGGATCTCCACACATTTTTCAATGCCCAGGGTCCCGCTGTTCAGGGTAATGTCATAATTCTGGGCGTGGCCCCATTTCATGTCCGTGTAGAAGCGGTGATAGGCCGCGCGGCGTTTGTCTTTCTCCTTCAAACGCTGCTGTGGCGACTCTTCCCGCTCTCCATACACCTGTACAATGCGTTTGGCCCGAAAGTCCATATCCGCATGGATGAACACCCGAAGGCAGTCCGCCTTGTCCCGCAGGATATAATCGGCGCACCTGCCCACAATGACGCAGGGTCCCTTCTCCGCAAGCTCCGTGATGATCTTATATTGGATTTTCCACAGATAGTCTGCGTTGTTGTAAATAGCTTTTCCGTGGGAAAACGCGGAGGTCAGCAAACCACCGGGGGCATATTCTCCCGCGTCCTTGATGTAGTTTTCATCGAAGCCGCTTTCCTCAGCGATCTTTTGGAGCAGCTCGCTGTCATAACAGGGAATTCCCAGCTCAGCCGCCACCTGCTTCCCGATGGTACGGCCGCCGCTTCCAAATTCACGGCTGATGGTAATCACTCGGTTTTTCATGTTCACGAACTCCTTTCTCGTTAAAATTGTTTGTCATAGTCACTTTTCCGCGGAAATCTTGTGGAGCTGCTTGCGCTCATATACCAGCAGGATCACTGAGAATACAAAGGCAAGACCATCCGCCACAGGTCCGGTCCACAGGACGCCGGTCACGCCCAGGAAAATAGGCAGGATCAGCGCCGCCGGCACAAAGAAGATGATCTGCCGGGACAGCGACAGCAGAGCAGATTTAACCGGCTTTCCCACTGCTTGCAGATACACGGCGATCACGGTCTGGAACCCGGTGAGAGGGCACAGCATCAGGAAAATGCGGAAGGCTTTCACAGCAAACTCGTTGTACAGTCCCTCCTCAGAACCAAACAGGGAAACCACACTCATGGGCGCGAACTGGAAGATCAAAAACGCGATGACGGCGATGATCTCCGACACCACAAGGGCGATATCCAGGGCTTTTTTCACCCGCATAAAGTTTTTGGCGCCATAGTTGAACCCAATGATGGGCTGGGCGCCCACAGCGATACCCACCAGGATAGAAATGAGGATCTGGTTTACCTTCATCACGATACCGGTAGCAGTCAGGGGGATCTCGGAACCATAAATGGAACTGGCACCGTAAGCCGCCAGCAGGTTGTTGGTCAAAGCCATAACGATGGTGATGGCAAACTGGGTAATAAAGCTGCTGATACCAAAAGTGAGGATATTTCCGCAGGTTCTGCCGCTGAGACGGAATGCGGGAAGGCTAAGCCGGAGTGTCTTAAACCGAGGCATATAGGCCACGGAAACAATGAACGAAGCCACTTGTCCCATGACAGTAGCAATGGCGGCGCCCCGGACACCCATGTGGAACACGAAGATGAAAACAGGATCAAAAATAGTGTTGATGACTGCTCCCACGATCATAGAGGCCATGGCGTACTTGGGGCTGCCATCAGCACGGATCATCGAGTTCAGCGCGCCGGGGATCATCATGAAGGGAAGCCCGATTCCGATGATAGAGCCATATTCCAACGCATAGGACCGAAGAACATCGGTTGCCCCAAATAAATTCAAAATAGGATTGATGAAGATCAAAAATACGGCGGTCAACAGGATGCTGACAATCACAACCATGGTGACAGCATTTCCCACGCCCTTTCTGGCTTTCTCCACGTCCCCCTCGCCCAGCTTCAGGCTGAGGTAAGCCGCGCCGCCGTCACCGATCATCAGAGAAAGCGCCAACGCCACGATGGTGATGGGAAACACCACATTGGTGGCCCCGTTGCCCAGATATCCTACGCCCCATCCGATGAAGATCTGATCCACGATATTGTACAGGGAGTTCACCAGCAAGGAAATAACACAAGGGATGGCAAACTTTGCGATCAGTTTTCCAATGGGCTCCGTGGAAAAAGGACTTTTTGCTTCGGACACTGCTTGTTCCATAATTTCTTCTCTCCTTAAATAAGAAACTAGTTACCTATTTGCTCAAAGAAAACAGGCAGCGCGTCCGGGAAGTCTCCTGGGCACACTGCCTGAGGAATTCAGTTTTTCGGCGGACAGAATCAAAAATCCAAGTTCCGCAAAATGGCGTCCACGTCTTGCATAAAGCTCTCTTTTTGACTCTCCGTTAGATCTTTGCACAGCTCAGTGAAAACCTCCTGATCCTGAGCCAAAATCAACTTATGGATTCCTGAGGATTTCTCCGTGGAGGAAATGACTTTATACCGGCGGTCCTTATCACTGGGCACACACCGAACAAAGCCTTTGCTTTCCAGCCGCTGAAGCAGCTTTGTCATAGCGGGATGGGTTACATGCTCGATCCGCTCCAAATCGTTTTGATGGATCTCTTCCACGCCGGACGCCTCTAAACGGCTGATGGATCCCAACACCCGCAGCTGCACCGACGTCAGACCCATGTCTGCCGCTTTTTCGTCCATTCTTTTGCGAAAAGCTCGGTTGATAATGGCGATCTTCAAGCCAAAGGGCATTTTTCCTGACATAATCCCACCACCTTTTAAATAGGTAACTAATTACATATTATATACCCTTTTGTTTATTTGTCAAGACGGGTGAAAAACATTCTGTCCCCTCCCTTTTGACTCGACAAAACCAAAAAGCTGCCGTGATCTCTCACGACAGCTTTTTTCATGCTTGTGCAATCTCTATAACGTGGAGGGTATCACCATCCACTGTGAACTTGATCTCCATTTCGGCAAACGCCATGCCATAGACCCGTTCCGGGTCCTTCTGGTAGGAAGGCCTCGGGTCCTGGGAAAGCACTCCCAGCAAAGCCGGGCGCAGGTCCTGAGCCACTTTTTCCAAAAGTGCTGGCGGGATGTCCACAGACAGCCTGTCCTCCCGATGGTCATCGGAAAAACTTCCCTTGGCATCAGGCCGACAGTCCGCCAGAGGCACATAGGGCTTCACATCCAGAATGGGCGTACCGTCCAACAGATCCGCTCCTCTCACCAGCAGGGCCGGTCCATCGGAAGCGTCATAATCCACCCCTTCCAGCTTCACACAGGAAAGTCCAATTGGGTTGGGCCGGAAAGGCGAACGGGTGGCGAACACTCCCATCCGTTGGTTTCCCCCCAACCGGGGTGGGCGCACCGTGGGAGACCATCCTCGGCTCTCGGTGAACTGCCACAACAGCCACAGGTGGGAAAAATCCTCCAATCCACGGAAGGCTTCCCGGATTCGGTACTCCCGTTCAAAGACTACCCTGGCCCGCAGATCCTCTACCAGACCACTCTGGCGCGGGATCCCGAATTTCTCCGGAAACTGGGTGTGTATATGGGCGATGGGCCGAAGGGTTAAAAGTTCCTCACTCAAAACAGGGCTTCCTGAAGCTCAGTCTCAGCCTCGAAGGGACCGGGCTTGGGATTGACGGCGCGATGACGGCCAAAATAGTCCTGGTTGAAGATGATGGGCGTGCCATCGGGATTCTCGAACTTCTCTTCGGGCTCGAAAGCGGCACCCAGGAACTCAGTGGACACGCTGGGAGTCTTGACCTCAGGCATCAGCTCGTAGAGGTTGGTCTCCAGAGTGTACTTGCCATCCTGCTCCTTCAGGTTCAAGGTCACCTTCTCGGGAATGACAGTGGCGTCGGTCTCCTTCTCCCAAGCCTTGGCTCCGCCGAAGTACACGTTGCCGCCGGCCCACACGGGCAGATGGATATAATACCGGTCGCTGGGCTCGGAACCCATGCCGCAGTAGCCTTCAAATTCCTTGTCCCATTCCTCGAAGGTGGGATAACCATCATACTTGAAGGTGCCCACGTCCACGTTGCTGTCGTCCCACTGGTTGTAGTGTTCCTTGGCAAATTCCTGCATCTTCACCAGAGCGGGATGAACCTCCTGCTGGACAAAGATGTTGTTGTAGAACCGCATATCGCCGTGGAGGAAGGTCATAAAGCCCATAACCTCTGTCCGGTGAGCCACATGATAGGGAGTGTACCGGGAAGAAGAGAGGGTCTTGGCGCCGTTGTCAGTACCACGTCCAACGCAGGTCAGGGAGCCGCCGATCAGGTTGTGTACCACAGCGATGCCCTGAGCCGCCAGCTTCAGAGAACGGGTGGACAGCAGCAGGTTGTTGTCGATGAGGGTGGGACCGTGGGAAACCTCCACGAAGATGTCCTCACCCATGCCCTGCAGTTCTTCCCGCTCGGGGTCGTCGCTCAGGTTGGGCAAAGTGTTGTCATGGAACAGGTTCTGGGTGACACGAGTGCCCTGAGCCTGCCAGTCCAGCCAAATGCCCCGGGTGCAGTGGTGGATGTGGTTGCGGCGATAGATCACGTCGATGGCAGCGTGCATCTTGATACCGCCGATCTCAGCGCCGGACAGGTTCTGCTTGTTGTTGATATGGTGGATATGGTTGTCCTCGATGATGGAGAACACGCCGCCCAGATGGCCTACGATACCGGTCTGGCCGCAGTCATGGATGTTGCAGCGGCGAATGATATGATGGCCGATGTTTTCCTTGGTCCAGCCCTGAATCTGGGCCAGGCAGATGCACTCACGCTCGGTCTGGGTGCCATCCTTGTACTTGGTCTTGAGCCACTTGTTGTCGTTCTCCGGCTGGAGGAACTTGCCCAGAGAAATGCCAGAGCACTTGGAATCGGACACTTCGCAGTCCTCGATGATCCAGCCCTTGGACCAGTGGGGACCGATCATGCCTTCCTGGTAAGCGGTGGGAGGCGCCCACTGAGTGGCAGCCTGACGCACCACGAAACCGGACAGAGTGATGTAGTTGACGCCAGTCTTGCTGGGGTAGAAGCAGTTGCGGCGCACGTTGATTTCCACGTTCTCCTCGTTGGGGTTGGCGCCATGGAAGTTGGCGTAGATCACGGTCTCGCCGTTTTCCTGGCAGGTATACCAGCGATAAACGGTGAACTCAGGATCCCAAGAGGCCTTGAACACCTGGGGATTGAGCACGCCATCCAGCTCTTCAGCCTCATACATGGACTTGCCGTTGAGATAGACCTCACCGGTGTGGAAGGGCTTTGCAGGGATGTACCAGTCGCCCTCGATCAGGGTGGTATAGGGGTTGTATTCACCGAACACACCGTTGGGAATGCGAGCCACCCACACGTCGCCTTCATAAGGCTGCCAGGACTTGACCACCTCAGAACCGGTGATCACAGCGCCGCCGGGAACCTCAGAACGATAGGTGATACGGCAGTCATCGCTTTCGCCGCCGTTTTGGGGATCAACCCACTCGCGGTAGAAACCGGGAAGAACCACCACTTCGTCGCCTGCAACGGCGATCTT
>HF972647.1:18725-23168 GCA_000432995.1 Clostridium sp. CAG:1013
AGCCGCCTCGGAAATAGTCTGGAAGGGCAGCTCTTTGGAGCCGTCTCCGCTGCGCTTCACACTGGCAGAAACATAATAAATCAAAACAATTCCTCCTTCACTGAATTCAAACACCCGGGAGTCCCATTTCCGCTTTCGCGGCACTCCACCGGACATCTTTATGGTTTGATTTTATCATTCCATGTTTTGGTTGTCAACCAGCTGGCGTTTCCCGGGTTTACCACTCGGTCACCAGGGGCCGGGGCCGATACCACCACTGCTCAAAGTCCATGACCCAGCGGGCGTAGGGACCGCTGAGATCCTCGGGGAAAGGCCACTTGGTCCAGTTGAGATATGCCTGCACAAAGGCGTCCACGGAAGCGTCGTCCTGCTTCTGAGCGGCAGCCCTGCCCAGATCCGTGATATTCTCCGGCTTGAGGGGCGCCTTCTCCACGGTCTCCTCCAAACGCCGATTGCAGGGGAACAAGATCTCGTTCTCCTGGAGGATCATCCGATACACGCTGTACACGATCTCGTGGATGGCGTGGAACCGATTATACCCTTCCGCTTTGCAGGCTTTCAGAAAATAATTATAGCTGAGCATCATCTGACCATAGAAGGAGATCATCTTCTCCTCCCTCTCCCCTTTTTGGAACACACCGATCTGGGGCACCAGCTCGGTGATCTCCGGGTCACTGCTGAACAGGACCTGCGCCTTGATAAAGGAGTTGCGGGTGGGCTCGCTTCCCCGCTGAGCCGCGGCGCGAACATAGTCCTTGTTCATGTACTTCACGTCAAAATAGCCCTCGGGGTATGTGCAGTGGCCGAAAATACTCTGAGAGGTGATGCCTTGGGCCACCTTTTTCTCATACTCCTCGTCGGTGAGGACCACCAGGCCGTCCAGATCGGAATCGGGCCGCTCATTGCCCTTGGCTACGGAACCGCCTAGGATCAGAGCGATGACCCCATCCATGTTCTGGAAATACTCTTTCATTCGCTGGATAGAATCCAAATGGTGCTGATACATGATTACTCCTACCTTTCAATACAACTTTTTGGGGTGAAACACCCCAACGCCTCCCATTCCGAAAACACAAGGCTGGGTCTTGGTAGCGTCGCAAAAAAGATACGTGCTGGAGGTGAAACCCTACTATCAAACCAGACGGAGAATCCTTACGATTTGGACAACAGAATAGCTAGGCTAAAAATCATCTTATCGGTCGGATTTCTCATTCTTTCATCATTCATTTTAAACAGACGAATATAGGATGTCAATGAATGGATTAAACCCTTCAGAACACTCTATAATCATAAGTCACTCAGGTTCTTCATACGTTACATGTAGCAAAGGAGGGAAGCACTATGTTCAGAAAAAGTCTTGCGCAGCCGGAAAAGTGGATCCTTCTCGGTATCCCCCTACTTTTTGTTATCGGCTCTCTGCTTCACTTCATGTTTCAGTTGTTCCAAAAAAATCCGGTGATTGGTATATTTGCTCCCGTTAATGAGAGTATCTGGGAGCATTCAAAAATGATGACTTGGCCCATAACCCTTTGGTGGGTACTGAATTATTTTTTGTTGAAAAAACGAGCGACCGTTGATTCAAATAAATGGTTCACAGGTGCGCTGTCTGCACTGGTTGCCTCTCTTGTCGTCATGCCGATGATCTATTATTTTTATACCAGTGCTTTTGGGGTAGAGCTTCTCTGGGTAGATATTTTGATTTTGTTATTCTCTGTTTCTGTGGGTCAGCTGTTTGGAATGCACATATATCGACACAGCCAAGGTATCAATGCCAGGCTTTCCCTTTTAATCATTTTCTTAGTCCTCTTGATCTTCGCACTGTTCACCTTTTTCCCACCAACCCTGCCCCTGTTTCAAGATGGTCCAACAGGGAATTACGGAATTGCTGCATAGACATGGCCAGAAAATACCGGTTTACTGGTTCCTGCCCACACGCAGAAGGTACTTTTTCTTAATGTATACCCTGTTTTCTATCACCATCCTCTACAAACCGTTATAAGTTGATAAAAATATCTTTGTATCTACGAAAATACTATTGACTTCATCTGGTATCCTCCCTAAAATGAAGACGATTCAAACCAGATGAAAGGCGTGATGTATGTGCCAACCACATTTCCGGTCAATCCATCATTACATGGTTATATCAAAGACATTAAAGCAGACCTATTGGGCAATATTCGCCCCGTTTTGACATACAATTCATTGGAGGATGGCATGATTCAACTGGATTTTTGCTATTCCTTGTCTGAATCCGTACGTCAGGATGATTGTGCCATTCAAATTCAAGCAGCTTTTTCCCCCAACTTTTTTTGGATGCCACATTTGACTCCTTCTCCTAAAAATATAGCAGCACAGCATATCTTCCGTACCCCGGCGCTGATTGCACGTGGCGAATGTAAAACACTGATTTTAATCCCCGACGTGGAGAATCAAACCGCTGCGCCGCTTTATTTGGATATGGACGCTATGGAAGGAACCATGACAATCGGTGTTAGTGAAAACCAGGTAACAGATCACGTACTGTATGAAAAAGCTTCTGGAGCTCAATATCCTGCCGGAACAGCCCATATCCGGTTCTATCTCCTAGCGGTTGACCGTGAACTGGACAATCCGTTTCGCCCGGTACTTGAATTTTTCTGGAACCGCTACGGAAAATCCGGCTGCGCACAGTTGCCTAAGCTGGAAAACATGGATACTTACTGCCTGCGCACTTATGAATGGGCCTATCGAAACTGGAAAGAGGTTGTTTGGCAGGAGTTTGAACAGGATGGAGTTCCTATGGGTGCCCCCTGCTTTATTGCAACCGTTTTTCAGCGCCCAGATAATCCAGAGTCTTGTTCTGAACGAGAAACACGCTCCATCTGGAATCAGGCATGGTTCTGTTCTTTACGCTCTGCATCCGGATTATTCCGATATGCGCGACGTCATCATGATGATGCTCTGCTGGAGTATGCGCGTAAAACAAAAGAACTTGCTTTGGCTTTTCCCCAGCAAAATGGACTTTTTGACAGTGTTGTGGCAACGCGGATGAAGGGACAGCGCGGCGATCCGCAAAATCCTTGGATTTCAGCAGGATGGGATACCCGATATTTCGGAAACTCAGACCGCAACCCGTTTGTGCGCAGCATCGAAGAAGCTCCCCGGCATATTCTTGATATGAGTTTCACCGCCTATTACATGCTGATCTGGTATCATGAACTAGAGCAGGATGTACGGCTGCTGGAGTATGCAAAGCGGTATGCCGATCGACTTGTGCGTTTACAGTTTGAGTCCGGGTACTACCCTGCTTGGATTGATTCCAACGGCGCCCCAATGGGTACACTGGACGATTCTCCGGAAAGCGCAATGAGTGCCGCTTTTCTTTTCCTGCTTTACCGGATAACCGGAGAAAACATCTATTACCTTTCCGCAAAAAAAGCAATTGATCGTGTGATTGAGGAGATTGTTCCTATCGGCCGCTGGGAAGACTTTGAAACCTACTGGTCATGCTGTACGCTGTACCAGGATCATGTGGGCAAAAAAATCCCTCGTAATCAGATCTACAAGCAGTGTAACCTTTCTATGTACTATACTGCTTTGGCCTGTATGGAAGCTTATCGCTGCACACAGGACAAGTACTATCTATCGATTGGTCAGCGTGTTTTGGACGAAATGCTTATGACCCAGTCCTCCTATCAGCCTGTTCAAATCCCCATCCCGGTATGCGGTGGTTTCGGTGTTTTGAACATGGACGGTGAGTTAAATGATGCCCGGCAAAGTCTCTTCAGTGAACTCATTATGCAATATGGCGATATTCTGCAGGAAAAAGAGTATTCCGAACGTGGGTTAGCCGCCATGCGGGTTGCTTTTTCTATGATGTACTGTCCCGAAAATCCTGAAGCAAAAATCCAATGGGAAGCCGCTTGGCCTTTCTTGTCTGAACGAGATTATGGGTTCAATATGGAAAACTACGGTCATGAAGGCAAAACCAGTGCAAATGGTATCGGGATCGGTGAATTCACAATTTTCGACTGGGGAAATGGTGCTGCGGCAGAAAATTATCAGCGCATCCTTGACCATATGTAAGGTATTAAAAAAAGCCTCGAACGCGACTTGCGCGTCGAGGCACTCATGTGTGAAGCGTTGACAAAATAGATACCCACTAAACGCGGGCACAAAACCGAAACAAAAAGAAAACCTGCGGTCGCGAAATGCTAACCGCAGGTTTGGTGCCGGTGGCCGGACTCGAACCGGCACGGTATCGCTACCGGTGGATTTTGAGTCCACTACGTCTGCCAATTCCATCACACCGGCAGGTACATGGAAAAGCAGATATTATTATACAGCTACTTTTCAAAAAAAGCAAGAGGTTTCCGCAAAAAAAGCGGAAACCTCTTAACCTTTTACGGCTGATTCACTATGCCCACAAACAGTGGCAGGCCGTCCTGGCTGGTGACACAGAAC
>HF972647.1:23268-25417 GCA_000432995.1 Clostridium sp. CAG:1013
AGGCTGCGGCAGTAACGCCCTCCTCATCAATGGCCACCCGCACCCCGTGCTGTGCCTGAGACAGGTACACACTGTCCACATCCTGGGTGGTGGGTGAGAAATCCGCCAGTTCCGGGTCCAGGGCATCTGTGACACCCAGGGTCTCCAAACCGCCCAGCAGATCCGTTTGGGAACTGATATCAAACTTGGGGACAGACA
This sequence comes from Clostridium sp. CAG:1013, assembly GCA_000432995.1. Classification (GTDB taxonomy): domain Bacteria; phylum Bacillota; class Clostridia; order Oscillospirales; family Acutalibacteraceae; genus Acutalibacter. Next base: position 23,467 of record HF972647.1, read on the forward strand.
GATGGATAGTCAGCATCTTATTATTCTCCCAGGAATTGGTCCCGCTTTCTGAAAACAGGAATTCCATAGCCTGACTGTCCTGCAAAAGCTCCTCGGGGCTGGTACCCTCATCAGGGAGAACAAACCACATGGCGCCTCCATTTTCCAGACCAAGTCCTACCGCGCCAAAATTGTCTCCCCAGTAATAGGTGTTCGTCGTGCTGGTGCGCATGAACTCCGCATCTCTGTCTCCGTTGGGCCCGTGAAAAGCCTGAGTCACATTGCTGGCTTCAGAAAACTCCTCACACCACTTTGCCTGGAAATACAGGGTGGTAGCCAGGGCCAGGACCGTATCCGGCTTCAGGGTGAGCTCTCCCACTTGCTCCTCTAACAGGCCTCCGGTCTGATCGTTAATCCAGTCCTGCAACATCTGGTCCATCTCTTGAGAACCCATCTCTCCCTGGAAGGAGGAGGCGTAGTAGATGTCCGCCAAGGTATCCAAGGTGGAATCCACATAGGAAATATCCTCCCGAAGCCACAGGGAACTTGCCAGGACCGAGGCAGTGGCGCCGTCGTTCCAATAGTTGGCGTTCCACAAATCATTTGCCTGACTCCGCAGAGCGTCTATATCCGATGCCCCCAGCAGATCCAGCACCTGCTGCCTGGAATCGCCGTCAGTAAGCTCCGCTAACATACCCAAAGCCATGTACACATTCACAGGGGAATAGGCACGGTTCTCTCCCGACTCTCCACCCAAAAATACGGGTACAGTTTTCTCCCAAAAGCTCTCCAATCCTTGGGCGTATCCTGTGTCCCTTCTCTGTGCCTGAAGAGATTCCCACCAGGCATCGTGCGCTTTAGAATAGCCCTCTGAATCAAAGGTTTCCTGTGCGCCGCTCATAAATTGACTTTCATCAGGGTAAGGGGCCATTTCCGGATACGTGGCAACTCTGAGGGTATTAGCTTTCCCTACTGATTGGTCTGTTGCCTGCCCTGTCGTGGCTCCGGAGTTTTCCCCTATGGGAACACGAGGCTGTAAGGCAATACCAGCAGCCACCGCAATTACCAATACCGCAGCAACTGCACCCATCCAGAAACGCTTCCGAACACCTTTCCGTTTTTCGCTTCGTTCCAAGACCTGGTCGTCAATGTGCTCCATACTCTCATACAGCTGGTTACGATTCATCTATTAATCCCTCCTTTATCAAATGTAGTTTCAGTTTGCAGCGGGTACGATTGAGGATAACCGATACATGATTTGCGGTGAGCCCATATTTCTGGGCGATCTCCGAAACAGCCTCCGTGAAAAAATACCGCCGGACAAAAATATCCCCATCACGGGCAGGGAGTGTCAAAACAAACTGTCGGACACTCTCCCCCAGCTCCCTGGCGATAATTGAATCCTCCACATCTGTTTCGTCTCCCACACACTCGGATAGCTCGTCCAGTACCAGAGGCAGTTCTCCCCCACCCCTTTTTTGAACGGTGTAGGATTTAAACCGATTGAACGCCAGACGACGGGTGATTTTAGCCAAAAACATCCGTAGCGCATTGGGCCGATGAGGAGGGATCCTGTTCCAAGCATGAAGCCAAGTATCATTGACACACTCCTCTGAATCCGCCCAATTGCGTAGAATATGGTCTGCCACTGTAAAACAATAGACACCGTATTTTTCCTTAGAACGAGCGATTGCCTGTGGATCACGGTCCCAGTACAGCTCCACGATTTGCAGGTCCTCCATACTCCTCATCCTCTCCGCGGAAAAAGCTCTTTCACTCTATAAGTCAACTTTTAAGAGAGAATCTTACAACAATCCTTCATTTAATTTTAAATCTCTAAGATCCTTAATTCAACAAATGCAGAAAACAAAAAAAGAACTGTAAGTAAAACACTTACAGTTCTTTTTGGCTCCCCCAGTTGGACTCGAACCAACGACACCGCGGTTAACAGCCGCGTGCTCTACCGACTGAG
>HF972648.1:0-3878 GCA_000432995.1 Clostridium sp. CAG:1013
ATGTCGCGCCCTGGGCGGCGGGCTGTGACCGCATCCTTGTGTTCTGCGGACATTATACCACAGCCAAATAATATTTTCCATTTTTTACCATTTTATCTGCTTCTATCTTTTGGTTTTTCCTGTTTTTCTCCGGCGGACAGTTGACAGACGGGGCTTGTTCGTTTACCATTATCAAAGATAGATGGAAAAAGGATGGTCAGGCTATGGGAGAGAGCAACAGCATCTTGGAGCTTTCCTTTCAAATGGGAGAAATCCTGCTGCGCAACGGCGCGGAGATCTCCCGAGTTCAGGAAACCATGGAACGTGTGGCGCGAGCTTACCATGTGGAGCAGTTCGACGTCTACGTGCTGACCAACGCCATTTTTGCCGTGGGTGTAGAACAGGGTCAAGAACGTTCTGTACAACTGCGGCATGTTCCCAGTACAACCACTCATATGGGCCGCATCTGCGCGGTGAATCAGCTTTCTCGGGAAATCGCCCAGGGACAGCACACCGTGGAAGAAGCCTTTCAGATCTTGGGGAAAGTTCGGGAGATCCCCTACTCGCCTCTGCCGCTGGCCACTCTGGCCTGCGGCGTGGGCAGCGCCTGTTTCAGCTATTTGTTCGGCGGGGACGGCTTTGATGCTCTCACCGCCTTTTTCTGCGGTCTGATATTGGAGCTGTTCCTCTACTGGGTGGGAAAACACAACATGTCCAAGTTCCTGACCAATCTCTCTGCCAGCGCTCTTGTCACATTGTGCGGTGCTCTGCTGCTTCTGACGGGTTTGGGACACAATATGGACATGATTATCATCGGTTCTATCATCCGTCTGGTGCCCGGTGTGGCCCTCACCACCTCCATCCGGGACTTTTTTCACGGGGATTATCTCAGCGGCGCCATCCGCATGCTGGACGCCGTGCTGGTAGGCGGCTGCATCGCCATGGGCGTGGGCATTGTTGTGAGAGTGCTGTCCCTGCTGATGGGAGGTGCTCTGCTGTGATAGATTTTCCTCTGCTGCTGGGCTGGGCATTTCAAACGGCTGTGGCTTTTGTGTCCACCATTGCCTTTGCCATCATCTTTCACACCCCTCGCCGGGAATACCTATTCTGTGGGATCACAGGCGCTATCGGCTGGCTGGGTTATATCATCGGCATGCATTTTGAGATCGGCGTGGTGACAGCGTCTTTCTTCGCCACAGTAGCCTTGGCCTGGGCTTCCCGCAGCTTCGCTTTTCTGCGGAAAACACCGGTGACCGTATTTCTCATCACCGGCATCTTCCCTCTGGTGCCCGGGGCTGGCATCTATTACACCGGCTACCATTTCTTCATGAGCGACAACACTCAGGGAATGCTCAAGGGTTTGGAGACCGTAAAGATCGCTGTGGCCATTGCGTTGGGCATCGGCATTGTGCTCTCCCTGCCCGCCTTTTTCTTCACCCTGCGCCGGTCTCCCAATAATGGTTCAAAACAATCTAAATCGTAAGGAGGCGGTCCCATGCCCCGAGTGGAAGTGACCATCGGAAAAAACGACGGGGACCAGCGGGTGGACAAGTTCCTCACCAAAACTTATCCCAACCTGCCCCAATCCATGTTATATAAAAGCATCCGCAAAAAGGATATCAAAGTCAACGGACAGCGATGCCAAATCTCCACACGGCTGAAAGAGGGAGATGTGGTCTCCCTGTTCCTAAAAGAAGAGTTCTTCCAGAAAGAGGAAAAACCAGAGGACTTCCTCAAGGCCCCCAAGAAGTTGTCTATCCTCTACGAGGACGAGAACGTGATGCTTCTGGACAAAAAGCCGGGCCTCATTGTCCACCCGGATGAGAACTATCATTTCGACTCCCTCATCGCCCGGATCCAGCACTACCTCTACGACAAGGGCGAATACGATCCCAAGGCGGAAAACGCCTTCGCTCCGGCTTTGGTGAACCGCATCGACCGGAACACGGGAGGCATTGTGATGGCGGCAAAAAACGCCGAGGCGCTGCGGATCCTCAACCAAAAGGTGAAGGACCGGGAACTACACAAGTTCTACCTGTGCGTAGTGTGCGGCCGCTTGAAAAAGAAGGAAGACCTGCTCACCGGGTACCTGGAAAAGAACGAGTCCCAGAACCGGGTGTACATCTCCCAGAAACCCAAGGAAGGCGCTAAGACCATCCGCACTCGCTACCGAGTGCTGGAAGAACGGCGGGACTTCTCTCTGGTAGAGGTGGAGCTGCTTACCGGACGCACTCACCAGATCCGGGCCCATTTCGCCTCTATCGGCCATCCCTTAGCGGGAGACGGGAAATACGGCAAAAACGCGGTGAACAAAACCACCGGCTTCCCCTACCAGGCTCTGTACTCCTACAAGCTGCGATTTGATTTCCAGACCGACGGCGGGGCTCTGGCCTATTTGGACGGAAAAGAATTTACCGCCGGGGACGTTTGGTTCCTCCCGGAATTTGAAGCCATGCCGGGCCTTGTGTAACCCGGATAGTTTGTTGAAAATACGCCCGATGCGGGCAGAATTTGGAAGTGACTCCATGCGTGTGATCCATTTGATTGGCGGCGGCGATACCGGCGGCGCCAAGACCCATGTGCTGAATTTGCTGAAAGAATTAAACCAATACATTGACGCCCGGCTCTTCTGCTTCCGCAAAGGAGATTTCTCCGAGGATGCGGCGAAAATGGGCATCCCCATTGAGGTGATCGAGTCCGGCAACCCCGTGGTAGGCCTTCAGGAACTGAAGCGTCGACTGGAAGGGGAAAAAGTGGACATTATCCACTGCCATGGCGCCCGTGGCAACCTGATGGGAAACCTGATCAAAAAGCATCTGGGCGCCCCGGTAGTGACCACTGTCCACAGCGACTACCGGTTGGACTACCTGGGCCGCCCTGTGGCAAGACTCTCCTACGGTACCACCAACATGGTAGCCCTGCGACGGGTGAATTTCTACATCGGCGTGTCCGATCCCATGACGGACATCCTCATCGAGCGGGGATTCCCTGCCGATAGGATCTACACCATCTACAACGGCATCGACTTCAAGACCCCCATCCACACCGTCTCCAAGGAGGAATTTCTCCAGAGCGTGGGCATGAAATGGGAACCTGACGACGTAATTGCTGGCATCGCCGCCCGACTGTCCCCTGTGAAGGACATCCCCACCCTGCTGCGTGCCATGGCCATTGCCTGTAAAAAGAATTCCCATTTGAAGCTACTTTTGGCCGGTGACGGCGAAGACCGAGAAAAACTGGAAAACATGGCTAAGGAACTGGGGATTGCCGACAAGGTCTGCTTTGCAGGCTGGCTGGGGGATATCAACTCCTTCTACAACGCCATCGACATCAACCTGCTCACCTCTCTCTCTGAAACTTTCCCCTACTCCCTGACGGAAGGCACTCGGATGCACCGGGCCACCATCGCCTCCAACGTAGGCGGTGTGCCGGTACTCATCGACGACGGGGTAAACGGGCTCATCTTCCAGCCCGGTGACGAAAAGCAGCTGGCCCAACATCTGCTTACCCTGGCTAATGACAAGGAGCTGCGAGATACCTTTGGAGAGCGGATCTACGAAAAAGCCTCCCGGGAATTCTCCATCGACCGAATGGTGGAGCATCAGCTGGAGATCTACGAGAGCATTCTCCGCCGGGACGCCCGGCAGAAGTCCAGGAAGCGGGACGGCACCATCATCTGTGGGGCCTACGGCCACGGTAACGCCGGAGACGACGCCATTTTGAAATCCATCATCCAGTCAGTGCAAAAACTGGACGACACCATGCCTATCACTGTGCTGGCAAAAAACACCCAGAGCATCAAAAAACGGTATCGGGTCAACTCTATCTACACCTTCAACCTGCCCAAGATGTTCTCCGCTATGCGGAAATCTGTGCTGTATATCAACGGCGGCGGCACC
>HF972648.1:3946-9245 GCA_000432995.1 Clostridium sp. CAG:1013
CTTCACTCTGCGGCTTGCCAAGTTCTTGGGGAATAAGGTGGATATGTATGGCTGCGGTATCGGCCCGGTGCGGGGAGAACGGAACATCCGCCTGGTGAAAAACGTGTTGGACCGTTCCGTGGACACTATCACCCTGCGGGAAAAGGACTCTATGGAGGAACTGGACGGCTTCGGCGTCAAGCGCCCGGAGATCCTGCTCAGTTCTGATCCTGCCCTGGTACTGACGCCTTCCCCTGACTTAGACGTGGACATTTACTTGAAAAAACATGGTTTGGATCCCCATGGACGGTACATTTGCTTTATGCTGCGGAATTGGCAGGGCTTTGAGAGCAAAGCTGCTGCGTTTGCCGCCTGTGCCGACAATGCCTACCAGTGGTATGGTCTGACACCAGTGTTCCTCTCACTGAACATTTTCCATGACACCGCTGCCGCACAAAAAGTGGTCCAGCACATGAAGTCACCCTATCACATTTTGGATGACCGGGCAGAACCGGAACTGCTCATCGGGCTGCTGAGCCGGATGGACGTTGTGGTCTCCATGCGGCTCCACGGGTTAATTTTCTCCTCGGTGAGCGGCGTCCCTCTGGTTGGTGTCTCCTATGATCCCAAGATCGGCTCCTTCCTGAAATACCTGGGAACGGGAAGCTGCATTGACCTAGGAGCAGTCACCAGTGAGAATCTGGACCAGGCAGTGGAGCAAGCCTTGAAATCTCTGCCCGACCGGAAAGCACTGGAACAAAAGGCCAAAACCCTTCAAGACGTGGAGCGTCAAAATATTCAAGCGGTAGGTCGACTGCTGGATATTTCCCAATAAGACAAAAAAGAGACCCTTTTCAGGGTCTTTTTTTTTACTGTTATCAATGCAAGAAATGGGACTTTTTCCTCGAAATGGTTTTCAAGCAGACAATACACGTCCCCATAAGGTCGCGCTTCTTACTTTTTATTCTTGGCGATGACCAGGAACCGATGTTCCAGATTTGGAATAAAACCCAAGGTTTCCACCTGGTCTTGGAGGCGGAACAAGGCTTCCTTACACGCATCCACCGAAAACCCAGGGAATTCCCAGGGACAAACACTGGCCTGAAAGCACAGGGCACCCACGTCCAGGAACCGGCCCTGGACAAAGGCCTGATCGCTCACCATAATCCTGAAACCCGCGTCCCGAAACTTTGGCAGCTGATTCTCCAGATTAAAGCCTGCAAAATTTCCTTCAAATCCAGGCAGGAGCTGTTTTGCCAAGGGAAGGCTGTTTTCACCGCCCACCTGCTGCGTGACGAAGAACCCTCCCTTTTTCAGTACCCGGTGAATCTCCTTGAGGTCGTAGCTTTCGTGGCGGCTAAGCACCAGATCCAAGCTGTCGTCCTCAAAAGGAAGTACGTCGTCTTGCTCGCTGTCGTAACTCTTGACGGTGATGCCCAAAGGCTCCAGTTTCCGGCGACACAGCTCCAAATTCGGAGCCCAGCCCTCGGTAACACTGGTAAGCTCATAGGGGTGATGAAGGGAAAGAAGCAACTCTCCTCCGCCAGTGCCCAGATCCAGCAACCGCACTCCGGGCCGAAGGAATTCTTTCACCCGCGTCCGATAATCCCAAGGAAGAGGATCCGTTTCATACCGGCCGTCTATGTGGGAAAAGTCCCACCCGGACATGCCTCTGGCAGTTTCTTCCCGCCACTGGGTCAGCAGTTCTTCCCGGCTCATGTATTCTTGTCCACCTGATGGAAAGTCTTTAAATTCCCCTGCTTCTGATGGCGGCGGGCAAGCTCTGCTTCCACCTCTTCAAAGGGAATGCCCTCATTGACCATCAGCACAGTGAGATGGTACAGCAGGTCGGAAAGCTCTCCCACGGTGTCCTCTTTTTTGCCGTTCTTGGCAGCGATGATCACCTCGCTGCACTCCTCACCGCACTTTTTCAGAATCTTATCCAGACCTTTCTCGAACAGGTAACAGGTGTAAGAGCCCTCAGTCTTTTCCGCCCGGCGGCTCTCTACAGTCTCATAAAGCTCATGCAGAATATCCATGTGGTTTCTCCTTGTCAAAGGGCAAATCAGCCCTGAAGTTTTTTAAAGAAGCAGCTGTGATTCCCCGTATGGCAGGCAGCTCCCTTCTGCTTTACCCGAAGCAAAAGGGTATCGTCGTCACAGTCGGAATAAATGCTGACAATCTTCTGGGTATGACCGGAAGTCTCCCCCTTGTTCCAGAGAGTCTTGCGGCTGCGGCTGTAAAACCAGGTGTACCCCGTCTCCAAAGACCGACGGAAAGATTCCCGATTCATATAGGCCATCATCAGCACTTCATCGGTGTCGTCGTCCTGGATGATGGCGGGGATCAGATCCGACTTGGCAAAATACAGGTCCAACTCATCGTCAGGCATCTTCTCCGGAGCCTTGCCGGAGATCTTATGGCAAGCCACAATGGCTGCGCGCAGATCCAGATCCCCCGTGTACAGGGATTTCCCCGCGATGGCGCCATACAGACCCAAATCATAGATGTTCACGATATCCAGCAGGCTGGACACGCCGCCGCTGGCGATGATATGACAGTTCACAGCCTGGTTCAGCTTGTCCAGCATCACCAGATTGGGACCATTCATGGTGCCGTCCCGGCTGATATCCGTACAGATCAGATAGTGAACTCCCAAGGATTCCATCTCCTTGGCAAACTCCACATAGTCCACCTCACTCTGTTCCAGCCAACCCTCGGCGGCCACCTTGCCATCCAAAGCATCGATGCCCACGGCGATCTTCTTTTCAAAACGGCGCACCGCTTCCCGGACGAATTCCGGGTCACGCAAGGCGGCGGACCCCAGAATGATCCGGCTGACGCCCCGGTTCAAATAGTATTCCACCGTTTCCATATCCCGGATGCCCCCGCCTACTTCCACGTGGAGATCTGTATTTTCCACCACGTCGAAGATCAGCTGAGAATTAGCAGGCTTTCCTTCCTTGGCGCCGTCCAAGTCCACCATGTGGAGCCAACGGGCGCCCTGTTCCTGAAAGCGCTTGGCGGTAGTCAAGGGATCCTTGGCCACCACCTGGGCAGTGTCGTAATTCCCCTGGAACAGTCGGACGCATTTTCCTTCGTGCAGGTCGATGGCAGGCAGTAAGATCATCGATGGTTCCTCCCCTTCTTCAATAGCATAAACCTCAAGCAAGCCCCCGGTTCGGGAGCTTGCCAACACAGCTTTTTTACAACACGCCTTTGGAAGAGAGCAGCACTCCTTCTTCTTCCTGAGAGACAGCGTCCCGCAGAGCGTGGGCCGCCGCTTTAAACAGCGCTTCGATCATGTGATGGGAATTCTTCCCGTACTCGCACTTCAAGTGGAGGGTCACTCCGGCGTTGACGGCAAAGGCCCGGAAAAATTCCTCGGTCATGCAGGTGTCGAAATCTCCCACCCGCTCCTGGGGGAACTCACCCTGAAACACCAGGAAGGGCCGCCCGCTGATGTCAGCCGCGGCAAAGGCCAAAGCCTCGTCCATGGGAATGAAGGCGTGGCCGAATCGTTTGATCCCCCGTTTGGTGGGCAATGCGTCGGCAAAGGCCTTTCCCAGCACGATGCCCGTATCCTCGATGGTGTGGTGGCAATCCACCTCCCAGTCGCCCACCGTATGTACTTTCAGCCCAAACCCGCCATGGACCGCAAAGGCGGTGAGCATATGGTCAAAGAACCCCACCCCGGTGGAGACGTTTCTCTCTCCCCCGTCCAGGCAAAGTTCCACAGTGACTTCAGTTTCGTTTGTTTTTCGATGCATGGATGCGTAACGTTCCATGGTATCACTCCTCCGCTGCCGGTATGGTGGCAAAATACTGGGCCATTTCCTCCAGCACCGCCTGATTTTCCTTGGGAGTGCCGCAGGTAATTCGCACCAGACCCCCGGTATACCGAATGGAGATGCCCCGCTCTCCCAAATAATGGTACAGGCGCTCTCCGTCTTTCATCTTCATGGCGGCAAAGTTGGTGGCGCAAGGCAGCAATGTGAATCTGTCAGGATACTCCTTGCCCAAAGCCTCTATACCGGAAATCAGCTGGTCCCTGGACCGCAGGATCTGGGCCAGGGCTTCCTTCAGGACCTGGGGATGGCGCAGCACCACTGTGCCCAGCGTTTGGGACAGGGTGTTCACGTTGTAGGGAGACTTCACAGCCTTTACCGCGTCAATCAAGGGCTTCTGCCCCACAGCAAATCCCAACCGGGCGCCGGCCATACCAATTGCCTTGGAGCAGGTGCGCAGGATCAACAGGTTGTCGTACTCGGAAAACTCCGGCAACAAGCTCTGGTCGGAAAAGTCCATGTAGGCCTCGTCCAACACCACCAGAGCGTTTACACTCCGCACTAGGCGGCGGATCTCCTCCCGGGGGCACACCACGGAAGTGGGATTACCCGGGTTGCTGAAGATCAGCAGCTTTACATTCTCATTTTGGCAGGTTTCAATCAGCTTGTCAATATCCAGAGAGTAATCTTCCCGTTTCGGCACACAAATGTGCCGGGCTTCCTGGAGATATCCATTGAAAGCGTACATGGAGAAATCCGGTTCCACTGTGGCGAAAGCGTCTCCCCGCTGGAGAAAACCGGTAAACAGTACGGTAATCAGCTCGTCAGATCCGTTGCCTGCTGCCACATTTTTCACCGGAACCCCGTAGTACTGAGCAAAAGCCTGGCAAAGCTCTCGAGCGGCCGGATCGGGATAGCGGTTAAAGGCCGTTTGGGGCAGAGTCTGGGCCAACTCCTCCAGGATCACAGAAGGCAAAGGCAGAAAGGATTCGTTGGCATCCAAATGGATGCGGTACCCGCCCTCCACCGGGTCGTAGGGCTGCAAGTCTTTGATCTTGTCATTCAAGCGGTACATGGCAGGCTCCTTTTAGTCCTCCACCCGCACCCGGATGGAATTGGCGTGGGCGGTGAGCTCCTCGGTCTCCGCCAGACGAATGATGTCCCCAGCAGCCTTTTGCAGCTCTTCCTTGGGATAGTAGATAAAGCTGGACTTCTTGATGAAATCGTCCACGGACAGGGGTGAGAAGAACCGGGCTGTGCCACCGGTAGGCAGCACATGATTGGCGCCGGCGTAGTAGTCACCCAAAGGCTCAGGAGAGTAGTGGCCCATAAACACAGAACCAGCATTGTCCAGGCGGCCCAGGTAGTCAAAGGGATTCTGGCAGCAGATCTCCAAATGCTCCGGGGCAAGCTCGTTGGCGAAGTCCACGGCCTCTTCCATGTTTTCGCAGACAATGACGCCACCAAACCGGTCCACGCTCTCGGCGATGATGTCCTTTCGGGAGAGGGTCTCCATCTGGCGGTACAGCTCG
>HF972648.1:9297-13318 GCA_000432995.1 Clostridium sp. CAG:1013
CTGGGAGTGATGAGGATCGCGGAAGCCATCCGATCGTGTTCCGCCTGGCTCATCAGGTCGGCGGCCAGGAAACGGGGGTTGGCAGTCTCGTCCGCCACAATAAGGATCTCACTGGGCCCAGCGATCATGTCGATGTCCACCACACCGTAGAGCTGCTTTTTGGCTGTGGCCACGAAAATATTTCCGGGACCCACAATCTTGTCCACCTTGGGAACGCTCTCCGTACCCAGTGCAAGAGCAGCAACCGCCTGGGCGCCGCCCATGAGGAACACCCGGTCCACGCCGGCTACCAGGGCCGCTGCCAGGATGTTGGGGTCGGGGCGGCCGGTACGGCCGGGAGGAGTGACCATGACGATCTCCCCCACCTCCGCCACCTGGGCGGGGATCACGTTCATCAGCACAGAGGAAGGATAGCCCGCCGTGCCGCCGGGGACGTAAACGCCCACCCGATGGAGGCCCCGCACCCGCTGGCCGGTGATGATGCCATTGGGCATGGGATCGATGCGGCTCTGCTGCTTCTGCCGCTGATGGAAGGCCCGAATGTTCTCCGCAGCCCGCTTCAAGGCAGCGATGAATTCCGGATCGCACTGGGTAACAGCCTGTTCCAGCTCCTCCCGGGAGAGTTCCAGCTTTTCCGGGGTCCAGCCGTCGAACTTCTTGGAATATCCTTTCACAGCTTCGTCGCCGCCGGTACGCACGTTCTCAATGATCTCCCGCACAGACGCCTCGATCTCCGGGGAGGTCTGGCCCACACGGCTTTTCAGGTCCTCCACAAAGGACTGGCAGGTCTGCCGGTCCCCTTGCACCACTTTGATCATTTCCCTTGCTCCCCTTTCCTGATCTGTTCCTCCAAAAGGGCCGCCAAGCCCTCGATCTCCTGTTTGCGCAGCTTTAAGCTTGCCGCGTTGACGATGAGCCGGGCGGACACCTGCACGATCGGTTCCACCACTTCCAGTCCGTTTTCCCGCAAGGTGGCTCCTGTCTCCACAATGTCCACAATGCCATCGGCCAAGCCCAGCAGCGGAGCCAGCTCCACGGAACCCTCGATCTTGATGATCCGCACGTCCATCTGCTTGCTCTCAAAGAAGCGCCGGGCCACTTTTGGGTACTTGGTGGCGATGGTCTTTACCCGATAACCGCCGTAAAAGTCCGAACCCTTGGGCGCCGCCAGAGCGAATCCGCACCGACCAAATCCCAGGTCCAAAATCTCGAAGAAATGGCTGCCATTTTCCATGATAGTGTCCTTGCCCACCACACCCATGTCACAAACGCCATGCTCTACATAGGTGATCACGTCGGCGGCTTTTGCCAGCACCGCCTGGAGGGAACCGTCCCCCACCGGGAGGATCAGCTTCCGGCCTTTTTCCCGCAGACTGGAACAATCCATGCCCGCGCTTTCAAACAGGGCCACTGTGGATTTTTCCAACCGGCCTTTTGTCAATGCGATCCGCAAAGGCTTCATTGCTTCTCTCCCCCTTCTGTAAGATCCAGTTCTCTGGTGGTCTCTCCCACCAAGTACACCTTGGGGATACCCCGGCGCTTGGCATAAAGGATCGTCTCCTCCTCCGTCTCGAACACGGAATTCTCACAGAGGGTCCCCTGACTGGTCAGAACGTCCACCAGCTTCTGGCCGTGGATTTCATATCCAGGCTCACCGAAAACCAATGCCTTTACCGGTGCCTCCCCTTCCTGAACTGCAGGCTGAAGCTCCGCCACAGCATCCAGATCGAGAGAAAAGCCCACAGCGGGCATGGGGTCGCCAAACTTCTCACACAAGCTGTCATACCGGCCGCCCAAAAGCACTGCGTCGCCGTGCTGGTGGACATAAGCGGAAAACACCACGCCGGTGTAGTAATCGTTGCGCTGGACCAAGCCCAGGTCCACCATCAGCCGTCCTCCAAGACCCAGTTGGCCCAGGGCTTTGTACAGCCGCTTCAAATATTCCAAAATTTCTCGGGTCTCCCCGTCCTGGAACCATTTTCCCGCCTCGCTGAGGGCTTCCTCCCCGCCGAACAGCCGAGGAAGCTGGGCCATGGCCCGAGCTGCGGGCAGATCCCCCAAGGGATCCAACAGCTCGCTGAGGGCGGCATAGTTCTTAGACTCGATGGTGTCCCGCAAAATTTCTTTCTCTTCCAAAGTCAGGGGCAGCTGATCCGCTAACGCCTGGAAAAACCGGGCGTGGCCGATCTCTACCCGAAAATCTGGCACACAAGTGGAAAGGGCAGCCACTGCCACGGAGATCGCTTCCAGATCAGCTCGCAGTCCGCCTACTCCCATAAGCTCGATCCCCATCTGAGCGGATTCGTCACTGCGGCCGGAAAGGTCGGGACGGTTGCGGTAGATGGTCTGGCTGTAAAAAAACCGCAAGGGTTTCTCCTGGCCTTGCAGCCGGGATGCCGCCATCCGAGCAATGGGCAGAGTGGAGTCGGGGCGAAACACCAACAGCCTGCCGTGGTTATCGGTGCACTTGTACATCTCCTGCTGGGGAATGGCTGTACCGGGCAGATTAAACACGTCGAAATACTCTAACCCGGGCGTGAGGACTTCCCGATAGCCCCGCAGGGCAAATAGACGGGATAACCGGGACTGCACCTCCCGGCGGGCGCGGCATTCCTCGAAGAGCAGGTCTCGCGTTCCCTCTGGGGTGATCTTACTGTAAGTTTTCATGGCAGCGGATAGCCGGCCTCCCTTCCCTGCGGAAAAACCGGCTTCCCCCTTTCTCTATCGCTTTAGTGTGCTACTATGATAATGTAATAAACCTAATTTGTCAAGTGTTAAAACAGGGTAGTCTGGCTGCTTTCTGGCAGACCGGCCAAAGCCCCCGCTTCACGGAGGGTATCGATAACAGCCGAGGACACCTTGGCGCGGGCTTGAAGATCGTCAATGGAGATATACTCTCCGCCGGAGTCCCGGGCTTCACGCAAGCTGAACGCAGCAGCTTCGCCAACGCCTGCCAGGGACGAGAAGGGCAGACGGATCTCCCCCTCTTCCACCACAAACTTTTTGGCTTCGGACCGGTACAAGTCCACCGGCCGCACACTGATGCCCCGAGCCAGCATCTCGTTGACCACCTGCAGGGATTCAAACTCGCCTTCCTCTTTCTGGGAGGCCTCCCTGTTCTTGATCTTCAAATCCAGGTCCTTCATCTTGCGGAACACCGCTTCCTTGCCCTTGACGGCAGTGACTCCGTCGAAGTCATCGCTGCGGACGGTGAAATAAGCGGCGTAATACTCCAAGGGGCGATGCACCTTATACCAGCCCAAACGGAGGGCAGCGATCATATAGGCGGCAGCGTGAGCCTTGGGGAACATGTACTTGATCTTGAAGCAGGAATCGATATACCACTGGGGCACATTGTGCTCCTTCATGGCCTGGATGTGTTCCTGGGTCAGAAGTTTGGTTGCCTTACCCTTTCGCACGATCTCCATGATCTTAAAGGCCATCTTGGGCGGAAGACCCTTGTTCATCAGATAGGTCATGATACTGTCTCGAGTACCGATAACGTCGGAAATGGTACAGGTGCCCTGCTGGATCAGTTCCTGGGCGTTGCCCAGCCACACGTCCGTGCCGTGGGACAGACCGGAAACCTGGAGCAGGTCAGAGAATTTCTTGGGATGAGACTCCTCCAACATGCCTCGGACAAAGTTTGTGCCCAGCTCGGGCAGGGTAAGGGTGCCGGTCTTGATGCCGCCCAGGTCCTCCTCAGTGACGCCCAGCGCCGCCGGGGACTCGAACAGGGACATGACCTCCGGGTCACTCATAGAGACTTCCATCACGGGGATGCCAGTGTAATCCTCCACATAGCGGTAGGTGGTGGGAACGATGTGTCCCAGTTCGTCCAGCTTACACACGTTGTCGTGGATGGAGTGGAAGTCGAAGTGGGTGGTAATGTTGTCGGATTTTTGGTCGTTGGCCGGGTGCTGCACCGGGCAGAAGTCGTAAACTTCCATGCCCCGGGGAATAACGATCATGCCGCCGGGATGCTGACCGGTGGTGCGCTTGATGCCGGTACAGCCAAAGG
>HF972648.1:13335-16866 GCA_000432995.1 Clostridium sp. CAG:1013
AAAGGCCAGCCGCTTCTCTTCCGCTTTGTGGAAGGTGACGCCCTTGGTTTCGGCGTATTTCCGCACGAAGCCCACGGCGGTTTTATCCGCCACCGTACCGATGGTGCCAGCCTTGAACACGTTCTCCCGACCGAACAGCACTTCCGTGTAGCGGTGGGCGCTGCTCTGATACTCGCTGGAGAAGTTCAAGTCAATATCGGGGACCTTGTCGCCGTCGAAGCCCAGGAAGGTCTCAAAGGGGATGGTGTGGCCGTCCCGATCCATGGGGGTGCCGCATTCGGGGCAATCCTTGGGAGGCAGGTCGAAACCGGAATCGATGGAGCCGTCAGTAAAGAACTCGCTATGCTTGCACTTGGGACACACATAGTGGGGCGCCAAGGGGTTAACCTCGGAGATACCCGACATACTTGCCACCAAAGAGGAACCCACCGATCCACGGGAGCCCACCAGGTAACCGTGAGCCTCGGAATCCGCCACCAGCTTCTGGGCGGTCATGTACAGCACGGAGAAGCCGTGCTTCACAATGGAGTTCAGTTCCTTGTCCAAACGCTCCTTCACGATCTGAGGCAGGGGGTCGCCGTATTTTTTCTTGGCACGCTCCCAAGTGATGGACACCAGCTGCTCCTCGGCGCCTTCGATGAAGGGTGGGAAGTTGCCCATAGGCACCGGGCGGATGTAGTCGATCATATCGGCGATCTTGTTAGGGTTGGTCACCACCACCTCGAAGGCCTTTTCTTTCCCCAGGTACTCAAACTCTTTGAGCATCTCGGGGGTAGTGCGCATGTACAGGGGCGCCTGCTGATCCGCGTCGTCGAAGCCCCGGCTGCCCATGATGACCCGGCGGTAGTCCGCGTCCTTGGGGTCCTTGAAGTGGACGTCGCAGGTAGCCACCACCGGCTTACCCAGCTTCTCGCCGATCTTCACGATGGTGCGGTTGTATTCCCGCAAGCCTTCCACGTCCGTGTCCCCGTTGCGGACCATGAACATGTTGTTCCCCAGGGGCTGGATCTCCAAATAGTCGTAGTAGGAGGCGATCTTGCACAGATTTTCGAAGGACTCTCCCTTCACCATGGCCCGGAACAGCTCCCCCGCCTCACAGGCACTGCCCACCAGCAAGCCCTCACGGTACTTGTTTAGGAGACTTTTGGGAGTGCGGGGATTGCGGTAGAAATAGTCCAGATGCCCGGCGGAAATGAGCCGGTACAGGTTTTTCAAGCCGGTGTTGTTCTTCACCAGCAGGATCATATGGTAGGAGCGCAGTTTCTTGGGATCTCCTCCCGCCAGGGCGCCGTTGATCTCGTCCACCCGCTGGATACCCTGTCCGTTTTGGAGCCGCTCCAGGAAATTCAGAAAGATCTCCCCCAGCACGGCGGCGTCATCCTCCGCTCGATGGTGGTGGAAGGGCTTCAGCTTTAAGTAGTTGGCAACCGAGTCCAAGGTGGCCTTTTTCAAGTCCGGCAGCAAAGAGCGGGCCATGGTCACTGTGTCGATGTAGGTATTGGGGAATTCCTTACCCTGACGTTTCAGCGCCGCACGGACGAATCCGGCGTCAAAGGAGGCATTGTGGGCCACCAGCACCGCGTCCTCCCCGCAGAAATCGAAGAACTGCTGGAGGGCTTCTTCCTCTTTGGGAGCACCCTGGACCATCTCGTTGGTGATGGAGGTAAGCTGGGTGATCTTCTCCGGGATGGGCCGCTCCGGGTCCACAAAGGTGTCGAACCGGTCGGTGATCTCCCCATTATGA
Organism: Clostridium sp. CAG:1013; assembly: GCA_000432995.1. Lineage (GTDB taxonomy): Bacteria > Bacillota > Clostridia > Oscillospirales > Acutalibacteraceae > Acutalibacter. The sequence continues at coordinate 15,080 of HF972648.1, forward strand.
ATGCGCACAGCGCCGATCTCCGTGATCCGGTCATTCTGGGCGCTGAGACCGGTGGTCTCCAGGTCAAAGCAGATAAAGTCGCCGGTCAAAGGATGCTGGCTGTCGCCGGTGACAGCAGGCACCAGGTCGTTGACAAAATAGGCCTCCGTGCCGTAAAGCACCTTAAAGTCCGCGCCGCTTTTCCGAATGTCCTCCACGGCGTTCATGGCTTCGGGGAAGGCCTGGGCCACACCGTGGTCAGTGATGGCAATGGCCTTCTGTCCCCACTTGTGGGCCTGCTTGATCAGGTCCGTGGCGGAGCTCATGCCGTCCATATCGGACATGTTGGTATGTAAGTGGAGCTCCACCCGTTTCTCCAAGGCATCGTCCACCACCTGCACCTGATCCACCGTGGCGATGGAACGAGGCCGCATGACATTTTCCCGGTCGTAGGTGTCGTAGGTCACGGCGCCTTTCACCAGGATGGTAATTCCTGACTTCAGCTTATCCAGCCCTTGGCAGTCCTGAGCGTCCTGGATCACCTTCAAAGTAATGGAGCCGGTATAGTCGGTAATATCGATGGAATAGATCTTCCGGGATTTATCCCGGGTCTCCTTGCTTTCCAGTCCGAAGATCTCGCCCCACACCGTGATGTTTCCCAAGTCCACCGTGGCTTCCCGAAGAGGCGTGGTCTTGCCCCTGGGGATAGAGCCCAGCACGGGTTTAGCAGTCTCGGGGATAATGGACGGCAAAAGGTGCTCCTCGTCCCGGATACTGACCTGCCTGCGGCTGGCCTGTTCCTTCATGGCCTCCTCGTATTCCTCCATCTCCCGGACAGCGGCTTCCCGTTCTTTGCGAACCTGCTCGGTGCGGGCTTTCTCCACCATGACGCCCTCCCCTGCTTTCACGGTGAGCCGTCCCACGAATTCCACGGAGACTGCCAGCCCAAACCACTCCTTGATGAGGGTTTTCAGCTTTACGTCAGTGTTCCGGGCTGCAAGCAGGTCATACCCGCCATGGGCCAGTCGGATAGACAGCTTCCCGTCCCGATAGACTGCTTCTGCTTGGTTAAAGGTGCCGTTCAAGGTGGCGTCCCGCTCTTTCAGCGCCGTCACCAGGGAGTTGATGCAAGCTTCCGAAAAAAGCTCCGGGGCAAAATGGGGCTGGATTCGCACCGCGCTCAGTCCGAATGCGGGACCTTCCAGCACGTGTTCCAGCTTTTTCACCTCGCTGTATTCCACCAGACGGGGGAAGTGCACCGCCATCTGCACAGAACGATCCGAACGGTTTACGGTGATCTGAAGGATCTCACCCTCCCGCAGCTCTTGGGAAAAGCTCTCCCCGTTTATCTCTTTTTGAAAAAAATGACCCAGTATATTCAACGTCTCCCAGACCCCTTACTCTGTTTTTCGTTCTTTCTGCTCACCTAGCAGGGAAAGACTCAGGGCAGCTTCTCCACTTCTTCCAAAAGGGCTGCCAGAAGCTGGTCTTCCGGCACTTTTCGGAGGATCTTCCCTTTCTGGAACAACAGACCTTCCCCATCGCCTCCGGCGATCCCAAGGTCGGCCTCCCGGGCCTCTCCCGGCCCGTTCACTGCGCATCCCATCACTGCCACAGTGATATCCTTCTGGCAGTCCTTCAAGGCATTCTCCACCTTGTTGGCCAGGCCGATCAGATCAATACGGGTTCGGCCGCAGGTGGGGCAGGACACGAATCGCACGCCTTTTTTCAGGTCCAGGGCACGGAGGATATCCTCTCCCGCCTGGATCTCCTCTACCGGATCGGCGGTGAGGGACACGCGGATGGTA
>HF972648.1:16898-18938 GCA_000432995.1 Clostridium sp. CAG:1013
GCTGGAGCAGGCTGCCGATACCGATAGCCGACTTCACCAATCCCATGCGGGCGGTGCCCGCTTCCGTCACACCCAGATGGAGAGGATAGTCACACTGATCTGCCATAAGCTGATAAGCCCGAATGGTGTTGTCCACTGAGGAGGCTTTCAAGGAAATAACAATGTCGGTAAAGTCGAACTTTTCCAACAGCGCCACATGGTACAGAGCGCTCTCGCACAGGGCCTCCGGGGTAGGGGCGCCGTACTTGGCCAGAATGTGCTTTTCCAGGGAGCCGGAATTCACCCCGATGCGGATGGGAATCCCATGGGAACGGCAGGCGTCCGCCACGGCCTTCACCCGGGAATCCTCTCCGATGTTGCCGGGGTTGATACGGATCTTATCGATGCCGGCAGCCACTGCTTCCAAGGCCAGCTTGTAGTCAAAATGGATATCCGCCACCAGAGGGATGCTTACCTTCTCTTTGATGGCGGGGATCAGGGCCACAGCCTCTTTATTGGGGATAGCAGCCCGGAGGATCTGACAGCCCGCCTGCTCCAGACGCACCGCCTGGGCCACACTGCCAGAAATATCCGTGGAGGGCACATTGAGCATGGACTGCACCGTCACCGGCGCGCCGCCGCCAATAGCCACGCCTCCTGCCATCACCTGTTTCGACTTCCTGCGTTCCATAAGGGGTTCCCCTTTCCCATGTTTTTTAGTTTAAAAAGGGAGGCCCGATGGTACGGGCCCCTCTTTGGGTTTCGTTTCTATCCTTGTACGATCCGGACAATGTCGTTGAATGCAATAACCACCATCAACCCGATAAGCAATACAAAGCCGGTGGCGTGGACATAGCCTTCATACTTTGCGGGCACAGGACGGCGAGTGACGCCCTCCCAAATGAGAAACAGCAATCTGCCGCCGTCCAGAGCGGGCAGAGGCAGCAGGTTCACAATGCCCAAGTTTACCGTGATCATAACGATCATCAACAGGATGTTCAGCACCGCCTGGCCAAAGCCCTCCGCCAGTCCGGCGCTGGCCGCCTGGCCAATGGCCTGAGCTGTTCCAATGGGTCCTGCCACGTCGTTCAGGCCAAACCGTCCGGTGAGCATTCCCTTTAAGGTCTCCACCACCATACGGGCCATGGAGAAAGTATCTGAAGCCGACCTGCGAACCAGCCCTAAAAACGTAGGCTGTTCCGGCTCCACGTAAAAGTCAAGGGACACCATTTGGGTGCCGTCCTCCAGGGTCTGGGAATTCAGCGGGAAGGTGCCCAGGTCCACCCGTTCTCCCTCTCGGTCTACTACCATGGATACACTGTCGGGAGTAGCCATGGCGAAAGCAAAGGACAGGTCTCGGTCAGTGTAGATGGCGTATCCGTCGATCTCCACGATCCGGTCCCCCACCTGAGCGCCGGCGGACTCCAGAGCAGAGCCCTCGGTGAAACTGGCGATCTGAGTGGTGGCGAACACATCTTCCTGTCCTAGGACGATCATCATGAAGAAGAATCCCAGAATGATGTTGAAGATTCCTCCGGCAGCCACCACCAGAAAACGCTTCCACACAGGCTTGTTGCCGAACGCCCGGGCATCATCGCTCTCCTCGTCCTCACCCTCCATGGCGCAATAGCCGCCGATAGGCAGCAGCCGCAGGGAATATTTGGTTTCCCCCTTCTGAAATCCCCACAGTCTGGGCCCCATGCCCAAAGCGAACTCGTTGACACGAATGCCCGAGGCTTTGGCCGTGAGAAAATGTCCCAGCTCGTGGAAAAAGATCACAAAGCCGAACAGCAGCACGCCAATGATAATGAGTAAAGCCACCGTAACGATCTCCAAAGAACCATCTCCTTCTGAGAAATTGTAATCTTACGTGTGAAAACCCGGTTTTATACCGCAGCTTCTACAAAGGCCCGGGCCTCTCGGTCCGCTGCCAGTACCTCTTCCAGCGTGACTTTTCCAGGAGCCTGACGATCCATGGCCGACTCCACCAGACGGGGAATCTCCAAAAAACCGATCTTCCCTTGGAGGAACAAAGCCACTGCCTGCTCGTTCGCCCCGTTT
>HF972648.1:19014-32668 GCA_000432995.1 Clostridium sp. CAG:1013
CATGGGAACGCTTCCCCGTCAGGAGGATAGAAGGTGAGCTTTTGCAGGGCCCCCAGATCCAGTTCTCCCGCGGGAGAAGGCATGCGGCGAGGGTAGGTCAGGGCATACTGGATAGGCACGGCCATATCTGGCAGGCCTAGCTGAGCCATCACCGCGTTGTCCTGATACTGGATCATGGAATGGATGATGCTCTCCCGATGGACCACCACTTCTATTTTGTCCTCCGGTACGCCAAAAAGCCAGGAGGCCTCAATGACCTCCAGGCCCTTGTTCATCATAGTAGCAGAATCGATGGTGATTTTTGCGCCCATGTCCCAGTTGGGATGGCGCAGCGCCTGCTCTCGAGTCACGGTTTCCAGTTCCTGGCGGGTCTTTCCGAAGAAGGGACCGCCGGACGCAGTGAGAAGCAGCTTTTTCAAGGCTCCCTTTTCCGGGCAGCCCTGCAAACACTGAAAGATGGCGGAGTGTTCGCTGTCCACAGGCAGAAGGTCCACCCCATTGCGAGCGACCTCCTCCATGACCATGGCGCCACCGGCTACCAACGTTTCCTTGTTGGCCAGGGCCAAGGTCTTTTTCGCCCGAACTGCCGCCAAGGTGGGCTGAAGCCCTACCATGCCCACCACGGAATTGAGGGTGGTGTCGGCGTTCTCCCAGGCAGCCGCCTGGCACAGGCCCTCCATACCGGAAAGCACCTGAATATCCGTATCCTTTAAACTTGCCTTGAGGGACAAAGCTGCCTTCTCGTCAAAGACAGCCACGGCGGCGGGATGGAATTCCCTGGCCTGTTCCTCCAGCAGTTTCACATTGGAACGGGCAGCCAAGACCTCCACGGAGATCTCCTCCCCTTGAGTGCGGAGGTTGCGGACCACCTCCAGCGCCTGGGTACCAATGGATCCGGTGGAGCCCAGCAGTGACAGTTTTTTCATAGTTTCCCTCTCTCTATGCTTATGCGCCTACCAGGGGAAGAAATCCCACCAACAGGTACACAAATGGCGCAGTGAAGATCACGCTGTCGAAACGGTCCAGGATACCGCCGTGCCCGGGGATCACCTGACCGAAATCTTTAATGTGGCAGCTGCGCTTGATAATGGAAAAGCTCAAGTCTCCCAGAATGGACAATACCGAACCGAACAGGCCGATAATCAGCAGCACCAGATAATTGACCTGGACCTGTCCCTGATAAAAGGCCTGGGAGAACAGAACGCCGCACAGAAGCATGACCAACACATCCACGACCACACCGCCCACGGCTCCTTCCACCGTCTTTTTGGGGCTGATCGTGGGGCACAGCTTATGCTTGCCGAAGAAGGTCCCGGCGAAATACGCTCCCACATCCGCCGCCCAAGCGGACAGCACCGCGATAAACACATAGAACATTCCGTGGTCCTGGTTGAGGTCCCGGAGAGACACCAGAGTCTGCAAAGCACTGGGGATCAAGATCACCATACTGTACAGAACACCCACTTCTTTAAAGGTGGTCTCTTCGTGATAGACGATCATGGCGGAGAAAACCACCAGGGTGAACAGAGCGTAGACCAAAAATTCCATATCGTGATTGCAGAAGGGAATCGCCGCCGCCGCGATCAGAGAGGGGCCGGCGAGGAACCACTTTCGAGTGACTCCCAAGGCTTTGATCAGTTCCATCACCGCAACGGCGGAAATCAGTGCCACCGCAATGGTCAACGCCAACGGAAAAGAGCGGTTAAACACGATGACCGCCACGAAAAAAAGTACCAGGATGGCACCGGATAAAATGCGCTGTTTCATAGCATGATCCCTTTTCAGGTTTTCATCAGAATTTGTTGTTCCAAAACTGATTTTGGACAAAACACCGGGGAGTTAAACGCCTCCGAACCGGCGCTGCCTGGAAGAATAAATGGCAATGGCCTCATCCAGGTCTTTTGTTTTGAAATCGGGCCAAAGAATGTCGAAATAGACAAACTCCGCGTAGGCGCTCTGCCACAACAGGAAATTGGACAGCCGCTCTTCCCCACTGGGCCGAATGATCAGATCCGGGTCAGGCTGGCCGCCGGTATACAGATACCGAGAGAAGCTCTCCTCGGTAAGATCCTCGGGCTGAACTTTCCCCTGAGCCACATCCTGAGCAAACGCCTTCGCTGCCCGGGTGATCTCCGCCCGGCCACCGTAATTCATGGCCAGGTTTAAAACCATTCCCGTCTTAGGCGCGGAGGCCTCTTCCACTTCCTGGATCAGTTCCTGCAATTCCTGTGGAAAGGCAGACACGTCCCCGATGAAGCGCACCCGGATGTTTTCGTCCATAAAGTCCCGCAGGGCTTCTTCCAGGTACTCTTTAAATAGGCGCATCAAAGCACCCACTTCCTCCATGGGACGACTCCAGTTCTCCGTGGAAAAAGCGTACACTGTCAAATATTTGATTCCGATCTTAGAGCAGTAGCGAGTGATGGTGCGGAAATTCTGCGCACCTGCCCGATGCCCGGCGGAACGGGGCAGAAACCGCTTTTGGGCCCACCTGCCGTTGCCGTGCCCCCCCTGCCGTTGCCGTCCATAATGATGCCGATATGAGTGGGGAGCACCAGGCTCCCCTGCTCTCCGGCTTGTTTTTTACTGCCTGCCAAGGCCATGTTCCCCCTTCAGGCTCAGATGGCCATGATCTCCTTTTCCTTGCGCTGAGCGCACTCTTCCGCGTTCTTCACAAACTTGTCAGTGAGATCCTGGGTCTTTTTCTCTGCCTGCTTCAGGTCGTCCTCGGTGATTTCGCCAGTCTTTTTCATTTCCTTCAGCTTCTCGATGGCGTCACGGCGAATGGCTCGGATAGCCACTTTTGCCTCTTCCGCCAGCTTGGCAACTTCCTTGCTCAGCTCGCGGCGGCGCTCCTCGTTGAGGGGCGGGAACACCAGACGGATCACCTTGCCGTCGTTCTGGGGGTTGACGCCCAGGTCGGAGGTCTGGATGGCCTTCTCAATGCCCCGCAGCACGGACATATCCCAGGGCTGAATCAGCAGCACGCGGGCCTCGGTGACGGACACAGCCGCCAACTGGTTGATCGGAGTGGGAGTGTCATAGTAGTTGACCATGATCTTATCCAGCACGGCAGGGTTGGCACGGCCGGCGCGAATGGCGGCGTACTCCTCCTCCAAGTGGTCGATGCTCTTGCCCATTTTCTTTTCCGCTTTCGCGAAAACGTCTTTCATCTCTGCCATAATGTTCCATTCCTTTCAGGTTAATTGGAATTTCTCAGACGGCCCGCGCCGGACCGTCTCACTGTTTTGTTTTGACCCTTACTGCACCAGGGTGCCTACCTTTTCGCCAGACACCGCCCGGACGATATTCTCCGGATCTTCGATGCTGAACACCAGGAAGGGGATGTTCCGGTCCTTGCAGAAAGAGGCGGCGGTCATATCCATGACGCCCAGGTTCTTATTGAGCACGTCCATATAGCTCAGGGTGTCGTACTTCTTCGCGTCGGGATTCTTCTTGGGATCGCTGTCGTAAACGCCGTCCACCATGGTAGCTTTCAGGATCACGTCAGCCTCGATCTCGGCAGCCCGCAGAGCTGCACCAGTATCCGTGGAGAAGAAGGGGTTGCCGGTGCCGCAGCCGAACACAACCACTCTGCCCTTTTCCAGGTGACGCACAGCCCGGTTGCGGATGTAGGGCTCAGCCACTTCCTGCATAGCGATGGCGGTCTGCACCCGAACGTCCAGACCCAGCTGCTCCAAACCGTCGGCCACGCCCAGAGCGTTGATCACCGTGGCCAGCATGCCCATGTGGTCGGCACGGGTGCGGTCCATTTTGCCGCTGCTGCGGCCCCGCCAGAAGTTGCCGCCGCCTACCACGATGGCCACTTCCACGCCCATGTCCACAATGTCCTTTACCGGCTTGCAGATGTCCAAGACCGTGTCAAAGTCAATGCCGTGTCCGGCCTTTCCCGCTAAAGATTCTCCGCTGAGCTTGAGCAAAACGCGCTTATATTTCGGTGCCATGGTATCTCTCCCGTTCATACAGAATATATTCGCATTTATTTTACATGAAAACATCCTCGTTGTAAAGATTAAAGAACTTCTTTCCCCATGGAAAGCTAGGGAGTTCCAAAAAATTAACAACTTCTTCATATAGGGGCTTTCCACCCCTCATTCAATCCTAAAGTCACGTCCTTTTCCTGGCGGGCTTGGCTATGCTACAATAACATCCAGCAAAAAGGAAAAGGGAGTCGCCATGAAACGTCAAATACAGCACACTTTGCTCCACCCTGTCAGCATGGTTCTGGTGGGGTTACTGACAGGATTTCTTGTAAAAATAATGGACATCTACTGCTACGCACAGCATTTCGGAGTGTCCCTCAGCGATATATTCTCCCAAGCGGGAGTTTGGGTGGTCATTGGCATGGCTATCAGTCTTTACAGCCGGAACACAAAATACGCCATGATAAACATTTTCCTATTCTGTGCCGGGATGCTGGTAACTTACTACATCACCGCCGAAGTGACGAATTCTGTTTACGGGTGGAGTTTTATCAAATTCTGGGCTGTCTTTGCCTGCTTCTCTCCCCTTATGGCCTACCTTGCCAGGCTGACCATGAGGCCCGGCGCGCTGGCTCTTATTTTGAAGGTTGGGGTATTCGTGGGATATCTGGGGCTGAATCTTCTGCTAGGGTATTTCCTCCACTATTACGATCTGCTCTTCCTGCTGATCTTAGTCTATCTGCTGTTTCTCAAAAAGTGGACTTTTCCGGATTCCGCGCCTCCAGAAAGGGAGCAAACATAAAAAAGGGAGCATGAGAATCAACCTCATGCTCCCTTACTATGATTCGTAGAAATTACTTCACCATGCCGGCAACTTCAGCAGCGAAGTCGTCCTGACGCTTCTCCAGGCCTTCGCCCTTCTCGAAGCGGGTGTAAGCAGCGATCTTGATGTCGCCGCCCAGTTCCTTGGCGACAGACTCGGTGTACTGCTTCACGGTCATGGAGCTGTCCTGCACGTAGACCTGATCCACCAGGCAGATCTCCTTGAAGAACTTGTTCAGACGGCCAGCAACGATCTTCTCAGCGATGTTCTGGGGCTTGCCCTCGTCCACGATCTGCTGGGTGAGGATCTCCTTCTCCTTCTCCACGCGCTCGGCGGGCACACTGGACTCATCCAGGTACTCAGCGTTCATGGCAGCAATCTGCATAGCCACGTTGTGAGCGTAGGTCTTGAAGGCGTCGGTGGAAGCGATCTCGTCGGTGGTGTCGAACTTCACGATAACACCGATACGGCCGCCAGCATGGACATAAGAGGTAACAGCGCCCTCGAAACGAGCAAAGCGGCGGATCTTGATGTTCTCGCCGATGGTGAGGATCTTCTCCTTCAGCAGAGCGTCCACAGTCTCCTCGGTGCCGTGAGCCTTGCAAGCCAGCAGAGCTTCCACGTCAGCGGGATTCTCATAGATAACGGTGTCAGCGCAGGTCTTCACAAAAGCCTGGAAGTCGGCGTTCTTGGCCACGAAGTCGGTCTCAGCGTTGACCTCGATGACAACAGCCACTTTGCCGCACTCGCTGACGGTAGCGAAAGCCACACCCTCAGCAGCGATACGGCCAGCCTTCTTCACGGAAGCGGCCAGGCCCTTTTCCCGCAGGAAGTCGATGGCCTTTTCCATGTCGCCCTCGGAAGCGGTGAGAGCCTTCTTGCAATCCATCATGCCGCAGCCGGTCTTTTCACGAAGGGCTGCCACGTCTTTCGCGGTAAAATTCATCTTGTAACATCCTTTCTCTATTCAATGCCCCAAAACAAGTTTCAGGGCCCATCTATTCCCAAATCGAAACCTGTGGGGAGAAATTACTCCTCCACGTTGATGTCGCCAGCCTCAGCCTCTTCCTCAGCGGCTTCCTTGGCAGCGGCGCCCATCTGGCCCTCGCGGCCCTCGATGATAGCGTCAGCCATAGCACCAGCGATCAGCTTCACAGCGCGGATAGCGTCGTCGTTGCCGGGGATCACGTAGTCGATCTCATCGGGATCGCAGTTGGTGTCCACGATAGCCACGATCGGAATGCCCAGGTTGCGGGCCTCGGAAACAGCGATGCGCTCCTTGCGGGGGTCAACGATGAACAGAGCACCGGGGAAGGACTTCATCTCTTTGATGCCGCCCAGGAACTTCTCCAGCTTCTCGATCTCCAGCTGCAGCTTGCTGACTTCCTTCTTGGGCAGCAGATCGAAGGTGCCGTCCTCTTCCATCTTCCGCAGCTGAGCCAGACGCTGGATACGGGTGCGGATGGTGGCAAAGTTGGTGAGCATGCCGCCCAGCCAACGAGCGTTCACATAGTAAGCGCCGGCGCGGGTAGCTTCCTCGCGGATGGACTCCTGAGCCTGCTTCTTGGTGCCCACGAACAGCACGTTCTTGCCCTCAGCGGACAGGTCACGCACGAAGTTGTAAGCCTCTTCCAGCTTCTTCACGGTCTTCTGCAGGTCGATGATGTAGATCCCATTGCGCTCGGTGAAGATGTAGGGAGCCATCTTGGGGTTCCAACGACGGGTCTGGTGGCCGAAGTGTACGCCGGCCTCCAACAGCTGTTTCATAGATACGACTGCCATTTACAAAATACCTCCTTGGTTTTGAAAAGCCCGTTTGAAATTTTGTTGCCGGGCTTTTGCCGCCGCCGCGCTGTCTTTTCGGGGCAGACCCGGAGTTTTCCGGGCACCAATCCGAGACGCGGCGTGTGTTTTGCTGAAATATTATAGCACGAAGCCCCTGGAGAAGCAAGGATTTTTTTGCCGCAAAGAGGAAAAATCACGGGCTTAAAACCCCAGCTTTTCCAGCAGCCTGCCCAAGGGCCCTGGACGCTGGGCGGAAGCGGGAGGCTCGTAACGCACCAACACAGTGTCCTCCCCGATGAGGACAATATCTCCCCAGGGGATAACAAAGTCCGCTTCCCGTCCCAAAAGTCCAAACAAACGGAGCCTCCCGTACACCACTACAGCGGAAAGCCGAGCTTCCTTTGTGTCCAGTTCCACGTCGCTGACGAATCCGATCCGTCCTCCGTCCTTTACATTGATGACCTCTTTATCCCGCAAAGTGTCCATTCTGCACGTCACGCCGCCACCTCCTCCCTATTAGATTATGCCCCGGATAACCGCTCCATCCCTTCATTTTCCAAAAAATCTGTGTTATAATGGGGAAAACGAAAATTGGAAAGGATGATCGCCGTGAACATCTGGCATGATATCTCCCCTAAGCGCATCAAGGCCGACGACTTTTTCGCCGTGATCGAGATCAGCAACGGCGGCAAGGCAAAATACGAACTGGACAAAGAGACAGGCTTGCTGCGTCTGGACAGAGTGCTGTACACCTCTACCCGCTACCCCGCTAACTATGGATTTATTCCCCGCACCTACGCCCAGGACAATGACCCTCTGGACGTGCTGGTGCTCTGTTCGGAAAACATTATTCCCATGTCCCTTGTGCGCTGCTACCCCATTGGAGTGATCGTGATGGACGACGGAGGGAGCAAGGACGAAAAAATTATTGCAATCCCCTTCGATGATCCCACCTACAACAACTATAAGGACATCAGCGAACTGCCTCAGCACATCTTCGCGGAGATGCAGCACTTTTTCGCCGTTTACAAGGAGCTGGAACACGACAAATCCACCCAGATCGGCGATGTTCGGGGTCACGAGGACGCGAAAGCCATCATCGCTTCCTGTCTTGACCGGTATCTGAATTATTTCTGCAAGTAAGATTCTTCCTCCGGCAACCGCCGGGGGATTTTTTTCTATCCCACACTCCTTGGTTTTCTTCACATGGCCAGCAAAAACGCCTCCCCGGACGCTGCCAAAGAGGCGTTTTTTACTGCTGGGAATACCGGGACAAAAACTGTTTCGTCCGCTGGTGACGGGGATTTTCGATCACCTGACGGGCGTCGCCCTGTTCCACGATCACACCGCTGTCCATAAAGACCACCTGGTCCGCCACGTCTCTGGCAAAGGCCATCTCGTGGGTGACGATGATCATGGTGGTCTTTTGCTCCGCCAAGGAACGGATTACCTTCAGCACTTCCCCGGTCAGCTCCGGGTCCAGAGCGGAAGTAGGTTCATCAAAACAGAGGATATCCGGTGACAGAGCCAACGCTCGAGCGATCGCCACCCGCTGCTGCTGACCACCAGAAAGCTGATGGGGATAATGCCCGGCTCGGTCCGCCAGACCCATTTTCTCCAACAAATCTTTCCCCTCTTCCTCGATTTGGGAGAGGATCTGCTTTTTGCTCGCTTTATAGTCCGGTGCTTCCTTGGCCAGAAGTTTTTTTGCCAAGGTGACGTTTTCCAGCACCGTATACTGGGGGAACAGGTTAAAGGACTGGAACACCATTCCAAAATGGAGGCGCTTTTTTCGGACCTCGCTTTCCTTCTGAGTGGAAGGGTCTTCGGCGTCAAACAAAGTCTGCCCCTGGACCAGGATCTTCCCCCGGGTGGGAGTTTCCAGGAAATTCAAGCACCGCAGCAAGGTGGTCTTGCCGCTGCCCGACGATCCGATGATGGCCATAGCCTGGCCCTGCTCCAATTCAAAACTGATATCTTTCAGTACCTGTGTGGTACCGAAATGTTTTTCCAAATTCTGTACTTGCAAAATCGCCATTTCCCATACCCCCTTTACCGGAAAAATTCCAATTTCTTTTCCAGCTTGCCCAACAGGATGGTAGCCACGCCGCTGAACACCAAATAATACACCGCGGTGAAGAACAGAGGCCACACCAAACCAGAATATCCCTGGTTGCCCTTCATGAAGGACTCGCCCATCCAGATCACTTCCTGCAAGGCGATGACTCTTGCCAAAGAGGTGTCTTTCACCAGGGTGATAATCTCATTGGACATGGGCGGAACGATCCGCTTGATCATTTGCAGCAGGGTCACCTTGAAAAAGATTTGAGACTTGGTCATGCCAAGCACCTGACCTGCCTCCTGCTGGCCCACTGGCACGCCCTGAATGCCGCCCCGGTAGATCTCGGAAAAGTAGCAGGCGTAATTCAGCACAAATGCCACGGATACCGCAGTAAACCGGGCCGTTTCGCCGCCTCCCCAAGTAAACAGCCCCACCATGCCGGGAACATAGAACAGAATGATGATCTGCAGCACCAGAGGCGTACCCCGGATAGCCCAAACCAGCACCCGGCAGACAAGGCGAATGGGCCGGAACCAACACACCGCTTTTGCCACCTTACCCTTGGGAGTGATCCCAAACTGGGCAGCCAGCAGTCCGAAGGGGCGGAAACGGCTCATGGAGCCAAAAGAGATGATGAGCCCCAAAGGAAGGGCGCCGATCAACGTGATAAAAAACAGTTCCAGGGTGACCAGGAAACCGCTGTTCAGGGCAGCGAAAACAGTTTGAAATTGGTCGGAGGAAAAAAACTCCAGCACAACGGATCGTCCTCTCTAAAATGGGATCATGGTTCTTTTAAGCTGTCCAAAGGCAGAGGGCAAATCACCCTCTGCCTTGAACAGTTCCATGTGATTTAATAATGAATGGGATTATTCCAAGATCACAGCGTCCTGGAGACCGTAAGTAGCGGCCACTTCTTCCACAGTGCCATCCGCCGATTTCTCCGCCCAGAACTCGTTAAATGCCTCTACCAAATCAGAACCCTTGCGGAAGCCAACGCCGTACTCCTCAGATTCCAACCCCTGAGCTTCGTTCAGGTTCAAGCTGTAAGACAGACCCTCGTAGCTGGTGCCTTCACCGGTCATGGCAGCGGCCATAAGCACGTCGATCACAGCAGCATCAGCAGTACCTGCGGAAACTTCCATCAGGGCGTTTGCCTGAGACTGAACCGGCACAGTGGCAGCGTTCAGAGCCACAGCGGCATCCTCACCGGCGGAACCGGATTCCACCGCGATATTCAACCCCTCCAACGTGGTCAGGCCTTCAAAATCCGCGGCCTTGTCCCCGGGGTAGACCAGCACCTGGTAATTGGTGCAGTAAGGAGTGGAAGTGGCCATGGCGGACTTCACCTCATCGGTGAGGGTCATGCCGTTCCACACAGCGTCGATGGATTTGGAATCCAGCTCTTCCACCTTGTAGTCCCAGGTGATCTCGATGAATTCTACATCCACACCCAGGCTCTCCGCGAAGGCTTTTGCCATGTCGGCGTCAAAACCGATCCATTCATCGCTGCCCTCTTCCTTATAATCCATGGGATCAAAATAGGTGATACCCACCACCAAGGTTCCCTTATCCTGTACATAAGCCAGGTCGCTTTCTTCCGCGGTCTCTTCCTCAGCGCCGCTTTCCTCGGACTGGGTCTCCGAAGCCTGACTGGAATCCACAGTCTGGCTGCTGGTCTCACTGGTGTCCTGATTATTGTCGGTCCCGCTGGAAGCGTTATTGCCGCAAGCTGCCATGCTCAGCGCCAAAACCAGCGCCAGCACCAATGACAATGCTTTTTTCTTCATAATTGTTCCTACCTCCAAATCTTCCTGGAGCTGATACTGTCAACTCCTAACTGCTTTCGCATTTTAGCACGCTAATGCGCTGTTGTAAAGAATCATTTTGTCTTTCCCTTCTTTTTTCCCGTTTTATCCAAAAAGATATCCATAAAATTGGAGGGTTCGCCTATTGCATTTATGTATCTTTCTTGTTCCGTGTTCTCCCAAAAACACAAGAATCCGTCCCAATATCACCGCAAAACTCCCACAAAAGACGGTTGTTTCCTACCCAGCCCGGTGATATAATGTTGAAAACAACACCTTGTTTCAACCCAATGGAATACCAAAGATTTGCAGACTTTTTTCAACCAATTTATTTTAAGGAGGGGACTTTATGATCAATCACTTTTGCAAAGTGCCGCTGTGGGAAGCCAGCTCCACTCTGGCTGCAGTGGCTCAGGGCCGTATTTCGGCGGATATCGTCATCCGCAATGGCACGCTGGTTAACGTTTGTACCCATGAGCTGCTGGAATCCGTAGATGTGGCCATCAGCAAGGGGCGTATCGCCCTGGTTGGGGACGCTTCCCACTGCATCGGCGAAGAAACTCAGGTGATCGACGCCACGGGGACTTACATCGCCCCCGGTTTCCTGGACGGCCACATTCATGTGGAATCCTCCATGGTTTCCGTAGGTGAGTACGCCCGGGCAGTGATCCCTCACGGCACTGTGGGGATCTTCATGGACCCTCACGAGATCTGCAACGTACTGGGCCTGAAAGGCGTTTCCTGCATGGTGGAGGATGCCAAACGCACTCCCTTAAAAGCCATGATCACCACCCCTTCCTGCGTGCCTGCTGTACCTGGCTTTGAGGACACTGGTTCCTTTGTGGGTCCGGAGGACATCCGGGATACCATGGACTGGGACAGTGTTGTGGGCCTAGGCGAAATGATGAACTTCCCGGGGATCCTCTCCTCGGACAAGCACGCACATGACATTGTGGGAGAAACCCTCAAGGCCGGAAAGACCGTTACAGGCCACTATGCCATGCCGGAAAACGGCGCCGGACTCAACGCTTACGTCGCCTCCGGCATCCGCTGCTGTCACGAGTCCACCCGTGCGGAGGACGCATTGCAGAAAATGCGGCTGGGCATGTATGCCATGCTCCGGGAAGGCTCAGGCTGGCGGGACCTGCACGAAGTGGTCAAGAGCATCACCCAGCATCAGGTGGACACCCGCTTTGCTGTGATGGTCTCCGACGACAACCACCCCCACACCCTGGCTTCACAGGGTCACATAGACCACATTCTCCGCCGGGCCCTGGAAGAAGGCGTGGACCCTGTCACGGCTATCCAGATGGTGACCATCAACTGCGCTCAGTGCTTCCAGCTGGATCACGAGCTGGGGTCGGTCACTCCCGGCAAATGCGCTGACATCGTGCTCCTCCGGGATCTTTCCTCCATGGAAGTGGTTCAGGTGCTCATTGACGGCGACATCGTTGCCAAAGACGGAAAGCTGACAAAAGAGTTTGAGCCTTACCAATATCCTGTGTGGGTTACCGGTTCCATGCATATCCGGGATGAGATCACTCCGGAATCCTTCCGTATTCCCGCAAAGGGTGACAACGTTCAAGTGCGGGTCATGGAAGTGGCCTCAGGCCGCGTGGACAATCGGGCGACTCAGGCTGTTCTCAAGGTGACCGATGGGGAACTGCGGTCTGACACCTCCCAGGACGTTTTGAAAGCAGTGGTATTCGAACGGCATCACGAAACCGGAAAACGTGGCTTTGGCTTTGTAAAAGGCTTCCAGATTCAAAACGGAGCCATGGCGTCCACTGTGGCTCACGACGCCCACAACCTGCTGGTCATCGGCACCAACGACCAGGATATGGCTCTTGCCGCCAACACCTTGATCCAGTCTGGAGGCGGCATGGTTGTGGTGCGGGACGGCAAAGTTCTGGGATTGGTCCCCCTGCCCATCGCGGGACTGATGAACGACAAGCCCGTCAATGAGATGAGCGATTTGGTAGAGCAGCTGGAAAACGCTTGGGAACAGATCGGATGCAAGATGGTCTCCCCCTTTATGACCATGGCGTTGATTCCTCTGGCCTGCTTGCCGGAACTCCGGTTGACCGACCGCGGTCTGGTAGACTGCACCAAATTCTGCTTTGTGCCACTGGAAATCGAAGAATAATCTCGCTGTTGCCAACAAAAAACACAGTATAAAAAGCCGTCGGATTATCCGGCGGCTTTTTGATTTGTTCAGGATAAAATTCTCAGTATGTGGGAGAGTCAATTGTTCTTCTCGATCACGCTTGTATCCTTCCCAGAAATAGTAGGCAGAAACTGAATCACTATCCCCAAAACTGAGAAGTGAAACAGACGACAAGAACCAATGGATGGCCAACCACAATTGCAAAGCACAAAAACAACAGTATTTAATCTTTTAGTTTATTCAGTGTTTCCTCTTCTCGAAGAATATTTGCGTGGCACTTATCCTGCTTTAGCAGAAGAACAATTTCTTCTTTTCCATGCTCTAAAACAGGACTAATCTTCTCCTCGAAGCCCTTATCAATATATAGACGCAACTCATCTTCTGTATAATAGTTATATTCAATCAGTCCCCCTAAAAAGGTTTTACCGCCATTTATAGTTGATGTTTTCGACATAAATGCAATTCTTCCATAAAAATCATAGTCATATCGAGAGGGATACTCCTTGCCTGTAAAATCGCCAATGAAGAAATAGAAGTTAACATAATATTCTGGACCAAAATCTGAATGCTGCAAATACAAACCGCAAAGAACTCCGTTTCCCTGGCAGTAATAACAAGTTTTTACCTTGCGAAAACCACGCTTTGCAAATTCATCTTTACAGAACTTTTTGAATTCTTTGGAATCCATTTTTAGCTCCCCTTCAAGATCCTTATGAAAGTCAGGATCGGAATTGAAAGATTTACCATCTCAATGCCGAAATATCATGATTTCCTATTTAATCTTTTAGTTTATCCAGTGTTTCCTCTTCTCGAAGAATATTTGCGTGGCACTTATCCTGCTTTAGCAGAAGAACAATTTCTTCTTTTCCATGCTCTAAAACAGGGCAGATCATTTCCTTAAAACCCTTTTCAAAATATTCGTGTAACTCGTCCCCAGTATAATAGTTATACTCTACCAACGCACCCAAGAACGTTTTACCGCCATTTATAGTTGATGTTTTCGACATAAATGCGAATCTTCCACGGAAATCGTGATCGTACCGGGAGGGATACTCCTTGCCTGTAAAA